>CAYTCZ010000010.1:30331-47068 GCA_964436315.1 uncultured Gaiellales bacterium | reverse complement strand
GTGGGCGCAGCTGGGATCGAACCAGCGACCTCCCGCGTGTGAGGCGGGCGCTCTCCCGCTGAGCTATGCGCCCGGGCGTCGCGAGGATAGCACCGGCTCAGAGCAGACGTTGTCACCACGGCCATACCATCATATGACATGTTTTACACATGTAATAATGTGAGTAACATGTCGAAGATGATTCAGATTCGAAACGTCCCTGACGGCCTCCACCGCGAGCTCAAGATCCGTGCAACGCGCGCTGGCATGTCGCTCTCTGATTACCTGCTTCAGGAGATCTCCGCCGTTGCTGAGACACCGACGCTGGAGGAACTGACTGGCCGCGTTCGCCGGCGCAAGCCGCTCGTGAGTGGGCGGGACTCCGCTGACATCATCCGCCAGTTGCGCGAAGAGTCGTGATCGTCCTCGACGCCTCTGCGGCCTTCGACTTCCTCACGCCGAAGGATCCCGAGGGCCTCTGGGTTACTGAGTGGATCCTCAAACCGGGACAGAGAATCCACGCGCCGCACCTGATCGACGTCGAGGTAGCGGCCGCAACGCGCAAGCGCGTTGGTGCCGGCGAACTGGGGGCACGTGCGGGGAAGTCAGTCATTCGAGATCTTCAACAAATGAGCATGGCGCGGTATCCGCACACGCCGTTTCTCGAACGAATCTGGGAGCTCCGGGGCAATCTCACGTCGCACGACGCCGTGTACGTCGCCCTCGCGGAAGTGCTGGGCGCAACCTTGGTGACAACCGACAGGCGACTGGCCCGAACCCGAGGACATCGAGCGACGATCGAGGTATTCCCGGACTGATTTCGAGCGTTGCTACGATCCGGCTACCCGGTCGCGCTACGCGGGGAGCTAGCGGTTCCCTGAACCCGCAATCCGCTACAGCGGGGCCGAATTCCCGACAGAGGGGACTTCACCCGAGGAACGGGCTTGCGAGCGTAAGTGTTGACAGTCAGGTTCCGCGCAATGGGAGCCTTCGAACCGCGTCAGGTCCGGGAGGAAGCAGCGCTAAGGAGAGTTTCCCAGGTGCCGCGGACCCGCCTGGCTCGAGCGAGCGCCGTCGGCACCACCACGGGCACATCCTCAACGGAGGGTGCGCGACCGGGTTCCTTCTTCTGTCCCAATGGGACGATACGAGACACAGCTCGCGCTCACTAGAATGCCCGTGATTTGACCGCGCTCTATCGCAAGTACCGGCCGCAGACCTTCGACGAGGTGGTCGGGCAAGAGGCGGTTGTCCGCACGCTGCGTAACGCGATCGACCACGACCAACTCCGCCAGGCCTATCTGTTCGCAGGCCCCCGCGGCACAGGAAAAACATCCCTCGCGAGGATCCTCGCCAAAGCACTCAACTGCGACGAGGGCCCGACCGTCACACCAGATGGCACGTGTAACTCGTGTCGGACGATCGCAGCCGGCACGTCACTCGATGTCGTCGAGATGGACGCCGCGAGTCAGCGCGGGATCGACGACATTCGCGAGATCCGCGAGCGCGTCGTCCTTCAGCCGGTCGAGGGCTCGTACAAGGTGTACATCCTCGATGAGGCGCACCAGCTCACGGACGCCGCATGGAACGCCCTGCTCAAGCTGATTGAAGAGCCGCCGCCACATTTGGTCTTCGTCTTCTGCACAACTGACCTTGCCAAGGTGATTCCGACTGTCCGCTCGCGCTGCCAAACGTTTCTGTTCGCCCGCCCACGCCTACCTGAACTGACACAGCTGCTGCGTCGAGTCGCCGACGGCGAGAAGCTTGACGTGCCTGACGCCGCGCTCGCGATCATTGCGCGAAGCGCTCGCGGAAGCTTCCGTGATGCCGTCTCGACGCTCGACCAGCTCGCGGCGGCGACGGAGGGACAGATCAGCGTCCAGTCGGTACTGCAGCTGCTCGGGGCGGTCGAAGAAGACGCGCTGTTTCGTATCTGCGACCTGATCGTCGACCGCGACACGCAGGGGCTCTTGCTGCTCGTCGAGAACCTGGCCGACCAGGGACACGACATGGCGCGCCTTGTGAACGAGCTGCTCGAGCATCTCCGTCATCTCTTCCTCGTCCAGCACATGGGTGAGGCGCCGGAATCGATCCCGGTGACGGAGGAAACACGAGAGCGTCTCTACTCACAAGCCAATCAGCTCGGGCAACCCGACGTTATTCGACTCATTGATCTGCTCGCCGTCGCGGTCGAGGATGCACGTCAGGGCGGCGATGCGCGGCTGCCGCTCGAACTAGGGCTCGTGAAGGTGACGCGCCCCGGTGCAGACCTGTCGCGGGAGTCACTCGCGTACCGAGTGGAGCAGCTCGAGACACGAGCCCCGCGCGTTGCAGCGTCGGCCCCGCGCGAGTCATCCCCCCCACAAGCAGAACAGGCGCCGGAACTGGAGGAGCCGCAAACGGCAGAGCCTCAGGACAAGGAGGGCGACGACTCCGAGCCCGCGAACGAATCGACAGGACCGCCGCTCGAATTGGAACAGCTTCAAAACGCCTGGGTTCAGGCCGTTCTGCCGGCTGTCGAGCAACGTTCGATTCCGACCGCAAATCTGCTGTCCGAGGCGAGGCCCGCCGAGCTTCAGAACGATCGGCTAGTACTCGAGTTCCCGGCGTCCGCTTCGTTCCATCGGGGACTCGCCGAGGAACCAAAGAACGCCGATCTCCTCGCGAACGTCCTCCATGAGGTCACGGGGCGCCACCTCACGCTCGTCTTCGAGGTCAACGAGCACCGAACAGCGGAGCTCGCAGAAGACGACGACGGGCCGGCGGGCGAGGACCGAATTGTTGCGTTACTTCGCGACGAGTTCGACGCACGCGAGATCGACGAGTAGCAGAGTTCGTTTCACGATGCTCTGTCGTCGCCGTGGCCTTATCCCCGCGAGGCGACCCCATCGTGAAATCCCCCTTATGGGTTACGGGAATCGTGGTGGGGAAACAGTCCTTCTTAACGTGCGAGCGCTGGCCGCGGCGGACAGAAGCTCGCTACCACCCCCACACTCCCACACACACGCGCGCCCCCCGGCGGGGGGTACGCGTACCTTCAAATAGGTGGGACGCAGGGGAGCGTCCCACCTCGTAGTGTCATAACCCGCGCCCATCCACCTCTCCCCTCTTCGCCTTGAGCGATCGAAGGTCTCAGGGTAGCGAGCCGGGCGAACCAGCTCGGCTCGCAGGTGCCCAATCTGCAGTCGCACGGAGCGGAGGTAGCTCGAGCTGGGCTCGATAGAAGGGTGGAACCCGGCCGAGGCTGCCCGAAAGGGAAAGTCGTGGATCTCTCCATCGGCTTGCTCACGGTCGCGGCGATCGCCTCGCTGATCGCTCTGATCGTCTACGGGGTCGGCTAGCTTGTCAATTACGTCGGCCTTCGGCTGAGCAAGTCGACGCGACTTCGCGAGCCGAGTGGGCCATCCTCAAAAGGCCGAGCCGAGCCCGACTAACCAGGACGTCCACCGACAAGGTAAGCGGGGCTGCCCCTGAGCGAGCTGTCCGACCGACCCGGCACACGTGTGTCACGAGCTTAGGGCAGCCGCGCGTAGTAGATGTCCTCCTCCACCGCACCCTCACGCCCTCTGGTATCGGCCCAGACGATATGGGCGCGGTTTCGCTCGTCTGCGGCTACCCACATGTAGTCGCCGAGGAACCCCGCCTGCACCGGGTTGTTCGTGGGCGTCAGGTTGGGCATCGACGACGTGGTCACGCGCCTGTAGTCGATCCGTGGGGAGGTCGAGGCGGGATCCGTCACTTTGGCGAGGGTGATGTCGTTACACCCTTCGAACTCACAGTCACCGTGGCCCCGGTCGTAGTACGAGATCAACAGTCTTCTGCCATCCTCCGTAATCGTGCTCCATGGCTGCCACTGAGCGCTCTCGCCAAGCCGCTTCGCTGGGGTTACGTTCACGGCCTCACTCCAGCTCGCACCGCCGTCGGTCGAATATGCGTAGAAGACGTCGTTGTCGCACGGTGGACTTGCTGTCTCGGTATCCAGGGTCGCGCAGGGTTTGTCCGGGTTCGCCGGGAGCCCGCCGTTTCGAAAGTCGGACCAGGAAACGAAGAGAGTTCCGCTCCGGTCCACCGAGACGGACATCGAGGTGATCTCGGATACCCGATAGCCGTTCGGCGGCAGACACTGGCTGAACGTCCGACAACCCGTCACGTTGGCACCGAAGTCGATTGGATGGGTGCCGATGAGGTCGTCGACCCTGATGGGGGCTGTCCAGCTTGACGGATCGCTGCAATCCGACTCGGGCTTGCATTTCACGAAGAGAACTTGGTTCAGGCCGAATAGAGGCGTGTTGGCATTGGCGAAGACCACGTAGACCGTGCCGTCGTCACCGACGATCGGATGGGAGCCCTGGTCCTGATCGCAGGCTCCAGGATTCGCGAGCTCGAAGAAGGCGGTGCAGATCGCCGGATTCACGCCGCTGATCGGGATACCCGCAGACCAGGTCGTCCCTCCGTCGGTTGACTGGCTGAAGTAGATCGGGCTGATGCCGAAGAATCCATCACCCAGATCGGGCTTGAGGTCGAAGCGCGTCCAGGTCGCATAGATGGTGTTTCTCTTCGGGCTCTCCCGACTCGCGTCCGCGACGATGAACTCCTTGTCATTGAAGACCGTCGGGTCGTTATCGTTCGCGATCACACCGAGGTTGGTCTGCAATGTCTGGAATGGGTCGCTGGCGTCGGGCGAGTGGTAGAAGGCACCCCCGATCGGATAATTCGACTTCGCCACAACCACGGCGCTCGCAGGTGTGAAGACGTCGAAGAGAAGCCCTCCCACGTAGGCGTTGCCGTCGGCATCGAAGGTCGCCGTCGGATCGGCACAGGCATCGAAGGTCGTCCCCTGGGCACCGATGAAGCCCCAGAGCGGCGGAACCTGATCGCCCCAGGTGGTACCCCCGTCGAACGACCAGCCGTAGCCACAGTGGTTGAAGCCGAGGCGGGAGTCGTTTTGACCAGCAATGAGGTTCTGCGGATTCCGAGGATTGATCGCAACCACCTCTTCGGCCTGACGCCGAAGCGAGCAATCCTGATTGACGCGGGTGTTCTTCCTCCCACCGGCCTCGAACACGTTCTGACAGCCCTGCGTTCCGGCTGTCGAGGGTGGCGCATGCGCTGGGCTCGGAATGTCTTCGCCCGGAACACCTCCGGCCTGGGTTAGCTGACCGGAGGCATCGAGCGTCGCGAAGAGGACGCCTCCCGAGAGCGGGAGCCGATGTTTGGGGGGTTCGAGATCGCCGCGCTCAATCGCGAGCGCCTCAGCGAGGACCTGATTGGGTGGCTCCTCTGGGTCACCGGTCGCGCCCTGGGGCAGCATCACTCCCAGCGCAACACCGACGATCACCAAAACCAGGATCGCAAGCAACCGATGCCGCATCGTCGTTCCTCCTGGCGGGTTTGCCGTGTCCGTTCCATCGAGTCCCGACTCGATCGGCCCTTCCGCACCGCCTCCGCGCATTAGACACCGCGGCTCGGCGCTCTGCTGGGCTATTCACGAACACACCGAACGGATTCGCTGCAATTTGCGTGAAGTTCAGGCGCCTCTCCCACGGCGATGCGAGGAGGCATTGCGACCACCGTCCAACGACCCGGTGTCCGGAGTACTTCTCGGGTGGGGCTGGAGCCACCTGAATGAGGCCGATCAGCAGTCGAGCCGACCAGCCGGAGTGTCGACCTACAAGGAATTGAGGCTGCCTCTGGGGCGGGCGATTGCCCTCGGAGACGACGAGAGTCCTCTGGCCGAGGAGATCTACCTCGTGCTCAAGGCGCTCGCGCGCAGCCCTCCCTCAGGCTGCGAGCAGCTGCGGCTGCTCGAGTCGACGCCCGTGGCCTGCGGAGCCTCGCGACAGACGGCCGAGTGCTCCGAGCTCACCGGCTCTGCGAGCTACGGCTACTGCGCTGCCCACTCCCGCTAGCGCCCACTCGCATCCATCAAGACAGATGTGCAAGGATCTTCGGGCACCGCAAACCCGCATCGGAGGCGGCTTATGAAGATGGATATGAACAAGATGCTGCAGCAGGTGCAGCAGATGCAGGCAGAGATGGCCAAAGCCCAGGAGGAACTAAAGAACGAGGTGGTCGAGGCCTCGGTCGGCGGCGGTGTCGTCACCGTCAAAGCGAGCGGTACCGGAGAGATCACCGAAATCAAGATCTCGCCGGCCGCGATCGATCCAGATGATCCGGAGTCACTCGAGGATCTCGTACTCGCGGGCGTGAATGAGGCGATCCGGAACTCACAGGATCTCCAGCAGGCCAAGCTCGGGGGCGCGATGGGCGATCTCGGAGGTCTTGGAGGCCTCGGACTCCCAGGGATGTAGTAGCGATTCGGCCGGCCCGTCGCGGGCGACGGGGCCCCGTCGCCGGCGTCGCGACCGACGCGTAGCATCTCGCACAGGAGATGTTCAGCCCGCTCGTCGACAATCTCATTGCGCAACTCACCCGGCTCCCCGGGGTTGGCACTCGAACCGCACATCGGCTGACATTCCATCTTCTGCGGGTTCCCTCGGAGGAAGCACTCGCTCTCGCCGCCGCGATCCGGGAAGCACGAGAGCGGATCGTGTTCTGTCGCCAGTGCGGAAACCTGACGGAGCACGAGTTGTGCGAGATCTGCTCGGATTCTCGACGCGATCATTCGGTCATCTGCGTGGTGGAACAGCCGGCCGACCTTCTCTCGATCGAGCGTACGTCTCAGTTCAGAGGGCTGTACCACGTCCTCGGCGGCGCTCTCTCCCCGCTCGATGGAGTCGAGCCGCAGCATCTGCGGATTGACGAGCTTGTCAACCGGGTCCAAGGCGATAGCGTCAGCGAGGTCGTGCTGGCGACGAATCCGAACATGACCGGTGAGGCGACGGCCGCCTACATCGCCGACCGTCTGCGTGATCAGACCCGAGTCACTCGCCTCGCAAGCGGACTCCCGGTCGGCGGCGACCTCGAGTATGCGGACGAAGTGACACTCGGCCGAGCGCTCGCGGGCCGACAGGACATGTAGTCGTCGCTCCTTCGGCCGGCCAGTCGGTATCGTGATGACGCTGGACGGGCCTTGACGAAATGAGTTCTGAAGCAGACCTTCGAGTTGGTGTTGTCGGCGCCACCGGCGCCGTGGGTACCGTGACTCTCGAGTTACTCGCCGAGCGCGGTTTCGAACGAGTCCGAGCACTCGCGAGTGCCCGGTCGGCCGGAAAGACCGTCCCCTACGGCAACGACTCCCTGCCGGTCGAAGAGGCGACAGCCGAGGTGCTGGCACGCCGCGAGCTCGATCTCTGCTTCTTCTCTGTGGGCACTGCAACCAGTCGCGAGCTCGTTCCCATCGCGGTCGAGAGCGGCGCGGTTTGCGTGGACAAATCAGACGCGTACAGGCTTGAGGAAGGTGTTCCACTCGTGGTGGCCGGGGTCAACGACGACGCCCTGGACCACGACCCCATTGTGGCCAACCCGAACTGCTCGGCCATGCAGCTCACCACCGTCCTCGGGCCGTTGCACCAGGCCGCGGGCTTGTCGAGCGTTCGACTCGCCACCTACCAGTCGATGTCGGGAGCGGGTGATGCCGGAATCGAGCGCCTCCGTGAGACCAAGCCGATGGAGGCAGACCTGGCGATGGACTGGGAACTGGACGGGGACGAGTTCAGCGAGGAGTGGAAGCTTCGGGCAGAGACCCAAAAGATTCTCGGCCTGCCGGAGCTCGCCGTCCAGGCCACCTGTGTTCGAGTGCCAGTCTTAGTGGGTCACGCGCAGGCAGTCTGGGTCGAAACGGATCAGGCGATCTCACCGGATGAGGCGCGTAGCGTTCTCGCGGACGCACCCAACGTCGCCCTGGCCGAGTTCCCCACGCCTGGACAGGCAGCCGGCCGCGACGAAGTCCTGGTGGGACGAATTCGCCGCGATCCAACGACCGATCATGGTCTTGCCCTCTGGATCGTGAACGACAATCTCCGCAAGGGCGCGGCCCTTAATGCCGTCCAGATCGCCGAGCTGCTCGTCGAGCGCCGACTACTGTCCGCCTAACAACCCCTCGTTGACAAGCCCTCAATCGAGCGGTGGCTTTTGGCCTCCCGGCTGAACTGTCCCCAGCGTGAATCGCGGCACGCGAACACACAAGCTGTCTTGATCGGATACGTGTTACGACCGTTCCGGTACCGGCTCCGGCGAGACGGCGTCCTTCACCCGCCGCCAGGCCTTTGCGCGAACGCCTTCCTCGCTGACCGGAACGAGACCTCCGAGCTCGAGGCGAGCGAGCTCCACGAAGCCCTCGGAGCGGACCGTCATAAAGCCGAAGTCGGCGAGGAAGTCGGCTGGGAAAACGGTCCTGTGGACCATGAAGCGCTCGTAGACACTCTCGCCCTCCGGGTATCGATATCCGAACGTCTCGAGCAGCTTTGCGCCCTTGTCGCGGGCGTCGCCGATCGCAGAGAGAAAGAGGCTCTGCATGACCCACGGGGTCCCCGGATCGGTGAGGTACGCGCACGTGACCAACACCGCGCCCGATGTCGGCGGCCCAGCAGGCAAATCGACCGAGCGCGGAAACAGTTCCGCGGGGCCATATTGGATCAGTCCCAGCAGGCGGTCCTCGTCGCCGACGTAGAGCGTTCCCCAGGGGCCCCAATCGTCCTCGATTCCTTGCGCCCACCGGTGCTTGTCGAGCGTTCGTCCGCGCCTCGTTTGCCAGAACGTGCACTCGACGCACGGTGCCGGTCCCCGATCGACCGACGCTCGAGTCAGAGGCACTAGCCGGGTCATCGCGCATGAGTTTAGTGCGCGAGTCCGAGCGAACGGGCTACCGCGATCTCGCTTTCAATCGGAGAACCGTCGCCTCCGGACGGGCCATGAAACGGATTGGGACAAACGATGTACCGAGCCCGGGCGAGACGTGGAGGAGGGAATCTCGCACCCGGAACATGCCCTCCTGGTAGGGGAAGTTCGGATTGAGGAGATGGACCTTGCCCCTCGGGAGAGGCAAACAGATCTGACCGGCGTGCATGTGGCCTGCCAGAACGAGGTGATAAGCGCCAGAGGCACCAAGATCGATCGTGTCGGGAAAGTGGGCGAGAAGAATCCGAAACGATTGCCCAGCATCGACCGGTGGCGGAGGCTGTGCTCGACTCGTCGCCGCACACCCAACGACCACGACCTCCGCACCGTCGACGACGAATCGGTAGTCGGAGCCCTCGAGGAGTACGGCTCCGTGCGAACCCAGATCACGTAGGACGGTGCCGGCACTGAAGGGGTCGCGGCTGATGTCGGCGTCGTGATTGCCGAGGATGACATACGTCCCGAAGCGAGGATTGAGCCTGTCCAGAGCACTCCTGAGCTGGAGCTCGCCGCGCTGCCGAGAGAGGAGATCACCGGTCAGCGCGACGACATCCGGCTCGACTCGCTCGCCCCACGCCACGGCCTTGGCGAGCGCCAGGCCGCTCAGCGAGGGCGCGCCGAGATGGAGATCCGACAGATGCAGAATCCTGAGACCATCGAGGCGGGAGTCGAGGTCGTGGAACTCAACGTCAACCCGACGAAACCGCACCCACTGCGATTCAAAGAGACCCCAGCCAAGACCTGCACCGGCGACAGCGGCGCCGAGCGCGAGGATCTTTTTCCTCACGCCTGGCGCGCTCGTTCGAGATCGGCTCGGAGCTGATCTCGCGCTTCTTCTATCTGCTGACGGAGCTCCTCGGTTCTCTTTGCGGCCCCGTTTGTCTTTGGATCGTTGACGAAGATCGTTCGCCGTCGATAGAGAACGTGCGCGGCGATCGCCGCGCCGAGCGCGAGGAGAACGAGCCGTTGGGCGGAGAGCAAAGTACCTCCTGTCGGGTTCCCGGTCAGGATAGAGACCGGACCGGCGCGATCCCGACCAGGCGAGGCTTTCCTAGGCTGTCCCGGTCTCGAGTTTTTCGAGGACAGGCTGCATCGACACGACGTGGCGCTTGAATTTCAGCTCTGAGTCCTCGAGGCCGGCAGCAACGCCGATCAGCTGAGAGAGGTGAAGGATCGGCATGTCGAATCGACGACCGGTCCTCTTCTCGAGCTTCTGCTGCCACGCGTCGAGTGAAAGATGGCACAGCGGACAGGGTGTGACCATCGCATCGGCGCCCGCCTCCATCGACTGTTCGATGGGCTGAATTAGCTCGCCCAGAGCGAGGTCCTCCCGCGCCTGAATAATCGGGAAGCCGCAGCACTTGACCTTTGCGGGATAGTCGATCGCTTCGCCGCCGCAGGCGTCGATAATCGCCTCGAGCGACCACGGCCGGTCCGGGTCCTCAAACCCGAGGAGGCGAGATGGACGAAGGATCTGGCAGCCGTAGAACGGCGCCACTTTCAGCCCTTTGAGCCCTTTGTGGGCAACCTCCTTGAGCCTCTCGTAGTAATCCCCCTCGGCGATGAGCCAGAGGAGGTGTCGGACGTCGATCTTGCCCGTGTAGCGCGGGGCGCCGACCTCCTCGAGGTTGTCACCGACCCGCTCGAGCAGAGCTTGGTCGCCTTTCAGCGTGTGATTCGCCTGTCGGAGATTCAGCGTGCAGACGTTGCAGATCGTCATCAGCGTTTCGGCGCCGGTCGCCTCCGCGTACGCGAGGATCCGGGCGTTCAAGTGGAGGTAGTAATCGGGCTCGGCCTCGTGAATATCGCCCGCGCCACAGCACGTCACCGATTCGAGCGGCTCGAGCTCGATGCCGAGTTTCGGCGCGAGCGCCCGCGTTGACGAGTCGAGTTCCTTGGCAGAGAGCTGGGCAAGACAGCCGGTGTAGTAGGCGACCTTCATTCTTCGTCGTCCTTCTCCTGGGCCTCGCGATGCTCGATTCGCGAGAGGGCTCGCTCCCCCTGAACGATTCCGGCAGCCCCGACAACGCCCTGTGAGGCAACGAGCTCATGGAGCGCCCTCGCCTCTTTGACGTCCTTGGCGACATGCGGCGGGAACGGGAGCGGCGCCTTGCCTTTTCGCATGAGATTGAGACCAAACGGGATCTCGCGCATCGAGGCGATGAGCCCCTGCGTCTTCGGAACCAGCTCGGTCTCTCGCAACCATCCGGTGGTCTTGGCGGAAGTCACGAACCACTTCGCGTGTTTGGCGCCCATGTCACGATCGATTCCGAGCCTGACCGATTCGGCGCCGAGCTTGGCAATCGCGTCGCGCGGATCAACACCTTTCGGGCACCGCTCATTGCAGAAGTAGCACCGGGTACAGGCCCAGATCCCCTGTTCGGCGTTGTAGGACTCGAGCCGCTCCACCGTTTCCTTGTCGCGCGGATCGCCGATAAAACGGAAGCCCTTGGCAAGCGCCGCCGGACCGAAGAAGTCCGGGTCTGACTCCATTGAGTTGCACTCCGACACGCAGCACCCGCACATGATGCAAAGCGCCTCTTTCTCAACCGGCTCCATCTGCGCCGGAGAGATGCGGAACTCCTTTTCCGGGTACTCCTCGTAGCCTGGCTCGACCCAGGGCTTCATCGCCCGGATCTTCGACCAGAACGGTTCCATGTCGACCACGAGATCCTTGATCACGGGCAAGTTGCCCATTGCCGAGATCGTCGGCACGTGTCCGGCTTCGGCAATGGGTTGCATTCTCTCCCTGCAGGCGAGCACGGCGCGCCCGTCCATCCGCATCCCGCACGATCCGCAGATCATCATGCGGCAGCTCTTCCGGTAGGCAAGCGTTCCGTCGACGCGGTCCTTCACGAGGTCGAGGCAGTCGAGAAGAGTCGCTTCCTCCGGTGCGTCGACCTCGAACTCCTCGAGCTTTCGCTCGCCCTTCGTCGGATCAAATCGCCAGACCTTGAGTCCTACGAGCACCTTTCGACCCCTTCCAATTCAGTGGTCTCTCCGGTAAGTACGCGCCCTCATGGCCGGCGAAAACCGAGCAGGTCGAGGACGCAGGGAGGCTTCATACCAAGATGGTATGGAGCCGACCGAGGACGACGAGATGCGACGGTTTGCAGCCGGCCAGGTGGTGTGTGTATTTATCGGAGAGACCACTAGTATTTCCGCTCCGTCGGTTCCCAGCGAGTCATCCGGACGTCCCTGCGCGAAAGCTCTGGTCTGCCGTCGCGGAGCCGAGTGATCGAGTGATGGAGGAAGTTCTCGTCGTCTCGATCAGGATAGTCGTGCGGTCGTGAGTGGGCACCGCGGCTCTCTTTCCGCGCGATGCCCGCCTGGAGCATGATCTCCGCAAGATCGAGCATGTACCCGAGCTCGATGGCCTGCGTGAGGTCGGAGTTGAAGACCGTTCCTTTGTCCTCGACCACGACGTTGGGATAGCGCTCTCGAAAGCCGGCGATCAACTGCTGCTGCTCCAGCATCCCGTCCTCGTTCCGGAACACGCCGAAGTTCTCGAGCATCGACTGGCCGAGCTGATCGCGGATCTCCCACGGACGTTCGCCGCCGGTGCGAGCCAGAAGTTCAGAAAGTTCTCGTTCACTGTCTTCGAGCGCGGCGTCGGTGATCGTGAACGGCGTGTGGCTCAACGCCCACTCGGCCGCCGCGCGACCTGCGCGCCTTCCGAATGTGATCGTTTCCATCAGCGAGTTGCCACCGAGGCGATTGGCGCCGTGCACCGAGACGCACGCAACCTCGCCGGCCGCGTAGAGGCCGTCGAGTTCCGTCTTGCCCCACTCATCGGTCTCCACACCGCCCATGTGGTAGTGGGCACCTGGGCGGACCGGAATCGGGTCCTCGATCGGGTCGACTCCTGCGTAGGTCATGGCCAGGTCTCTCGAGCCGTGAAGCCGATCGAGAATCTTCTCGGCCCCAAGATGAGTGAGGTCGAGAAGCACCGAGCCGTTCACACCCCGCCCCTGGTCGATCTCGGTCTGTTCCGAGCGCGAGACGACGTCGCGGGATGCAAGCTCCATGGCATTCGGGGCGTACTTGGCCATGAAGCGCTCGCGGTCCTTGTTGATCAGCGTGCCACCCTCGCCGCGACACCCCTCCGTAATCAGGATCCCACTCGGGAACATCGTGGTGGGATGGAACTGCATGAATTCCATGTCCTTGAGCGGCAGGCCGAGCCGGTAGGCCATCGCCATCCCGTCGCCCGTGCAGGCATACGCGTTCGTGGTTGCTCGGTAGAGCCGGCCTGCACCACCCGTCGCGAGGACGATCGTCTTCGCCGTTAGAAGCTCGAGGCCACCGTCAACGAGGTTCCAGCAGATGACGCCCTGACATCGACCGTCGTCTTCGACGAGCTTCCACGCGAAGAACTCTTCGTACGCGTGAATCTCGCGTTTCATCACCTGCTCGTAGAGAACGTGGATGAGAACGTGGCCGGTGATATCCGCCGCGAAGACAGTCCGAGGAGCGCCGGCAGCTCCGAAAGGACGTTGCGCGAGGAGGCCGAGTTCGTTGCGCGTGAAGACGGCACCCCAGTGCTCGAGCTGGTAGATGTCGGCGGGCGCCTCTCGCGTGAAGATCTCGATCGCGTCCTGGTCGCCCAGGTAATCGGAGCCCTTGACCGTGTCAAAGGCGTGTTTCTCCGGGCTGTCGTCGGTCGCGTTACCGAGTGCTGCGTTGATCCCTCCCTCGGCGGCACCGGAATGGCTCCGAACTGGATGGAGCTTCGAGACAATCGCGACGTCCGCTCCGGCGTCGTGCGCCTCGATCGCCGCTCTCATTCCGGCACAGCCGGCACCGACAACCAGAACGTCGTGTTTCCCTTCCACCTCTCAGCACGCTATCCAATCGGGCGGCCGCTGTGTCATGTCACAGACTGCATTAGCTGCCAGTGTTGGTTCGACCTGCCCGGCGGTGAGCAACAGCCGCAAGCAGAGCAGTTGCGAGGAGGATGCCGGCCCAGCCAAGAGTAACGCCCGGCTCGAGTACACCTGTGATTTCGAAGTCGGTCCACCCGCGTTTCACGATCTGCTCGAGCCAGAAATCCTTGAGCGCGACAGCGAGCCCGTAGACGATCGCGAGCGAACCGCCGGCGATCAGCCCAGTGCGGAGTACATGGTCACGTACACGACGCAGCTCGCGGCTGAGCATCAGGACGATCAACACGAGCAGCACTCCGTCCAGCCCCTCATGGTCGCCCAGATGCACCGCGGCGGGGGGAATGGGGTCACTGGGTTGGGTGCGCAGCTCGCCGCTTAGGAACACCTCGCCGAGGACCGGAAGACCCGTCAGGTGAAGCCCCGCGATCGCTCCGAGCCAGGGGATGGCGAGTACGAGCAGCACGATCGCAACAGCGCACCTGAGCCAATTCCCACGCAACGCACGCTCCGGCGCACCAACGCCGGCGAGCCAGGCTGCCGAGATAGTGAGGGTCACTGCGAGCAGTACACCTGCTGCCGCTAGAGCATTCATCGGCTTCGCATTGAGGTTGTCAGGATCGACCACTCCTGGAACTGCGACGCTCGCGCAGAGAAGAACGCTCATTACGATCAATGCGCCAACGAGCCGACGGGACCTGTGGGTCAACGCAGGCGATCGCCGGACGCGCGCCCAGACGATCCCGAGGATGAGGATGGATGCGAGGGCGCACGGATAGCCGAGAAACACAACGACACGAGATGCGCCGCCGACAACACCGCTGTTACTCACGTTGTAGAGCTCGCCCGCCGGCAGTCGCGTGTAGGTCGCAAACACCGCTGCAACCCAGAGACCGATCAGGGCAAACGCGAACAGACTCGTAACGAGCGAGGGCGCCGACTCACTGGTGCAAGGCCGGCCTCCAGGCTTCGATCGATCAGGAACGGTCGACGAGGGGGTTGCAATCTGCCGTACGAGCGAGCCCATGCTTCAAGGCTAGGCAGCCTGTGCTCAGAACTCGTCGGGAAAACCCCGACGCTGCTAGGGGGAAATCCCGACTCCCTTCCAGGAGGGTCGGGGTTAGGATGACTTTTTGCCCTCTTTGGCGAATCGTGGGGGATAGAGCTTTGACTGACGCCGATCTAGAAGAGCGCACGGCAGCTGCACGAACTTCGATCTCGACGAACTCGAAGCTCAACGCGTGGGTTACCGACGTGAAGGCGATGTGCGAACCGGACGCCGTGTACTGGTGCGACGGCTCCGAGGACGAGTATCAGGAGATGACGCGACTGATGCTCGAATCAGGCACGGCCCAGAAGCTCAACGAGTCTCGCCCTAACAGCTACCTGATCTGGTCTGACCCGGCGGACGTGGCGAGGGTCGAAGACCGGACGTTCATTTGTTCACAGGACAAGATGGACGCCGGGCCGACGAACAACTGGCACGACCCTGCAGATATGCGCAAGACGCTCGAAGGACTCTTCAGCGGGTGCATGCACGGGAGGACGATGTACGTGATCCCGTTCAGCATGGGGCCGATCGGCTCGCCGATCGCTTACAACGGGGTTCAGATCAGCGATTCTCCCTACGTCGTCGTGAGCATGCACATCATGACTCGCGTCGGCTCGGCCGTACTCGAGGCCCTCGGATCCGACGGGGACTTCGTGCCCTGCCTCCACTCGGTTGGCGCACCGGTCGAGAGCGCGCAGGACGACGTTCCTTGGCCATGCAACGCCGAGAACAAATACATCGTGCACTTCCCCGAGACCCGCGAGATCTGGTCGTTCGGCTCCGGATACGGTGGCAACGCCCTTCTCGGCAAGAAGTGCTTCGCGCTCCGGATCGCCTCCGTCATGGCGCGCGACGAAGGCTGGCTCGCCGAGCACATGCTGATCCTGAAGATGACCTCACCCGAAGGGAAGGTCCGTTACATCGCCGGTGCGTTCCCGAGCGCCTGCGGGAAGACGAACCTCGCCATGATGAACCCCACGATCGACGGCTGGACTGTCGAGACGATCGGTGACGACATCGCGTGGATGAAGTTCGGGGATGACGGACGCCTCTACGCGATCAATCCGGAAGCAGGGTTCTTCGGAGTCGCGCCCGGGACGAGCATGGGCTCGAATCCGAACGCGATGCTCACGCTCGGAGAAAACAGCCTCTTCACGAATTGCGCGCTCACGCCCGACGGGGACGTCTGGTGGGAGGAGATGACTGACGAACCGCCGGCGAAGCTGACGAGTTGGCTCGGTAATGAGTGGACTCCGCACGCGGAAGCAGCGGCAGCACACCCAAACGCACGGTTTACAGCTCCGGCACGGCAATGCCCGGTGATCGCGCCCGAGTGGGAGGATCCGAGAGGAGTCCCGATCAGCGCCATGCTCTTCGGCGGGCGACGTTCGACCGTCGTGCCGCTCGTCTACGAGGCTCGCGATTGGGAACACGGAGTCTTTGTCGGCTCGATCATGAGCAGCGAGAAGACGGCTGCGGCGACCGGCAAGGTCGGGGTCGTGCGACGTGACCCGATGGCGATGCTCCCCTTCTGCGGCTACAACATGGCCGACTACTGGCAGCACTGGCTTCGAATAGGCGAACGGCGCGGCGCGGACCTTCCCAAGATCTACACTGTGAACTGGTTTCGGAAGGACGTGGACGGGAACTTTCTCTGGCCCGGCTACGGCGAAAACAGCCGCGTTCTCAAGTGGATCTTCGAGCGCTGCGAGGGAACTGCCGCAGCCGTGGACACGCCGATCGGGTATGTACCGAGCGCCGGCTCAGTCGACTTGAGCGGCCTCGATCTCTCGTTCGACTCCGTGGCCGAGCTCACGCGCGTCGACACGCTCGGCTGGCTCGCGGAAGCCGTGGGTGTTCGCGACTACTACCGAAACTTCGGCGATCGCGTTCCCGACGAACTCAGAGACCAGCTCGATCGCTTGACTACGCGACTCGTCGACGAGGTCTGACGATTGGAGGTGACCGAGGCCGGTAGGCCTCGGTCACCTCTCTCCACGTTCGTAACTACGGGAGAAAGGCGCC
>CAYTCZ010000010.1:7830-30231 GCA_964436315.1 uncultured Gaiellales bacterium | reverse complement strand
TCTCAGCCTTCAGAGTCGCCGTCTTGCCGTCGGCCGACACCTGGTACGCGCCCTGGGGTAGTGGGGCCGTCCAGAAGAGGCCGTTAGGCATGACCCCCGGCTGGAAATCGTGAGTCTGCGCTACGATGCAGATGTGACGAAAGTCAACCCGTAGTTGCGGGGCTTTGGTCAGACCTGGACGCTTCTCCGTAGCCGCTTCGGGCGCAGCTCGAACTGAAAGGTCGTGTCGCTCGCGCACACGAGCGAGTACGGCTCGCCGAGGTCAAATCCGATTGCGAGCAGGGGATCGGCCCTGACGGGTTCGGTTGCAAGAGCCTCGTACCATTCCGTTGGTCCCCTTTGCACGCGGAATCCCTGGAGCTCGGCACCCATCGGAAGCAGCCCGAGCTCGTGCCGGCCGAGCAAGCCCGGGTCGGCGGCGGTGATCGACTGATATTCGGCGCGGAACCCGAGACCAGGGGCCTCCGCCAGGCCCGGCCTCACGCGCACCCGCGAGGCGCGCACCGGCAGTCCGAGGAACTTCGCTCCCGTCCCCGCCGGTGAGACGCGCAGGTCGAGGAAGAGAACTGCGGGCTCGTCCTCCCAGGTCGTATAGACCCGGATGTTGAGCTGAGAGAAGCCCGGAACCGGGATGCGTCCAGCCCAGCCTCCCGCGTAGCGAATGCCGGCAACCGAGATCAGATGCTGGCCGTCGATCTCGTGCGGCTCGAGGCCTGTCGGAAGCACGCGCTCGATCTCTTCGCGCTCGGTTGCCCAACTGACGATGACCAGCTCACTGACCTGTACGCGAAGCAGCATTTGCAGGAAGCCTAGGCGCGAGGGGGAACTGCCCGTCGTGACCACGCGTTCGGCGGTTGACCAGTTTCTCGAGAGCCCGTCGTTGTCAGAAGCGACTCGCCGTGCCTACCGAGGGGACCTCGAGGAGTTCACCGAGTGGCTGGATAGCCAGAACCTCGAGCTCGAAGACTTGAATGGACGGGTCCTCACGGGCTACGCGACATCGCTCGGCGCGGACCGTCCTGGACGTCGGCCGCGCAAACTCTCGCCAACGACGATCGCGCGCAAGGTCGCGGCAGTTCGCTCATTCGCTCGCGCCACCCTCGGTCCCAGCCGCGTTCCCGACCTCCCGCTTCGTCGAGCACAGCGGCGACGGCTCCCGAATCCGCCCCGTCCGAACGAGACGGAGACCATGCTCAAGGATCTCGAGCAACCCGGATCGCTCGGCCTCCGCAATCGAGCCCTGTTTGAACTTGTCTACTCGGCGGGACTCCGGACGCAGGAAGTAGTCGACCTGCGGCTCACCGATGTCGACTTCGAACAGGAGCTGGTCACGGTTCGCGGGAAGGGCGGAAAAGAACGGTCGATCCCCCTTGGGGAGGAGGCGGCCTACTGGCTGACGCTCTACGTGAGCGAAGCGCGGTCGGACCTTCTACGCGGCCCTGAAGAAGCCCTATTTCTGTCGGCGAGGGGCAAGCCGTTGGACACTTCGACGCTTCGGCGTCTCCTTCCGAATCCTCACCGGCTGCGCCACGCGTTCGCGACCGATCTCCTCGAGGGTGGAGCCGACCTTCGCACGATCCAAGAGCTCCTCGGCCACTCGTCCTTGTCGACCACCCAGATCTACAGCCACGTGGACGCCAAGCGACTCAGGAAGGT
Source organism: uncultured Gaiellales bacterium (assembly GCA_964436315.1). Lineage (GTDB taxonomy): Bacteria > Actinomycetota > Thermoleophilia > Gaiellales > Gaiellaceae > CAYTCZ01. Next base: position 28,575 of record CAYTCZ010000010.1, on the reverse strand, counting down.
GTATGACCGAGCTCACCCAAGAGCTTGATCCAGCGGTTGAGAACTTCCTCGCCCTGCTCGCGACTCAGCGGGCACCGCGCACGGTGGACGCCTATCGACGCGATCTCGCCGACCTGAACCGATTCCTCGGAGCCTCACCTACTCAAGCATCGCCTGACGACATCCACCGCTGGCTCGCCGACCTCCGCGCTCGCGGCCAGGCGTCGACGTCCATCGCCCGGCGGCTCTCAGCTGTGCGTGCGTTCTACAAGCACCTGGTGCTGGTCGGTGAACGCGCCGACAACCCGGCCGGCGAAGTCGATCCACCACGCCGACGTCGGAAACTTCCTCGCGTCCTCTCTCCGAAAGAGGTCGAGCGCCTGATCGAAGCCGCGAACGGAACGACGCCTCGGGACCTCCGCGATCGCGCGCTGGTGGAGCTGCTTTACGGAGCCGGGCTTCGGGTATCGGAGGCCGTCGCGCTCGACGGAGGGCGCATCGATCTCGAAGACCGCGTCGTTCGCTGCCTCGGAAAGGGTGACAAGGAACGGATCGTGCCCCTCGGACGGCAAGGCGTGGATGCGCTCGTCCTCTACATGTCGAGGGGGCGCCCGCATCTCAACAAGCGTCACCGGCCGGAGCTGTTCCTCAATGCCCAGGGCGGTGCGCTCACACGCGCGGGCGCCTTCCTCATTCTCCGGCGCCTGGCGGAAAAGGCCGGTCTGGAGCCTGAGCGCGTCCATCCCCATCTCCTCCGCCACTCATTTGCAACCCACCTGCTCGAAGGCGGGGCTGATCTTCGGAGCGTGCAGGAGATGCTCGGTCACGCCGATCTGGGCACGACCGAGCTCTACACGCACGTCTCCGACCGGCGTCGCCGAGACGCGTACTTCAACGCGCATCCGCACGCGCGGCGGCAGACTGTCGATCGACCCGAAGAGAACGACGAACCCGCGTAGGCGCCAGGAGTTCGCCTCAGCACCGCTGAGGTTCGTTTCAGCGCAGCTGAATGCTGGCGATTACGTGACTTCCCTGATCTTTCCCGTTGTGACGTCGTAGACCCAGCCAGAAACCGGGATGCCCTTGAGGCATGCGGTGTTCTGGACGCGTGCCACGGAGTCGCGAACGGCTTGGTCGAGGTCGGGGAACGGGAGGAAGTCGATGTCGCTGACGTCGGCTCCGGTCTCGGCCTTCACTTTCTTCTGGACCGCGTCATTCGTAAACGTGAGCATTCCGCAATCAGTGTGGGCGATGATGAAGAACTCCCCGGTGCCCAGGAGGCGATTCGAGATGATGAGCGAGCGAATCGCGTCGTCGCTGGCAAGGCCGCCCGCGTTGCGAATGACATGCGCGTCGCCCTCTTCGAGACCGAGGTACTTGGCCGGATCGAGGCGGGCGTCCATGCAGGTGATGACCGTGAACTTCCTGCCCGGAGGCATCGGAAGATCGCCCTTCGTGAATCCCGCGGCGTATGCGTCGTTAGCCGCCAGGATCTCGTCGCGAACTGAAGTTGCAACGCCGCTCGCACTCACAGGAGACCTCTCTTTCTCTGTACTTTCCTCATTGAAGTAACAATACTTCACACGTTGAAGCACGGGATGTCAAATCGGTGGAGCTTCGTCGCGCAGCCCGGGTGTCGACCGACAGTCGCTCACCCACCACGCGGGGTCCCTCAGCCCACCTCCCACTTCGATCCTAGTACCGCCTCTGTAACACGTGGGAAACGACCTGCGTCGCCTCCCACAAGGATGTGTGTCGGTTCGAGTCAGCCTCCGGCGAGAGCCGAAAACACCCGGATCCGCTGGGCGACTTGCTCGGCAGCGACGCCGGCGCCCGCCGACGGCGGCTCCCGATTAGCGAGTCCGCTTGACAGCTTTCCGCTTGAGACCGTCACGCACAGAGGCGGCCGCGGTGCGAAGTTCTTGCTCCTCGTCTTCGGAGGTCGCGATGTGATCGAGCAGGGTGATCGTGTCACTCGACGACGAGCCGTTGCGAAGGCACAGAACCGCCAACCGTCGCACTGCCCCGTTGGGATCATCGTTCGCAAGCGAGTGGAGCATCGGTCGCTCGGCGTTTACGACCCGGGGATGATCTCGCGACAGCAGTTCGAGCGAAAGGAGCGCCGACCCGCGGCAGGCCGGGCTCTCGTCCTCCAGTCCTCGTCGGAGAAGATCGGTCTTCTGCGCGAAGCGCAACTGGCCGATCGCACGATAGGCGATGGCCCGATCCCGATAGTCCGAGCTGCGAATGGCGAACTCAAGCTCCTCGTCGACCTCGCGACGGAGATCGGCGAGCGCCCGCTCGTCTTCAATCTCGGTCGCACGGAGGGCGGCTTCGGCGAGATCCAGTGCCACGAGGGTGGTTAGACGGAGGCGAGCGTTCGAGCGGCCGGGCCGACGTAGTTCGCCGACGGCCGAATCAGCCTGCCAGTCCTCTTCTCTTCCATGATGTGTGCCGACCAGCCGGCCACCCGCGCGCAAGCGAACATCGCCGGGAAGAGATCAGCGGGAATCTCTGCGATGTCCAGAACGACTGCCGACCAAAACTCGACGTTGGTCGCGAGAACGCGATCGGGCCTTCGTGCCTGGAGCTCTGCGAGCGCGGCGCGCTCGAGCTCCTCGGCCGCCTCGTAGCGACTCGAGCCGAGTTCCTTCGCCGTCCGCCGCAGAACTCGCGCCCGCGGATCTTCTGCTCGGTAGACGCGGTGACCGAACCCCATCAGCCGTTCGCCACGATCGAGAATCCCCTTGACGTACGCATCAGCGTCGCCGGACGCCGCAACGTCGTCGAGCATCTTCAGAACACGGGTGGGCGCTCCCCCATGTAACGGTCCAGACAACGCACCGACGGCGGCAGACATCGCCGCGCCGCAATCCGCACCCGTCGAAGCGACGACGCGAGCCGTAAAGGTGGAGGCGTTCATCCCATGCTCGGCTGCAGAGACCCAGTAGGCGTCGATGCCCTTGACGTCTCGTGGATCTGCCTCGCCCTTCCAGCGGAGGAGGAACCGTTCGGCTGTCGTGCTCCCCTGCTCGACCACAGCTGCCGGAACCGGCTCCTGTCGGCCCCTCGCGGACTGCGCGACGATCGAGATCATCGTCGCCGAAAGTCGCGCGAGATCATCACGAACCTGCTCAGGCTCGATGTCAATTAGTTTGTGGAGCTGCCACTCTTCGCTCAGCCTCGCAGTCGCCGCCTGGAGATCAGAGGGAGCGTTTCCCGTCGGCCCCTCGAGTTGATACGGATCCGCTCCCGGCATTCCAGGCTCGAAGCTGTCGTCGACAAGGAGACCCCAGACCTGTTCGAACGGCTTCATGCCGACGAGTTCCTCGATATCGACCCCGCGATATCGAAGGGCACTCCCCTCCTTGTCAGGCTCCGCGATCTCGGTCTCGAAGGCGACGACTCCCTCAAGACCGGGCTGCACTTCGCTCATGGAGAGCAATCTACATGACTTGACGCCCCACGCCGGAAGCACGCGCGCTCCGGCGAAGCTCGGATAAAGTCCCCCGCCGTGGCCCACAGCGTCACCCTGATACCCGGCGACGGAACCGGCCCGGAGATCTCGGAGGCAACTCGGCGTGCCCTCGAAGCGACCGGCGTCGAGTTCGACTGGGACGTCCAGGAGGCCGGCGCGGATGTCATGGATCGGTACGGCGGGAACGCGCTACCAGACCACGTCCTCGAGGCAATTCGACAAAACGGCGTCGCCATCAAGGGTCCGATCACGACGCCGGTTGGGTCTGGATTCCGCTCCGTCAACGTCGCTCTCCGCAAGAGCCTCGATCTGTTCGGGCAGGTCCGCCCCTGTAAGAGCTACGAAGGCGTCAGGTCGCGCTACGACGGCGTCGATCTCATCGTCGTTCGCGAGAATACCGAGGATCTGTACGCCGGAGTCGAGTTCGAAGAGGGAACGGAGGCAGCGGGGGAACTGATCGAGTGGGCCGCCCAACACGGCTATCCGGGGATTCGATCCGACTCCGGAATTTCGCTCAAGCCGATTTCGATCAGTGGGACGAAGCGAATTGTGCAGTTTGCGTTCAACTACGCACGGGACAACGGCCGGCGAAAGGTTACCGCGGTCCACAAGGCCAACATCATGAAGTACTCGGACGGCCTCTTCCTGCACGTTGCCCGCGAGGTCGCGGAGGAGAACACCGATATTGAGTTCGAGGATCGGATCGTCGACAACCTCGCGATGCAGCTCGTGGCGCGTCCCGAGGAATACGACGTCCTCGTGCTGCCGAATCTCTATGGCGACGTGATCTCCGACCTTGCCGCCGGGCTTGTCGGCGGGCTCGGGCTCGCTCCCGGAGGAAACTTCGGAACGCACGCCGCCGTCTTCGAGCCGACGCACGGCTCTGCGCCCAAGTACACGGGTCAGAACAAGGTCAACCCAATGGCGATGATGCTTTCTGGGGTGATGATGCTCCGTCACCTGAAGGAGCGCGACGCGGCCGATCGACTCGAGGAAGCGATCGCGGCCGTGATCGCCAAGGGCGAGAACGTTACGTACGACATGAAGCCGACGCGAGACGATCCGACCGCCGTCGGTACGAGCGACGTCGCGGACGCGATCATCGAGAAACTGGGGGTCAAGGTATGAGGAGGAAGGTCACGGTTGTCGGCGCCGGGAATGTCGGTGCCACGGCCGCGCAGGAGATCGGCCGACGCGATTACGCCGATGTCATGCTGGTCGACATCATCGAGGGGCTGCCGCAGGGAAAGGCACTCGACATGAATCAAGCCGGACCCATCCTCGGCTACGAGCCCCGTATCGTGGGAACCCAGAGCTACGAGGATACTGCCGGCTCGGAACTCATCGTCATCACGTCGGGCAAACCCCGTGCCCCAGGCATGAGCCGAGACGATCTCGTCACGACGAATCAGCAGATCGTCGCGTCGGTGACCGAACAAGCGCTCGCCGCCTCCCCGGACGCAATGGTTCTCGTCGTCACAAACCCGCTCGATGCCATGTGTCACGTCGCCAAAGACACCTCAGGCCTCCCGAAGGAACGCGTTTTCGGAATGGCCGGGATCTTGGACACGGCTCGCTTCCGGACCTTCATCGCCTGGGAGACAGGCGCTTCAGACCGGGACGTCACCGCGGTCGTGCTCGGCGGGCACGGCGACCAGATGGTGCCGGTGGTCTCGGCGACGACCGTCGGAGGCGTTCCGCTCGACCAGCTGTTGCCTGCCGACAAGATCGATGAACTCGTCGAGCGCACGCGCAAGGGCGGCGGGGAGGTCGTGAACCTCCTCGGTACCTCAGCCTGGTACGCGCCGGGAGCCGCAGCCGCCCAGATGGTCGACGCGATTTTCCTCGACCAAAAGCGCGTCCTCCCGTGCACCGCCTATCTCGAGGGTGAGTATGGGCTCAATGGTCTCTACATCGGAGTCCCGGTCAAGCTCGGCGCAAACGGGGTCGAGGAGATCATGGAGCTGAGCCTGAGCGACGAAGAGCAGGCCGAGCTCGAACGCTCTGCCGACGCCGTCCGGGACGTCGTCGGCGTCCTCGCGTAGCCGCCTAGCTCCTCGCCGTCACGGTCGCGTCGAGCCAGCGCCCGAACATCGATCGGGCATGATCCAGCATTACGTCGGCACCCGTTTCGAGCTCGCCGATGAGACGAGGAAGGGCACCCGAACCGAGCGTGTCTTCGAGCGCGACGGCGTATTCCGGCACGTCGGCCCACTCACGAGCCATCTCGACGGAGACCTCGACGTGGAACTGCACGCCGTAGGCTCGTTGGTACCGAAAGGCTTGATTCGAGTACGCAGGAGAACTCGCAAGCCGGACTGCGCCGTCGGGCAGGTCGAACGTATCGCTGTGCCACTGGAGCGTCGTGAGTTCTCGCGGCAAGCCGGAGAACACGGGGTCGTCCAGTGCGTCGTCGGTGAGATAGACCGGTAGCAGCCCGACCTCGGGCGCTGGCCCCCGGTAGACGCGGGCGCCGAGGCTTGCAGCGAGAAGCTGGACGCCGAGACACGCGCCCCAGAACGGCATTCCCTCGCTTACCGCTGCCCGGATCGCCTCCTTTTCGGCCGTGAGCCAGGGCAGCTGATCGTCGTCGTTTGCGCTCATCGGTCCCCCCATCGCCACGATGGCGTCGAACTCGTGAAAGTCCGGGAGTCGATCCCCGTCGTCGAGTTCAACCCGCACGATTTCGGCGCCGCGCTCGACGAGGACGTCCTCGTAGGCGCCGGGCGGCTCACAGGGGATGTGCTGCAGAACGAGAACTCTCATTGAGTTTTGTTAAGCGCCCTCGAAAAAGGATGTTAAGCCCGTGCCGCCGGAACAGAAGCGGTGGCTAGGATCGACTTAATGGTGCGCAGGCACCCCGGTTGGGCTTCCCTCATCGGGACGGTTGCCGTTCTCGGCATCGCCTTCGTCGTGCTGTGGTTGACGCCGTCAAACCACTATCTCTTCCTCCCTGACGACGCGAAATTGGTCGATCCGCTCGTCACCCTCCCAGATGAGGACACGACGACCGAGGAAGCCGGCATCTACATGGTCGACGTCGTCGTTCGCAGAGCGAGTCTGCTCGAGCGAATCTTTCCGGGAGTGACTGAGGGCTCCACCCTCGTGACCGAAGAACGGTTCAACCCTCGAGGGGTCAGCCGCCAGCAGCGCCGGCAGGCGAGCCTGAACGAAATGTCGCGTTCGCAGCAGATCGCAGTCGCTGTGGCGCTTCGCGAACTCGGGCACGATGTCCAGGCCGAACCGTTTGGCGCGGAAGTCGTCTTCATCAGTGCCGACTCGAGCGCTCTGGACAAGCTCCAGCCGGGAGACGTCATCGTCGAAGTCGAGGGACAGGAGATCGCCCTTCTCGACGATCTGTCCGAGGTGATGGACGACGTCACTCCCGGCGACAGCGTTCACCTGGTGGTCGAACGCGGCGGGGAACTGCAGGAGTTCACATTCGAGACAACGGAGTCCGAGGACGAGGACGGGAACCCGCGAGCGGTTATCGGCATCCAGATCCAGCAGGCCGCTGAGATCGACTTTCCATTCGACATCTCGATCGACGCCGGAAACATCGGCGGACCGTCAGCCGGGCTGGCCTTCGCCCTCAACATCTTCGACGAGCTGGGCGAGGACCTCGACGCGGGTCGCCGCATCGCCGTCACCGGGGAGATCGACCTCGACGGCAACGTCCGGCGCATCGGCGGCGTGAAGCAGAAGACGATCGGCGCCGAGAAGTCAGGCGCCGACATCTTCGTCGTTCCCGAGGAGAACGCCGAGGAAGCACGTCGCCATGCAGACGACCTCGAGATCGTGGCCGTCTCCACCTTCGACGAGGCGCTGTCAGTTCTGGCAACAGGATGATCTTGCCAGGTTTGGCAACGTTCGTTGCCCGCGAAGAATAACCCGCAAATTCCATCTTTTCATTTGGCGCCGCCCTTAAGCTCGAGCACCCGTCCCCCTATCATTGCGGTTCGCCCGCGGCCCTCATGAGCGACCATCACGACGTCACCTGCGAAGACTGTTTCTTCCGCCGCGCGGACCTGTGCGCGCTACCCGGGAATGAGCCGTGCCCGACTTTCAGGGCCTGCGCGGGCGGCTCGTTGACGTCGACACCGGACGCAGGCGTGCAGGCTTCCGAAGCGCGCGCAGAGCCCCAGCCGGTTCTCGCTGCGTCGGCGGCGTAGCGCTTAGCGGACGCGCGCTACGCTCTAGCGGCGGGCACGGCCGCGGCCTCGCGAACGACGTCACCCAGCACGGCAAGCCCTTCTCGGATCTCGGCCACCGATGGGAAACTGAATGCGAGGCGAATCGACTCCTCGCCTCCCGGCCCCACGAAGAAGTCCGTACCCTTGACGAACGTGACTCCGCGCTCGGTGGCCTCGGCGAGCAACTGTTCGCAGCCGACACCCTCGGGCAGATCCACCCAGAGGAAGTAGCCTCCCTCAGGTCGGCTCCAGGAGGTGCCCGCCGGGAACTCCCGCGGTAGCCCTTCGAGTGTGGCGTCACGCCGGGCCTTCAGCTCATGACAGGTTCTCTCGAGGTTCGTCTCGAAATGGCCGGCACTGAGGAACTCGTAGAGCGCGCCCTGAACGAAGATCGCGGGAGAGACGTACGTGTCAGTGGCGAGCAACTCGATGGGCTTGACGAGATGCTCGGGGAGCAACACGTAGCCGACCCGGAGTCCCGGGCCGATCGTCTTCGAGAAGGATGACGAGAAGATGATTCGCTGCTCGGCGAGGTCGTAGAGACTGGGCAAGGCCTCACCTTCGAAGCGGACGAGACCGTACGGATCGTCCTCGTACACCATGAGGTCATGCTCGGCGATCAGGTCGGCAACGCGCTGACGGTTATCGAGGGAAAGCGTTCGACCGCTCGGGTTCTGGAACGTTGGAATGGTGTAGAGCAGCGCCGGGACATCCGCGGAGAGCGACGCGGCGAGCGCATCGACGTCCAGCCCGTCCTCAGCGAGCTCCACTGCGTCGATTTCGGCCCCGAGCGCGCCAAGGATCTTGAGCGTCCGGTCGTAGGTCGGCGCCTCGACGAGAGCACGGCCGCCGTCCGCGAAGAGATGTCGAGCGACGAAGCCGAAGGCTTGGAGCGAGCCGTTCGTGATCACGACTTGCGCCGGATCGGCGTTGTGACGCTCGGCGATCCATTCACGAAGAGGTGGGTACCCGCCCGGCGGCCCGTAATTGAGCACCGTGCGCCCGTCGCGCTCGACAATGGCTTTCGCCGACTCGCCGAAGAGGTCGACCGGCAGGATGTCGGGGGACGGGACGCCGCGGGCAAACGAGATCACGCTCATCGTGCGGCCAGTCTACTTATGCCGAGCCGGGACAGGAGCGGCTCAGACCTTGGCACCCGCCAACTCGGCCACGAGCTCGGCGACCTCGGTCGGATTCGTGCCAACCCGAACTCCGTGCGCCTCGAGGGCATCTCGCTTCGCCTGGGCGGTTCCCGCACTTCCAGAGATGATGGCGCCGGCGTGACCCATGGTCTTGCCGGGGGGAGCCGTAAAGCCGGCGATGTAGGCGACAACGGGCTTGGTCATGTGCCCTTGGATGAACGCGGCCGCCTTCTCCTCCTCGTCGCCGCCGATCTCCCCGACCATAACGACGATCTCAGTCTCGGCATCGGCCTCGAAGCGCGAGAGAACGTCGATGAACGACGAGCCAACCACCGGATCTCCCCCGATCCCGACGATCGTCGACTGGCCGATCCCGAGCTGGGTGAGCTCGTGTCCGATCTGGTACGTCAGCGTCCCTGAACGGCTCACCAGGCCAACGGTGCCTTCCTTGAAGATCTGGGCCGGGATGATCCCGACCGTTGCCTTCCCCGGGGAGAGAACGCCGGGACAGTTCGGCCCGATCATCGTGACATCGAGCGAACGGACGACGTTGTAGGCCCGGAGCATGTCGTGCGCAGGGATGCCCTCGGTGATCACGATGACGGTCTCAATCCCGGCGTCGACAGCCTCGAATATCGCATCGGCTGCGAATCGGGCCGGTACGAAGACCATCGCCGTGTTTGGGTCCGTCTCGGAGGCAGCGTCCCGAACCGAGTTGAATACCGGGATTCCCTCGACCTCCTCGCCGGCCTTGCCGGGAGTAACGCCGGCCACGACCTTGGTGCCGTAGGCCTTGTTTCGCGTCGCGTGGAACGAGCCCTCGCGGCCGGTGATCCCCTGGACGACAAGTCGCGTTTGTTCGTCGACGATGATCGCCATGGGTTACTCGCTCGACCCTGAAAGCTCGACCACCCGCTGTGCGGCGGCGAGCATCGTCTCTGCTGCGTACACGTTGTTCGGAGCGGCATCGGCGAGAAGCTCCCTGCCCTCCACGGCGTTCGTCCCGTCGAGGCGGACGACGACTGGATGCGCGATCTCCATTCGATCGAACGCTTCGAGAATCCCACGCGCGACCTCGTCGCAGCGGGTGATCCCGCCGAAGATGTTGAAGAGAATGGCGCGCACCTGCTGGTCGGCCGTGATGACCTCGAGCGCGTCCACGACGCCCTGTGCATCTCCTCCGCCCCCGAGGTCGCAGAAATTCGCGGGCCGACCGCCTGCTTGGTCGATCACGTCGAGCGTTGACATCACCAGGCCCGCACCGTTGCCGAGGATGCCGACCTCGCCATCGAGCTTGACATAGGTGACGCCTTTATCGTGGGCGAGCCGCTCCTGCGGATCTACGGCCTCGGGGTCGCTCATCTCCGCGATGTCTGGATGGCGGTAGAGCGCGTTGTCGTCGACGGTGAACTTCGAATCGAGTGCCCGGACGTCCCCGTCCGGCGTGACGATGAGGGGATTGATCTCACAAAGCATCGCGTCGGTGCCGACGAAAGCTGCGTACAGCTTTCCAATGATCGAGGCGATCTGTTTCTGCTCGCCAGGATCGGTCAGCCCGGCGGTGAAACACAGCCAGCGCGCCTGGAACGGCTGAAAACCGACGAGTGGATCGATGTGCAGTCGAGCGATGGCTTCGGGATCCCGCTCGGCGACTTCCTCGATGTCCACCCCGCCCTCGGTGGTGAGCATGAACAGCGGCTTCTTCTCGCCGCGGTCGAAGGTGACCGAGAGGTAGTACTCCTTCGCAATTTGCGAGGCCCTCTCGATCCAGAGACGGCGCACGACGTGCCCGCGTATGTCTAGTCCGAGGATCTCGCTCGCTGCGGCTTTCGCGGCCTTCGGATCGTCGGCGAGCTTGATCCCGCCGGCTTTCCCGCGTCCGCCGGTCAGCACCTGAGCCTTGACGACGACGGGATCGTCGAGCTCGGCGGCGGCGTCCGCGGCTTCGCTCGGATCCATGGCCAGCCGGCCCTCGGCGACCGGGATGCCGAAGCGGCTGAAGAGCTCTTTCCCCTGGTACTCGTACAGGTCCACGGCGGGCGAGTCTACAAGAGCGCAATCGACCCCACGCGCACGTTGAAGGCTCGGCGAGCATGCGTACACTCGCTCCAGTGAACGCAATCGTCGCCGAAGGACTAGTGAAGGCATACCCAAAGGGCGTAACCGCGCTCGACGGCGTGAGTTTCGCCGTTCGCGAAGGCGAGGTGTTTGGGCTTCTCGGGCCGAACGGTGCCGGGAAGTCGACCACGGTCCGGATCCTGACCACGCTGTCCAAGCCAAATGCCGGCAGCGCCACGGTGGCAGGGTTCGACGTCGAAGCCGAACCCAAGGCTGTCCGGCGCGCGATCGGGTACGTACCCCAGCAATCGGGTGTCGATCGAGAGGCCACGGGCAGGGAGAACCTGATGCTCCAGGGTCACATTCAGGGTCTCTCCGGAAGCGAGCTCTCGCGGCGCGTCGACGAGCTGCTCGAGCTCCTTGGATTGACCAATGCGGCAGACCGCATCGTGCGGGGCTACTCAGGTGGAATGAAACGTCGCCTCGACATCGGCCTCGGCCTCGTTCACCGACCGAGTGTGCTCTTTCTCGATGAGCCAACGACCGGTCTCGACCCAGAGGCACGTTCGATGATGTGGAAAGAGCTCGAAAAACTCGTCACCGAGCATTCTCTGACGGTTCTCCTGACGACTCACTACCTGGAGGAGGCCGACCGGCTCGCGGACAATCTCGCCATCGTGAGTCAGGGCAAGATCGTCGCCGAAGGCACTCCCGAAGGCCTGAAACGAGATCTCCAGGGCGACTCGGTGACGGTGGAACTGGAGAACGGCCGAGCTGACGACGCCGCTCACATAGTCAGAGCATTGGCCGGTATTCTCGAAGCTGGCGGTGACGGCGAGATCATGCGGGCGCGTGTCCTCGACGGCGCGACGGCAATCCCCGAGATCCTGTCGAAGCTCGAGGGGGCCGGCATTCAGGTGATGTCTGTCGCAATGGCCCGGCCCTCTCTCGACGACGTCTATCTCCACTACACGGGTCGGGACTTCAAAACCGAGGATGAGGCGGCGGGATGATCGCAACGCTGTCCTCCTCGGTTTCCGATTCCTGGTACATGCTCGGCCGGCAGGCGCGAAACCTCATTCGCCAGCCGATCTGGATCACGATCATGATCGTCGAGCCCATCGTCTGGATCACGCTCTTCGGCCAGCTCTTTCGCCGGCTGACCGAGCTACCCGGGTTCGAAACCGACTCGTACATCCAGTTTCTCGCACCTGGAATCGTCGTGATGGCCTCGTTCTTCTCGGCGTCCTGGAGCGGTTGGAACACACTGACCGACCTTGACCGGGGCGTCATCGAACGATTTCTGGCCACACCCGTGAGCCGGCTCTCGATCATCACCTCTCAGGTCTTTCGATCCGGCATCATCGGCGCCGTCAAGGCCGTCCTGATCCTGCTGATCGCGCTGGCCTTGGGTGCGACGGTGACGGCCGGTGTGGCCGGCTGGTTCGTCCTCATCGCGGTCGCGGCGCTCATCGCAGCGGTCTTTTCGGGCCTCTCTCACGGCATCGCCCTGATCGTCCGGAAGGAAGAGACGCTGATCGCGGCGGTGACCTTCTTCGCGCTTCCCCTGACGTTCCTCTCCGCATCGCTCATCGCCGAAGAGCTCATGCCCGAATGGATGCAGTGGGGGGCGAAGTTCAATCCGGTGAACTGGGCGGTTCAGGCCGCGAGGGAGGTGATGAGTCCGTCCGTCGACTGGGGTGCCGTCGCCGTCTGGATGCTGCTTCTCCTGGCGGCAAGCGTGGTCACGTGTGCGTTCGCAACCTGGACCTTCCGCGTCTACCGGAGAACGCTCTAGCTGATCGATCGATTCATCGATCAATCAGCTACCTTGACGAGGCCGCTTCGCGGCCTGACGCGACTGCCAATTCGGGAACGGCGCTAAGCGCTGCTCCCGAGATGTACCTGAGACAGTTGATCGGATTCTCCGATCAACTGTCTAGCCGTCCTCCGCCTCCTGTGAAACAACGCAGATCACCTGGCCCGTCGAGACCGGGGCGCCTTCGGAGACCGAGAGCTGAGTCACCTGTCCGCTCCGGTGCGCGGTGATCTCGTTCTCCATCTTCATCGCCTCGATGATGCAAAGCACATCGCCGGGTTGGACTTCCTGGCCATCCTCGACCTCGACGGCGAGCACCGTTCCCTGCATCGGACTCACGACGGCTTCCTTCGCTGCCTCATGATGTCCGGGGCCGTCGTGCCGACGTTCGGCTCGACGGCGGGCGAGCTCGGCGAAGGGCGGCTCCTCGTCAATCACCTTGACCTCGAACCGTCGTCCGTCGACTTCGACGTCGAACGATCGTTCAGCGACGCTCGGGGTGCTGCTCAAAGTCGTTCGGCCCGCCGGCAGAGCGGCATCGCGGGCTGCCTCGGCGAGCTCTGGACTTTCCACGAGGCCGTGGCAGGTTTCCGCGTTCACGAAGGACGGATGCGAGAGGAGCGCCTTATGGAAGCCGATGAGCGTCGTCGGCCCCTCAAACACGAACTCGTCAAGGGCTCGAAGCATGCGCCGGCGTGCGCTCTCCCGATCAACGTCGTGAACGATCAACTTTGCGGCCAACGGGTCGTAGAGCCCGCTCACCTCGCCACCCTCGTCAACACCGGAGTCAACCCGGACCCCGGGTCCACCGGGCTCGCGGTAAGCCGTAATCCTGCCTGGACTCGGGAGGAATCCGTTGGTCGGGTCCTCAGCGTTGATTCGACACTCGATCGCATGGCCTGCAAATCGGATGTCTTCCTGTTCGGCTGAGAGTCGTTGTCCGGAAGCGATGAGGACCTGCTCACGGACAAGATCGATCCCGGTTATCGCCTCGGTGACCGTGTGCTCGACCTGGATCCGTGTATTCATCTCGAGAAAGTAGTAGTTGCCGTCGCGGTCCAGCAGACCCTCGATCGTTCCGGCACCTCGGTAACCGACGGCTGCCGCCGCCTCGACGCCGATCGTTCCGATGCGTTGCCGGAGCTCTTCGGTCACGGCCGGGGAGGGAGTCTCTTCGACGAGCTTCTGATGCCGGCGCTGAATCGTGCAATCCCGTTCCCCGAGGTGGATGACGTTGTCGTGGTCGTCGGCCAGAATCTGGACTTCGACGTGCCGCGGATCCTCGATATACCGCTCCACATAGACCGTCGGATCTGCGAAATACGCCTGGCCTTCTCGTTTCGCCGAGGCGAGAGCCCGCTCGGCCTCCTCTGGGGACGCCACGACCTTGAGACCTTTCCCGCCGCCGCCTGCCGAGGCTTTGACCGCGAGGGGCCAGCCGAGCTCGTCGCCGAGACTCACGAGGTCGCTGGCTGAGCCGACCGGCGCGGTCGTGCCAGGAACGATCGGGACGCCGGCCTCGACCATGAGCTGACGCGCGGCGACCTTGCTCCCCATCGCCTCGATGGCGTCAGCTGGAGGACCGATCCAGACGATGCCCGCGTCGACGCAGGCACGGGCAAACGACGCGTTCTCCGCGAGGAAGCCATATCCCGGATGGATCGCCCCGGCCCCGGCGCTGCGAGCGGCTTCGATGATCCGATCCTGGTTCAAGTAGCTCTCCGCGGGCGGGCCGAGACCGACGAGATAGGCCTCGTCGGCGGAGAGGACGTGACGCGCTCGCCGATCGGGCTCCGAGTAGACGGCGACAGTCCCGATTCCCAGTTCTCGCAGCGTCCGGAAGATCCGGACCGCGATTTCGCCCCGATTCGCGACGAGGACTTTCTCGAAGACAGCCACGACAGGCGTATTCTGTCCTTCAATGGGATTCGCGGATCAACTGACGGTGGCCAGAATCGTCGCCGTTCCGGTCGTCGTGCTGCTCTACGCCTGGAACTTCGAAAACCACTACTACCTGGCCACCATCGTGTTCGCCCTCGCAATGGCAACCGATTGGGCGGATGGACAGTGGGCCAGGCGCACCGGGAATACGAGCGATTTCGGACGGCTCGTGGACCCCGTTGCCGACAAGCTTCTGATCATCGCTGCGCTCATCATGTTGATCGAGCCGGTGTTTCCCGCCTGGATGGTGGCGCTGATCGTGGCGCGAGAATTCCTCGTCACAGGGCTTCGTCTCGCCGCGCTCGAAAAGCGCGTCGTCATCAGCGCTCGCGACCTGGGCAAATGGAAGACCGGAGTCCAGGCCGCCGCGGTCGTACTGGGTGGACTCGCCGCCGGCGGCGCCATTCAAGAAGACATCGCCTGGTGGGCACTGCTCGTGGCGCTCGCACTCACGTGGATCTCAGGCCTTGATTACGCCCGCATCGCTCCCTCTGTGCTCCGTGGCAGACAACCTGCGTAAGTTCAAGGAAGCAGACCGACTAGCCGTCCTCGAACTGTCTCGCCACGCGCTCTCGCGACCCGAGGAGCAGGTCGGAAACCCGGTGTGGGAAACCCGTGAGGAACTCGATAGCGAGCTCGCGGGTTGGGATCGTGATCCGAGCGAAACCCTCCGCGTCGTCGAAGAAGGGCGCCGAGTGGTCGGCTTCGGCGGTGTGGAGGTGCCCGCGGGCTGGGAGCACGCTGACCTCTTCGGCCCGATCGTCGCCGAGGAGTACCGGGGTCAACGCCTGGCACGACGTCTGCTTGAGACCTCGATCGAGATCGCCGAGAGCTTCACGGTACCCCGGATTATCGGATCAGTCGGGACGAGAAACGCCCAGTGGCGAGTACTGCTCGAGCGATGCGGCTTCAAGCCCTCGGGCAAGGCAAGGGCAATCTTCCGACTCACTCCAGAGTCCCACAAGGTCGTCGAGCCGCCTGCGGGCGTCGAGGTTCGTCCTGGGATGCCCGACGACATCGACGCGGCCTTGGCCCTCTATCAGGAGTGCTTCCCTGAGGGCCGATTTCCCGAACACGTCTGGCGGGACGGACTCGAACGGGGCACTGTCTTTCTCGCCGAGGAGTCAGATCGCGTCCTCGCCTTTCTCGACATTGACCCGAGCGACCGGTGGATCTACCACCTCGGCGTAACCGAAAGCGCCCGATCGCGGGGAGTCGGGGCTGCGCTCGCCAGCGCGGCGCTCGAGTCGTACTGGGAGGGCCATCCTGCTGAACCGCTCGGACTGACGGTTCCGGCCGACAACTTGCCGGCCACTCGACTGTTCCGCAAACAGGGTTTCATGCCGTTCCTCGTCCTGCAGTCCTTCGAGCTCCGGCTCGGTTGATCCTCGCAATCGATCAGGGAACGACCGGTACGACGGCGCTCGTCGTCGACGAAGAGCTCCGCGTTCGGGGGCGCGCCTACCGAGCAATCGAGCAGCACTATCCTCGACCCGGCTGGGTCGAACATGACCCTGAGGAGCTCTGGGAGTCCGTCCAATCGGCGGCGCGCGCAGCTGCCGAATCCGCGAACGTAGTCGGTTCCGAGCTCCAGGCGCTCGGTCTGACAAATCAGCGTGAGACCACCGTGTTGTGGAACCGTCGTACAGGCCGACCGGTGGCGAACGCAATCGTGTGGCAAGACCGACGGACGGCCGTGCGTTGCGCCGAACTCCCGTCGGATCGTATTCGAGAGATCACCGGTCTCCCGGTGGATCCGTACTTTTCGGCAACGAAGCTCGAGTGGCTCCTCAAGGAGACCAAGACGCCGGCCCGTGATCTCGCGTTCGGGACGGTCGATTCCTGGCTTGCCTGGAAGCTGACCGGCGGTGAAGCGCATGTCTCCGACCTTTCGAACGCATCTCGGACAATGCTCCTCGAGCTCGAAGCGGGCGCTTGGAGCGAGGAGTTGCTCGAACTCTTCCGCGTCGAGCGGTCGCTCCTCCCCAATCTTGTTCCATCGAGCGGTGTCGCCGGCGAGGCCCTGCTTCTGAACGCACGGATTCCGATCGCGAGTATCGCCGGAGACCAGCAATCGGCGCTATTCGGCCAGTCCTGCATAGAACCCGGCCAGACCAAGGTCACCTACGGAACGGGAAGTTTCGTTCTCATCAACACCGGGAACAACGCCGGGCCGGCTCCGCCAGGCCTCGTTCGTACGATCGCTTGGGCGCTCGAGAGCGAGGAACCAGTCTTCGCCCTCGAAGGCTCGATCTTCATCACGGGTGCTGCGATTCAATGGCTCATCGAGATCGGGCTGATCGCCTCGCCCGAAGAGAGCGAGGAAATCGCACGCTCCATTGACGGCAACGGCGGTGTCTACTTCGTTCCCGCCTTATCTGGCCTCGGATCCCCGCATTGGAACCCGGACGCACGTGGTCTGATCACGGGGATCACCGGGGCGACTCGGCGCGAGCACGTCGTTCGCGCGGCCCTCGAGGCGATCGCCTACCAAACGAACGATGTGATCGCAGCAGCGCCCGAGCCGATCGAAGTCCTCCGCGCCGACGGCGGCGCTGCCGCAAACCGGTTTCTCCTGCAATTCCAAGCCGACATCGCGGACCTCAGCGTCGAGGTCCCGGCGGAGCGGGAAACGACGGCAATCGGCGCCGCAGCACTTGCAGGCCTGGGAGTTGGCATGTTCTCGTCTCCCGAGGAGATCGAGTCGCTCTGGCGGCCGGCGGAACGGTACGAGCCCCAGATGCCCACCGAGGAACGGGACTGTCTACTCGCGGGTTGGAGCGTCGCCGTCGAGCGAACCCTCGTCTAACGCACCATCGGCCAGGTTCTCTTCGACTCCAACCGCCCACCAGTTCGCGCGCTTCGGTCCAGCCTTCCGGACGTAGGCGAACACCGCACTTTCGATGGCTCGGCGCTCAGAATCCGACGGCTCTGGGTTGATCTGTAGTCGCATCCCTCGAAGGAGCTAACAGCATCGCTTAAAGAGAAGGGCGCCGTCGCGCCGATAGCAGTAGTGGAATGCGCCACGCCGCTTTCATTCTCGCCGCGCTCTTCGCGATCGCGTTCGTTCCGAGCGCGGCCGCCGAGGAGCACACGCACTGGGGCCAGGAGTTCGTGCAGACCGTCGTCGACGCCGGTCTCATGGCACCTTCGGTCGAAGAGTTCCGCCCCGATGATGCGCTCACGAGAGGCGAGTTTGCGGAAGTCCTGACCCTTGTGACCGGACGGCAACACCAAGCGAAGAAGCCCGAGCAGGCCGTCCGGGTCGCGCAGTTCCACAAACGGCTCGTCAAAGCTCTCGGCCTTGGCCCAGCCGCCAATCAGTTCCGGGTCGTGGTGAGCGATGCCGGGCTCACGCCACCGAAGAGAATCGGCTTCGAGACCGTGGCCCGACTCCTTGGATTGCGCATCAATCATGACTCCGAGAACGACGCACGAGAACTCCTGCCGCGCCAGCGGATCACGCGCGTGGAGGCCGCCTACTCAATTTCCAGGGTCCTCGGACTCGAGGAATGGCGTATCCCGTACGTCGAGGGCCTCGCTTCGAGTTTTGCCCTTCCTGAGTACACCCCGTGGCAGCAGGCCGTGCTCACGCGCGCAGTTCAGTGGGTCGGATACCCGTATGTCTGGGGCGGCTACGCGGAGCGCAAGCAGACGCTTTTCGGTCGCAAGGTCTCGGGCGGGTTCGACTGCTCCGGGTTCATCTGGCGCGTGTACAAGACCGAGCTCTATCCGGATGCACCGGCTCTCAACGACACCATCGTCGGCCGAACGACCTACTCGATGAGCGGTGCGATCAGGAAACGCGATCGCATCAAGAGGGACGACCTGCAACCCGGCGATCTCCTCTTCTTTGGGAACAAGGGGCCGAAGTCGAAGCCGAAGCACGTTGGCCACTCAGGGATCTACCTCGGCGGCGGCTGGATCATCCACTCGTCGCGGAGCGGAACGACCCTCCATCCACTGAGCGGCTGGTACGAAGAGACGTTCGCCTGGGCCAGGCGGCCCCTCGCCGAAGCCGGCCTGGCCTAACCACGGTTTTAAGGCATCGCCCCTCTCTCTCTGCCTGTAGCGGAGGCCGAAGACGTGCTCCGGTCGCCGAAAGTGCGACTAGCACTTTCGGCGAAATTACTAAAGGGGGATGTTCCCGTGCTTGCGCGAGGGCCGGCGCTCGCGCTTGGTGAGAGCTGTCTGGAGGGCGTCTACGAGCACGGGGCGCGTTCGTCGCGGCTCGATCACATCGTCGACGTAGCCGCGTTCTGCGGCCGTATAGGGGTTCGCGAATTGCGCGCGGTAATTGGAAATGAGCTCCTCACGGCGTGTCTCGGGGTTCTCGGCCTCATCGAGCTCACGCCGAAAGACAATATTTACGGCTCCCTCAGGGCCCATGACGGCGACCTCGGCAGTCGGCCAGGCGAAGTTGAAGTCGGCGCGGATGTGCTTGGAGCTCATGACGTCGTAGGCACCGCCGTAGGCCTTCCTCGTGATGACGGCGAGCTTCGGCACCGTCGCCTCGCTGTACGCGTAGAGGAGCTTGGCCCCGTGCCGGATGATCCCGCCCCACTCCTGCGACGTCCCCGGCAGGAACCCGGGCACGTCGACGAAGGTCACCAGCGGGATGTTGAAGGCATCGCAGAACCGCACGAAGCGACCGGCCTTGACCGAGGAATCGATATCGAGCGTGCCGGCGAGCGCTTTCGGATTATTCGCCACAACGCCCACCGGATGGCCGGCGAGCCTGGCAAAGCCGCAGATGATGTTCTCGGCCCACAGCTCCTGGACTTCGAGAAAGCGTCGATCGTCCACGATCTGGTCGATCACGGCGCGCATGTTGTACGGCTTGTTCGGATTATCCGGAATGATCGAGTCGAGTGAGGGTTCTTCGCGATCCGGCGGGTCGCTCGGCTCGAAGAAGGGTGGTGGATCGATGTTGTTCTGCGGGAGAAACGAGAGCAGATATCGCGCGTCCTCGATGCATGCCTCTTCGTCCTCCGCGGCAAAGTGGGCCACACCGGATTTCGACGCGTGTGTCGCCGCGCCCCCGAGCTCCTCGAAGGTCACCTCTTCACCCGTGACCGTCTTCACGACCTCGGGGCCGGTGATGAACATGTACGACGTCTCCTTCACCATCAGGATGAAGTCGGTCATCGCGGGTGAATACACGGCTCCGCCAGCGGTCGGGCCCATGACCAGGCTGATCTGCGGGATAACGCCCGAGGCCTGGACATTGCGCCAGAAGATCTCGGCGTAGCCCCCAAGCGAGACGACACCCTCCTGGATTCGGGCGCCCCCAGAGTCATTGATGCCGATAAGCGGACATCCGTACTTCAGAGCGAGGTCCATCACCTTGCAGATCTTCTCGGCGAACGCCTCCGAGAGCGTGCCGCCGAACACGGTGAAGTCCTGCGAGAAGACGAAGACCTTGCGACCGAAGATGGTGCCGTAGCCGGTCACGACCGCATCGCCCCACGGCCGCCGCTCCATCATTCCGAAATGCGGGTTGCGATGGCGAACGAATCGATCGAGCTCCACGAAACTTCCGGGATCGAGGAGCTTTTCGAGTCGCTCGCGAGCAAGGAGCTTGCCGCGTTCCCGCTGGCGCTCGACTGAGCGTGGATCGCCCGAATGGGCCGCCTCGTCGCGCAGGCGCCCGAGTTCGGCGAGCTTCTCCTCGGTCGTCCCAGCCTCAGCCGGCCTCGACCGATCTGGATCGGTATTCGGCGAATCCTCGGTCACCGCCATGCGCGGAGCTTACTCGGCCCGGGTGCCAAGATCGGTCGATTTTCACCCGACCGGACTGAGAATCGTCGCATTGCGTCTGTTAACCGCGCGGTTTTCTCACCTACGATCACCGTGGGAGGCGGGCTCGGGGGCCTCCCGGTCACCAGCGATCGACATCGTCGGCAGGAGCGAGTACACGTAAACGTCGCGCCTCGTCCCCTTATGCGGGAAGTAGGAGCACAGAAGACCTTCGCGTCGATAGCCTGCCTTCTCGGCCACCCGCATCGACGCCACAGTGGCCGGCTCCGCGAGAAGCTGGAGCCGCTTGAGACCGGCTTCGAGGAAGCACCACTCGGAAAGAGCGCAGAGCGCCGCGGATGCGACGCCGCGGCCGCGCGCGTTGCGGTTGACCCA
>CAYTCZ010000010.1:0-7730 GCA_964436315.1 uncultured Gaiellales bacterium | reverse complement strand
GAGCGCAGAGCGCCGCGGATGCGACGCCGCGGCCGCGCGCGTTGCGGTTGACCCAGTACCCAACCTCGCCTCCCTGGTCTTCGAGTGGGCGTGCTCCAACCGTTCCGATCGATTCGTCGTCCTCCGCATTAGTGACGGCGAAGATGGCCCTGGTCTCGCCAGACCCGCCGGCACGCACGCAGGAACTCACGCCCGTCCGCGTTGGTGTACGGCACCGGCACGGTCGTCCATGGTGGAATCTCCGACTCCTGACAGGCAGCGACAATGGCGGCGAGATCCGAGTCGCGCGGAACTCGAAGCACGATATCGCCGAAGCGAAGTCGCTCAGGAGTACGCAGCCGTGCGAACTTCAGAGGAGTCAAGGGTTCGTCTGAGAGTCATACATCCCGAACTCCTCGCGGAGCACGGTGCAGATCTCACCGATCGTGCAGTAGGCAGCGAGCGCCGACCTCATTGCGGGCACTAGATTCTCCGTCCCTCGAGCGGTTTCACGGACACCGCCGAGGGCCGCGGCTGCGGCCTCCTCATCGCGCTCCGCCCTGAGCCGCTTTGTCCGCGCGACCTGCCGGACCTCCGCCTCGGGATCGACTTGATGGAGCTCGACCCCGGCGCCGTCCTCTGACGTTTCCGCGAACTCGTTCACGCCAACAATGATCTCTTCCCTCAGGTCGACTCGTCGCTGATAGCGATACGCCGACTGCTCGATCTCGCGCTGGACGTAGCCGCCCTCGATTGCGGAAACCGCTCCCCCGAGGTCGTCGATCTCGTGAATGATCGCCTGGGCTCGCTGCTCGAGCTCGTTGGTAAGGGATTCGATGTAGAACGACCCGCCGAGCGGATCGGCGGTGTCGGTCGCTCCTGCCTCGTGCGCCAGGATCTGCTGGGTGCGAAGCGCGATGCGCGCGGAGCTTTCAGTCGGGAGCGCGAGCGCCTCGTCAAAGGCGTTCGTGTGAATGGACTGCGCGCCGCCGCAGGCCGCGGAGAACGCCTGAATCGCGACTCGGACGACGTTGTTCTCGGGCTGCTGTGCCGTTAGCGTCGAGCCGCCTGTTTGAGCGTGGAAGCGGAGCGCGAGCGCCTTCTCGTTCGTCGCGCCAAACCGATCGCGCATGATGTGAGCCCAAAGGCTGCGAGCGGCCCGAAACTTCGCGACTTCCTGGAAGAAGTCGTTGTGAGCGTTGAAGAAGAACGAGAGGCGCTCACCGAACTGATCCGGCGAGAGCCCGGCTTCGATGGCGGCCTGGCAGTAGGCGATGCCATTCGCGAGCGTGAAGGCGAGCTCTTGCACCGCTGTGGCGCCCGCCTCTCTGATGTGGTACCCGGAGATCGAAATCGTGTTCCAGCGCGGTAAACGCTCTCGGCAGTAGGCGAACAGATCGGTCGTTATTCGCATCGACGGCCTCGGCGGGAAGATGTAGTTCCCCCGGGCGGCGTACTCCTTGAGGATGTCGTTCTGCACGGTGCCTCGAAGCTGCTCGGGCGCCACACCCTGCCCCTCTGCGACCAACTCGTAGAGCAGGAGCAAAAGGGAAGCAGGAGCGTTGATCGTCATCGACGTTGAGACCTCGCCGAGGGGTATGTCGTCGAGGAGAAGTTCCATGTCGGCCAACGAGTCGATCGCGACTCCGGTGCGGCCGACCTCTCCCACGGCGCGGGGATCGTCGGAGTCGTAGCCGAGCTGAGTCGGGAGGTCGAAAGCGACCGACAAACCCGTTTGGCCCCGCTCGAGGAGATAGCGGAATCGCTCGTTGGTCTCCTCAGCCGACGCGAAACCCGCGTACTGACGAATCGTCCACGGCTTGCCCCGATACATGTTCCTGTACGGGCCTCGTGTAAAGGGGAATTCGCCCGGGATCCCTCCGTCGAGCCCTGCAACATCTTCTGAGCCGTAAACAGGCTTGATCGGGATGCCGGAGTCGGTTTCTCGACCTGCTTCTTCCTCGGACATCGATCTCAATCTACGCTAGTCGAGTGCAGGTTGTTGTGAAGCTCTTCGCAGGACTCCGGGAACGGGCAGGGACTGCCGAGCGGACGCTCGAGCTACAGGACGGCGCGAGCGTGGGAGACGTCTGGCCGGCTCTTCAGCTTGGCGCAGAGCCCGAGGGGATTCTGTATGCAGTCAACCGCTCCTATGTCGAATCGGATCACGTGCTGTCCGAGGGTGACGAGATCGCGCTGATTCCACCGGTCTCGGGCGGGGGATTTCGCTTGACCGAGGATCCGATCGACGTAGCCGCAGTCATAGCCGAGGTCTCCGACCCTGGAGCGGGCGCTGTTGCAACCTTTCTCGGCACGACACGCGAACATTCCCGAGGCCGCGAGGTACTGCACCTCGACTACGAGGCCTACGCGGGTATGGCCGAAACAGAGATGGAGAACATCGCGAACGAGCTCAAAGACCGGTACGACCTAACAGAGGTGGCGATGACCCATCGGGTTGGGCGCGTTGGGATCGGCGAGATCTCGGTTGCTATTGCCGTCTCAGCGCCGCACCGTGCCCACGCGATCGCGGCCGTGAAAGACGCTATTGACACGCTCAAGCAGACCGTTCCGCTCTGGAAGAAAGAGGTCTACATCGGCGGTGAGGAGTGGATCGGCCGCGGCTCGTAAGGCCTCCCGCTCAGCCCTCCGCTGCCTGGTCGTACCAAGAATCAGGTGGAATGAAGTGCGGTCGCGCCCACGACGGGGACGGCAAGGCCGGTTGCACCGAGCTCTGACGTTTCGGCCTCAGGCGTGTAGCGATGCAGGAGGTCGAGCCCGAGCCGCGCACGTCGAACCCGTTCGCGGCTCAGCGCCACAGTCGTGGACAGAAGGTGACTACCTGCCGGATACACGTCCGGCGCATTTCGAAGTCCGAATTTGAGGTAGATGGGGGCCGCGATCCGCACCAGCTCCGGAATCTCATACAGCCGGACGAAACCGCCGACGTTGTCAGGAGCCTCGACGTAGACATCGAGCGGCAGATCAACGGCCTGCCGAATTGCGGCAATCTGCGCCAACGAGAGATCGGTCGGAAGGTTGAGCGTGTCCGCCCCGAGTTCCTCGAGCACGCGCGCTGTGGCCGCGTTCGCTGCGGGGAGCATCACCGAGATCTTCGCCTGCATCTCCTCGGGAAGCTCGCCAGAACGACGCATCGACGTGAACGCGTAGAGCGCTCCAATGTCGGCGATCAGAACGCTTCGAAAGCCGTGATCGGCGGCCCGGCGCGCGTCTTCGAGAACCTGAACGAGTTGCTCCTGGCCCCGTGCGACCGGCGCCAGGAGGCCTCCAGCCGGCGATCGAGCCATCGCGGACGCATCCCAGCCTGCGTTCGGTCGTGCGAAGAGACTCACCTCGACGACGGCGTCGACTGCACGGACTGCGAACTCATCGAGCTCTTCGTCGGTGTGGAGGAAAACCCCGCTCCCCTGCGAGACCCGATGGACCCGGACGTCGAGTCGCTCGCACTCGTCGAGGATCGCGGCGAAGCACTCAGGGCCCTCGGTACTCGGGATCTCGACCCTGTACTGAGCGCCGTCGGGAAACCGCTTGTCGGAGTCGGGCAACTCGTTCAGGTCGGCGCCCGGAAGCTCGATGGACTCAAGGAATCTCCGTGTTTCTTCCACGTCCCTCTCCCTCTGCTCGAGCCGCGGGCCGGTATCAGCCCGCCTCACGGCGCCGACTCTAACGGGCCGGGTTCGAGCCGTACAGCATTCCGGTGACAGGATGACCCAGTTTTCGTTCACTCCTGTGGGCCACGCGCGCGTTTCTCCTCGATAAGCTGAAATTGGAGGGAGGCAAGCGGCGGTCCCCGCGCCCGGTCGACGCGACGGTCGTCCAGCGCGAATTTCAGCCGAGCAGAGGCGGGGGAGTATCTTTTGAAGCAATGGAGAACAACCTTCTTCGCTCTCTGCCCTCGGTCGATGAACTCATGCGGAGAGAACAGCTCGAGGCTCTCGCCGAGCAGCACGGCCGCGAACTCGTCATCCAGGCCGCGCGGAATGCGATCGATCAGGCTCGGCAGAACATCCGCGCCACAGGGACCGAGCCCGCTGATCTCACGGAACTTGCCGTAGCCGAACTCGAGCGCCTACTCCGTCCGCGGCTCTCCCGCGTGCTTAACGCCACCGGAATCATCGTGCACACGAACCTCGGTCGCGCGCCCCTCGCCGACGAGGCGATTGAACGGGTCGTCGAGGTTGGCGTCTCGTACTCGAACCTGGAGTACGACCTTACTGCCGGTGCGCGGGGCTCACGCCAAGATCACGTCGCCGAAGCGCTGCGACAGCTCACGGGAGCCGAAGCGGCGCTCGTGGTCAACAACAACGCTGCAGCGACGATGCTCGTCCTCGCGGCGCTCGCGGAAGACCGAGAGGTGCTGGTCTCCCGTGGCGAGCTGATCGAAATCGGAGACGGCTTTCGAATTCCCGATGTCCTCGCCCAGTCGGGCGCGCATCTCGTCGAGGTGGGGACGACCAACCGCACACGAATAGCGGACTACGAGAGTGCGATTACCGAGAACTCGGCCCTCCTACTGCGTGTTCACCAGTCCAACTTCCGCATCGTCGGCTTCGCCGAGCAACCGGCCACGCAAGACCTGATTCGGCTTGCCGAGCGATCCGGCCTCGTGTTTGTAGATGACCTCGGCTCCGGAGTCCTTGTTGACCTGCTGGATGAGCCGTCGGTTCCGGAGCGCCTCAAAGCGGGCGCCCACGTCGTCACGTTTTCGGGTGACAAGCTCCTCGGTGGCCCTCAAGCCGGAATCGCCGTCGGTCGCGCAGATCTCATTGAACGGATGCGACGACACCCGCTTCAGCGGGCGCTACGAGCCGACAAGCTGACCCTGGCCGCCCTCGAGGGGACTCTCGCCCTCTATCGGCGCGACGCCTCCAGAGTTCCGGTGCTCCGAATGATTCAAGAGCCCGGTGACCAGGTGAAAAAGCGTGCCGAACGACTCGCGGCGATTGTCGACGGCACGCTCGAAACGAGCGTTGCTCGTGTTGGCGGCGGAGCGTTGCCTCTCGCTGAGCTCGAAAGCTACGCGTGCTCGGTGGAAGTCGAGCTCGCGGCGCCGCTCAGAGCAGCGGATCCGCCGATCGTCGGGATCATCCGCGAAGGCTCACTTCTCCTCGACTGTCGCACCCTCACCGCTGACGAGGTCGAGCTCGCGGGAGAAGCCGTGCTGGCATGCCGCTCACTGTAGGCACAGCCGGGCACATCGACCACGGCAAGACGTGGCTGGTTCGCGCCCTGACCGGCAAAGATACTGACCGACTTCCCGAGGAGCAGGAGCGCGGAATCTCGATCGATCTCGGCTACGCCCCTCTTGACCTCCCGGACGGACGGCGCCTGTCCTTGATCGACGTTCCAGGCCACGAACGCTTCGTCCGCAACATGGTCGCCGGGGCGACGGGAATCGACGTGTACCTCCTGGTCATCGATGCAGCGGAAGGTGCTCGCCCTCAGACACGCGAGCATCTCGCGATCATCCGTCTCCTTGGCATCGAGGAAGGTGTCGTCGCGATCACGAAGGTCGATGCGGTAGACGAGGAGACACGCGAACTGGCGGTTGACGAGGCTCACGAACTCGTCCCGGAAGCCGCGGTCGTCCGCACATCCGCGGCGACCGGCGAAGGCCTAGACGAGCTTCGCGCGGCTCTTGCCGACATGACGGTCGACGTGGCGCCCAGGCCCACGGCTGGGCCGGCCCGCCTGTTCATCGATCGTGTGTTCAGCCTCCGAGGGATCGGAACGGTCGTCACCGGCACGCTCTGGGCTGGCTCGATCGGTGAGGGCGACCGGCTCGTCGTCGCTCCCGGCGGGAGTGAGGTTCGCGTCCGGAGCGTCCAGGTGCACGATGTCCCGGTCGAACGAGCCGAAGCCGGGCAGCGAGTCGCCGCTGCGCTTACCGGCGTGGAACGGGATCAGCTACGCCGCGGTCAAGCCCTCATTGAGCCCGGCGCTTTCCCGTCGTCCTACCGCCTGGACATCGGGCTCGAGGAGCTCGAGGAGATCCCCGACGGGACGCGGCTTCATGTCCACCACGGCACCAGGGAGTTGTACGGCCGCATTGTGCGATCGAGTGACGGATTCGCCCAGCTCCGGCTTTCGACGCCGGCCATTGCGGCACGCGGCGATCGGGTTGTCCTGAGAACGCGAACGACAGTTGGCGGCGGCGTCGTGCTTGACCCGGCTCCCCCCCGCCGGGTGTCTGCCGAGCGACTGTCACTCCTTGAGCGCGATGATTCCGAGTCGATTGTGCTCGCGGTCCTCGACGCTTCGCCCGAGCCGATGCGGCGGTCGGAACTGCAGAGCCGGGCGTTGCTTGCGCCCGACGAGCTCGACCGCGGCCTACAGGCTGCCGCCGAGGCGGACGGCTGGTACTTGACCCCGAATCGGCTCGCCGAGTTCCAGCGTGAGGTCTCGTCGACGCTCGACGAGCGGGCAATTCGTAATCCGCTTGACCCAGGCGTTCCACTCGCCGAGCTGCTGCCCGCAAAAGCGTGGGCGCCCGCCGTTTTGTCGCTCCTCGAGTTCGAGCGCCGCGGCGCCAAGGCTTACGCCCCGGGTGCAAGCGCCGAGCTGGGAGACCGCGCCGACTCCGCAACACAACTCCTCGCCGAGTTGGACGAGTCGGGTTTCTCTCCACTCAAGGTCGACGATCCGGAGCTCGCACGGTTCCTCGAAGACGAGGGGCGCCTCGTGCGGCTCGGAGACGGGTTCGCAGTATCAGCGGCGGCATACAACGAAACGAAGCAGCTCCTCGTCTACGAGTGCGAGCAGGCCGGCTCGATCACGCTGGCCCGCTTCCGGGACCTGATTGGAACTGGGCGCCGCAATGCACAACTCCTGCTCGAGCGATTTGATGCCGACGGGATCACGCGCCGCGTCGGCGATGAGCGTGTGCTCCGCCGGCGCGCGCAGGAACGCTCGTAGCCCTTACCAGGGCAGAGCAGGCTCGCCGGCAGTCCAACCACCGTCGACGGGCATGACGACGCCGGTGACGGCGCTCGCATGAGGACTCGCGAGGAACACAATCACCGACGCGATCTCCCGCGGCTCAAAGATCCGTCCGAGCGGAATGCGCTGCTTGGCAGCCCGCGTGAAGGTCTCGTTCTCGAAGAACGCCTCGGTCATTGGCGTCACCGTAAATCCCGGACAGACGCAGTTCACGCGCACACCGTGCTCGGCCCAGTCGATTGCGAGCGAGCGCGTGAGTGCCGCGACCCCACCTTTACTGGCGGTGTAGGCGGCCTGCATAGGAAGTGAGACGAGAGCGGCCTGGGAGGCGATGTTTACAACGGCACCGCTCCGCTTCTGGAGGAGCGGTGCGAACGCCTGGCAGGTCTGGAATGTCCCAATGAGGTTGACGTCGAGATTTCTGCGGAGGTCGTCGACCGGAATCTCTTCAATGGGCCGATTCTCGGTTAGAACTCCTGCTGCGTTCACCAGAACATCGAGCCCCTCGTCCTCCTTCGCAACGGCGACGACGAGCGCATCGAGAGACGCCCGGTCGGTGACGTCGACCCTCGGCTGCCCGGCCATGTCGGCAACGTGCGCAGTCGCGCCACATTCTTCGAGGATCTCAACGCACGAGGCCCCAATCCCTGAAGCGCCTCCGGTCACGACAGCCCGTTTCCCCTCGAGTCCTTGGATCATTGCTCCTCCGTGTCGAACCTTTTTCTGCGCCCGCCACCTTAGAGCCTATCCCGGTAGGTGCAGCACCCCCGGCTGGCGGCTGAGACGCGGCG
>CAYTCZ010000009.1:35205-47685 GCA_964436315.1 uncultured Gaiellales bacterium | reverse complement strand
TCCCGCCAAGCTGCTTGGTCTCATCCGTCCCCGACGACACCGCACCTACCGGGATGGGCTCTAACTACTAACCGCCGGCGTCGGCCAGACTCCAGGTGTAGCGGGTCAGATTCTCGAGCGGGGCGAGTCCTCCAGGGCGAACGCCTCGGCGGACGATCAGGGTCGGCGGGCGGGCATCCCGAGCGAGGGCCATCCGCACGGTTCCGAGCCCTTCCGATGACCAGCGGTCCGAAAGACCAATGATGAGCAGGCCTGCGTTCTCGGTCGCGTCGAGGACACCCTGCTCTCCCGGCGGAACCAGAAGGGGCTTTGTCGAGACACCCGAGGCCCGCTGAACGACGAGGGAAACTCCTGCGAGTAGTCGACTTGCATCCCGTTTTCCCTTCTCGGGCTTGCCGGCTGAGCCGAGCAGCCGGAGTGTTGAGCCCTTTGCCGCGGCGATCCACGCGCCGATCTCAACCGCTGACCACTCATGCTGTGCGCCTCCGAAGGGCACGATGATCGGCTTTTCGGCCGGCAACGTCATGTCTCCGTGCTCTCCGATGACCAGGCTCGCGACATCGCACGGCGCCCGTTCGAGAACGGTGTTGAGATCGCTCGTTGGCGTTCCTTCACGCACGAACTCAGGAGGTGCATCGGTGAGCAGGAGATCGACGTCTTGCTCGGAGGCAAGACGAACGAGATCGTCGCCTGCCTCGTCGGAGGTGAACGCAGCGGTCCTCGCCGGGACTCCGCGCTGCGAGAGGCCGGCCGTGTGACGTTCGAGAAGATCTGTCACCGTTTCGAGTTGATCGAACGACCCGACGAGAGCCGTGACGATGATCTCGCGACGCGGTCGCTTCGTCAGGGGCTCGGCGAGCGTGAGCAACGGGGTGAGATTCTCGAGGTCGGCCGGCACGACAAGAATCGACCGTTCCGGCGGTGAGGGATCCCAGGTGTCCGGCTCGGATGGTGTTGCCGGAGCAGCCTCGGACGCTGTGACGTCGAGGCTTGAGTCCTGCTGTAGGATTGCCCGCTCGAGTTCCTGAAGGTGGTGGCCCGGCTCGATACCGAGCTCATCGGAGAGCAGCCTTCTCGCATTCTGGTAGGCGTCGAGCGCTTCCGCCTGGCGACCCGATCGGTACAGCGCAAGCATGAGCTCGCCGCGAAGCCTTTCGCGGAAGGGGTACTCGGCGATGAGCTCCTCGAGCTCGCCGACGAGACCGTCGTGCCGGCCGAGAGCAAGCTCAGCCTCGATGCGCTTTTCGATCGCGCCAACTCGGAGTTCGTTGAGGCGCCCGACTGCTGTGCGAGCGAACGGCAGGTCGAATTCGGCAAGCGGAGGCCCACGCCAGAGCGCGACGGCGTTTCGGAGCAACTCAGCTGCTTTTCCGGGATCGTCGCGGTCGAGAGCTTCCTCGCCCGACCGAACGAGATGTTCGAACTCGTCGAGATCGAGCATATGACCACCGAGCTCGATGAGGTAACCGGGAGCTCGCGTGGTCACGACGGGCTCCTCGACACCCTCGGCCTCGAACGCGCGTCGGAGTTGAGACACGCGGACTTGCAGAGCCTTTGCCCCCGTCTCCGGCGGCTCTTCGCCCCACAGGTCGTCGATCAGACGATCGGTGGAGATGACCCTATTCGCCTCGAGCAGGAGGGCCGCGAGAAGAGCGCGTTGCTTCTCTCCGGGAATCTGTAGCTCTCGGCCCTCGTGCCGGACCTCGAGCGGACCGAGAATTCGGAATTCCATCGTCAGGCCAGGAAATCCGTGATCGCCCGCGCGGTCTCCTCGTACGCGTCAAAGAGGACGAGATGACCGCCCGGGACGATCACGACCTGGAGCAGATCACCCAGGGCTCGACGGCATGCATCGATCTGCTCGGACGTGACGATCGGTGCCTGATCCGGCACGACGAGGAGCGTGGGAGTCTGTGTCGGGAGCGGTGGCTCGCGGACCATTTCCCCCCAGGCCGCGATTACCGCGTTCTGCGAGAAGCGCATACGGAGCAATCCGTCCTCGCCCCGAACCAGATGCTGCTCCATATCCCTTTCGAGCAACTCCCGCGGCGTGTGGAACACAGTCCCCGAGTCAAGGCGGTGCTGAATGGCGGCATTGGCATCCGGAAAAGCAAGGTCGGGACGCTCGGCCTCAGCCGCCTCCATCGCATCCAGCGGCGCGAGTTGAATTGCAGGGTCGAGAAGGACAGCCTGTTCCACGCGCTCGGGCCAGCGCGCGGCGATTTCCATTGTCAACCGGCCGCCGAAGCTGTGCCCGATCCAATGGGCCGCCCCGATCCCGAGCGAGTCGGCCGTTTCGATCAGGTCGGCAAGGTGAGTCTCGATGTTCCAGGGAGGCTCCCAGCTCGAATACCCGTGGCCGCGAAGATCGACCGAGACAATGTGGAATCGGTCTGCTAAATGCTCCTGTGCGAGCAGCTCGAACCGGAGTGAGTGGCTTCGAACGCCGTGGACACAGAAGACCGGGGAGGCATCGCCCTCGCCCCACTCGTCAATGTGCAGCTTCATATCGGGAGCCTACTCGGGAGCCTTCGGACTTTCGTCGTCTTCGGGGTGGTAGTAACGGCGACCTGCGAGTTCCTCAGGGAGAAAGTCGGCGTCGAAGCCGCTCGGATCGTCGTGCGGATAGACGTAGCCCTCTCCGTGACCCAGTTGCGATGCTCCGCGGTAGTGGGTGTCACGGAGGGATTTAGGTGGTCGGAGCGTCCCGTGCTCACGAATGTCCTTCACCGCGGCCCCAAGCGCCTTGATTACGGCGTTCGACTTCGGAGCGCGAGCAAGGTAGATGGCTGCTTGCGCAAGGTTCAGCCGCGCCTCGGGGAGGCCGACATGCTCGAGCGCATGGGCTGCCGCGACCGCCACGAGCAGGGCCTGGGGGTCGGCGTTCCCGATGTCTTCAGAGGCGTGCACGATCATCCTCCGCGCCACGTACCGTGGGTCCTCACCAGACTCGAGCATTGCGGCGAGGTAATAGAGCGTCGCATCGGGATCTGATCCGCGGATGGACTTGATGAACGCCGAGATGAAGTCGTAGTGCGCGTCTCCATGCTTGTCGTAGACGAGAGGGCGCTTTCGCGCGGCGTCCTCGATGTGCGCCTCGGTGATGTCACCGCCCTCTGCCTTCGCGGTTTGCGCTGCGAGCTCGAGCGTGTTCAACGCCGCGCGGGCGTCGCCTCCGGCCTTCCGAGCGATGAGTTCGTGGAGCTCGGCTGGGAGCTCGAGGCCGAGCTCGTCGGCGCCACGTCGCTGAATGCGCTCGAGATCCTCGGGCGCGAGCGGTTCGAGCTCGTAGATCTGACAGCGGGATAGAAGGGCGGAGTTGACCTCGAAATAGGGGTTCTCCGTCGTCGCACCAATCAGAATGATGAGGCCCTGCTCGACGGCCGGAAGGACTGTGTCCTGCTGTGCCTTGTTGAAACGGTGGATCTCGTCGAGGAACAGGATGGTTCGTTGCCCGTTTCCACCGAGGCGGTCGCGTGCACGCCCAAGAACGTCTCGGACGTCCGCCACACTCGCCGAGACTGCCGAGAGTTCTTCGAAGGCTGCGCCGGTCGTCTGGGCGATGATGCGAGCGAGCGTCGTCTTCCCGCTTCCAGGCGGGCCATAGAAGATCGATGAAGCCACACGGTCGTCAGCGATCGATTGGGCGAGGGCAGAGCCTTCACCGACGATTTGGCATTGTCCAACGAGCTGGTCGAGTCTAGTCGGCCGGACCCGCGAGGCGAGTGGCGCCACCGATTGAAGGCGTTCGTCCGCGGCGGAGCTGAAGAGATCGCCCATGGTCCAGGAAGTATGCTTCGCCGATCGTTGGTGATGGCGTGATGCTCGAGAATCTCAAGGAAAAGCAGAGTCACATGTGGGGCGCCGGTCCCTACGAGCGGGTAGGCGAGACCATCGCTGATATTCATCAGGCTGTCTTGGAGTGGCTCGACCCTCAGCCGGGAGAACGATTCCTCGACATCGCAACGGGCACCGGCGAAGTGGCTCGACCTGCCGCGAGGCGTGGTGCCGACGTGACTGCGGTCGACCTCGCACCGGTGATGATCGAAACGGCGAAGCGCCGAGCCGCCGAAGACGGTGTGACGGTCGGCTTTGCGGTCGGGGACGCCGAGAACCTCGCCTTCGCTGACGAGAGCTTTGACGTCGTCGCATCGACGTGCGGCGCCATGTTCGCGCCGAACCACGCTGCTGTTGCGAGCGAACTCGCGCGCGTCTGCCGACCGGGCGGCCGGCTCGGCCTGGCGACCTGGAAGCCCGATGGAGGGGTAGCGGAGTTCTTCAAAACCTTCGCGCCGTACCAACCACCGCCTCCGGACGGGGTCGGTAATCCATTTGAGTGGGGCCGCGAGGAGTACGCAACAGATCGCCTCGGCGAGGCGTTCGAGCTCTCGTTCGAGGAGGGAAACTCGATTCACGACATGCCCTCAGGCGAGGCGTTATGGGAGCTCTTCTCGACGTCTTACGGCCCGGTGAAGACGCTCGCCGACTCGCTTGAGACCGAGAAACGAGAGCAACTCCATGCGGACTACGTCGAGCTCGCGGAGAAGTATCGGATCGATGGTGGCGTCGCGCTCCCGCGCGAGTACCTCCTGATCTTCGGTCGTCGAAAGTAGTGCCCGAGACGGCGGGTCTCGGAGACGAGGTTGCCGGCCTCACGCAGGGTCTCCTGCGTCTCAACACCGTCAACCCGCCCGGGAACGAGACCCCCGCCGCCGAACTGCTGCGGACGTACCTCGAGGAGAACGGCGTTGAGTGTCAACTCTTTGCCCGAGCGCCGGAGCGGGCGAATCTGGTAGCGCGCCTTCGGGGTCGCGGCGAGGGCCCCTCGCTGCTGCTTCTGTCTCACACCGATACGGTCGTTGCGGATCCGGAGGAATGGGAGCTCGATCCCTGGTCTGGCGAGATTCGCGGCGGCGAGGTCTGGGGTCGCGGCGCGCTCGATATGAAGGGCCAGGTCGCTGCCTCCGCGGTCGCGATCGCTTATCTCGCGCGCTCCGGGTTCCAGCCGGCAGGCGATCTCGTGTTCGCGGCTGTCGCTGACGAGGAGGTCGGCGACGGCTACGGTCTGTCTTGGCTCTGTGAGACCTATCCGGACGCCATAAAGACCGACTACTGCCTGAACGAGGGCGGTGGGGACCGCGTCGTCGTACGCGACCAGCCGATCTACCTCTGTGCCACCGCAGAGAAGGCGAGCTCGCCGTTCGTGCTCAGAGCCTTCGGCCGAAGCGGACACGGCTCGATTCCGGGCATCGCCGACAACGCTCTGACGCGTGCCGCAAGGCTGCTGACGCGTCTCGCGTCGTTTCGGGCGTGCCCTCGCTTTCGGCCCGAGACCGAGCTCCTCGTCAAGGCGCTCCTCGGGCAAGTCCCCGATCCAGAGAATGCAGTGAAGCAGGCAACCGATCTCCACGCGAGCCTCGGATCGATGGTGGAGCCAATGCTCGGGCTAACCGTGTCGCCGACGATGATCGAGGCGTCACAGCAACTGAATGTGATCCCAGCCGTCTGTGACGTCGTGTGCGACTGTCGATTGCTGCCGGGTCAGTCCCGCGCAGATGCTGAGGAGGAGCTGCGGCGCTGCCTCGGTCCGGAGGACTACAGAATCATCTGGCTCGACGCCGAGGCGGGAGGCACCAGCTCCCCGCTCGACACAGCGCTCTGGAGCGTGATCGAGGATTTCGTAGAGGCGGAGGAGCCCGGCGCCGACCTGACATCGATGTTACTCCCGGGCTTCACCGACAGCCATTACGTGCGAAATGCGTTCGGGACAGTCGCATACGGCTTCTTTCCGATGCGACGCATGGAACCGGAGCTCGCCTCGCGACTCGTTCACTCGGCGAACGAGCGAATCCCAATCGACGATCTCGAGCTCGGCGCACGTTTCCTCATTCACGCAGCACGTACACTCGGGACATGACCGAAAAGATCCGACTTGGCGGCATGGCACTCGGCAACGGGGTGCTGGTTCACGGGCCGCGCCACTGGGCGTGCGCCGTCCGAGACGCTTCCGGAGAGCTCAAGGTGGCCTCTGGACTGAAGCCGATTCGCTCGGCGGAGATCGAGAACCCGTTCATCGTCGCGCCGGCGAAGATCGCGGAGGTCTTCGCGCTCCTCCCGGTGATTCGTCGTGCTCTTCCCGAGGCGGAACTCCCGTTCCAGCGCCGACGGGTGACCGCCGCGATGTTTGCCAGCGCCGCCGTGATGCGGAATCTCCGCCGCTCCGGCCTCAACCGGTTTGCCCAGGAGTTTCTCGGTGCGCTGCTAGCCCTTGGGCCAACTGCCGTCGCGCTTCGCGGTAGCTCGCTTGCGGCCTATCACGGTGCCGAGCACATCTCGATTGGTTCCTACGAGCTCGATGCTCCGGCGACCCGGGAGCACGAGCGCTGTGGCTCCCATCTCGTAGGACCACTTCTTGTGACCACCGCCGTTGCGAGCGTCGCCGCCAGTCAGGCTCCACGCGAGCTTCGACCTCTCGCCCGACTTGGTGCGACGGTTGGGGCGATGGGCGCGTCGGTACGAATCTTCGGCTGGATGCTGACGCATCCCGAGAACCCCGCAGCCCGAGCGATGGCCTGGCCGGGACGGGAGCTCCAGAGCCGCTTCGTCACGAAGGAGCCGACTTCGGAGCAGCTCGAGGTGGCGAATGCTGCACTCGATGAATGCCTCCGTCTCGAGACTGAGATTCCCAGCTGACGCCGGGAATCTCTTCAGAACTGCACTACGAAAGCACCGGGCGCTGATGTTTCTGCTGACGCCCCCACTGGCGCTTGAGCTTTGACGGTTTGCCGCCGATACGGAAGTCGGTGGACGTCGTCTTCGACTTCTTGGACGGGCTGCCCAACTTCTTGTTGTTGTGGCTGCCGCTGATCTTCCTCGGGCTGCTTGTCTATCTCATGTGGCGTGTGGTCGGCATGATGCCGCGCGTCAAGCCGAACGTCGTCGAGCCGACCTCGAAGTCGGCCGTCACCTGGGATGACATCGCAGGCGTCGACGATACCGCCGGCGAGCTTCGGGAGGTCGTCGACTTCCTGAAGAACCCCAAGCGCTACGCCATGCTCGGCGCCCGGGTGCCGAAGGGCATCCTGCTCTACGGGCCGCCGGGCACCGGAAAGACGCTCCTCGCGAAGGCCGTTGCGAACGACTCGGGGGCGCACTTCTACTTCCAGAGCGCCTCGGCGTTCGTCGAGATGTTCGCCGGCCTCGGCGCGGCGCGAATCCGCAAGCTCTTCGAGACGGCGCGCAAGAACGCACCGGCCATCGTCTTCATCGACGAGCTCGATGCCGTCGGCATGAAGCGATCAGGCTCGAGCTTCAACCGCGAGCACGACCAGACGCTGAACCAGCTCCTCGTCGAGCTGGACGGCTTCAACCCCCGCGACGAGATCGTCATCATCGGCGCCTCGAACCGACTCGAGGACCTTGATCCAGCGCTTCTGCGTCCGGGGCGCTTCGATCGCCAGGTCCTCGTTCCGCCACCCGACCTCGGTGGGCGCGAGGAGATCCTCAAGGTGCACACCCGCGGCAAGCCGCTCGCCGACGACGTCGACCTCGGCCTGATCGCCCGACAGACGGCGGGGCTGACCGGTGCCGACCTCGCGAACATCGCCAACGAGGCCGCCATCTTCGCCGGGCGCGAGAAGCAGGAGCGCATCCACCAGTCGCACTTCGAGGCGGCGTTCGAGCGGGTTGTTGCCGGGACGCAGCAGCGAAAGACGATGTCCGAGAAGGAGAAGCGGATCATCGCCTACCACGAGGCCGGCCATGCCCTGGTCTCGCACCTCATCGGCGAGCCCATGCCGGTTCAAAAGGTGACGATCGTCGGCCGCGGCCAGGCCCTCGGCTACACCCTTCACACACCCCAGGAGGAGCGATTCCTGCACACGAAGGAGGAGCTGGTCGATCACATGAAGATGCTCCTCGGTGGTCGAGCTGCCGAACAGATCGTCTTCGGAGCGATCACGAACGGCGCCTCGAACGACCTCGAGCGCGTCACCGCGATTGCCCGCTCGATGGTCTTCGAGTACGGGATGAGCGACGAGGTCGCCTCGCGGACGATGCGCGCCGATAACTACGCGCTCTCCGAGGAGACCAAAAGGCTTCGCGACTCGGAGCAGGCGCGGCTGACGGATTTCGCTTTCAAGGAAGCGCTCCGACTGATCGGGACCCACCGCGAGGCCCTCGACCGGCTCGCCAACGCTCTGCTCGATCGAGAGACGGTTGATCGGGAGGAGCTCGAGGAGCTGCTCGCCGACGTCGAGCCCGAGTCGGACACCTCTGCGGCGGTCGGGCAGGTCGTTCCGCTTCCCGAGAAGCGCTCCGACGAGACCGAAGCTCAAGCCGAGTAACCGGTAGCGGGCCGGAGACCGGCTCGTAGTTTTCGTGTCGCTACGCTCGAGCTGCGAAGACGTGCCACTTGCCAGGAACGGCCTTGAGCTGGTGCTTGTGCTACCGGGGACTCGGGTAGAGCTCAGGCGTCCGCGCACGACCGGCTCTCATGTTGTCGGCCCTGCGGGTGCCTACCTACCGGACTGACACTAGCTCGGCAGTGAGCGGCCCGCCGATAGGATCGCGGGGATGGACGTTCGGAGGTTGCACCATGTTGCGTTCGCGGTTCACGATCTCGATGCCGCCGTCGAGACGTACGAGCGACTTCTCGGGGCTGAGATCGAGCTTCGGGGGCGCATGGAGAATCAAGGTGTCAACGCCGTCTACCTCAGGGTTGGCGACGGGAGAATCGAGCTCGTTTCACCGCTCGGCGAGGACACACCCGTCGGTCGCTTTCTCGCCAAGCGAGGACCTGCCATGCATCACGTGGCGTACGAGGTGGACGATCTCGAAGCGGCGATCGAGGACCTCACTTCCAAGGGGGCGACGGTGATCGAACCGGCCCCGGCCCGCGGGATGGGTGGCAAGAACGTTGCTTTCGTCCATCCTGACTCTCTTCACGGCGTACTCGCGGAGGTGGTCTCGACCAATGGCTGAGGCAAACGAAAAGGTACGACTCGAAGTCGGCTTTGACGGTGGACAGATCATGGGTGCTCTCGTTTCAGACGAGGACGCGGACGCGCTCGAGAAAGCGCTCCAATCGAGCGACGACCGAGTGTTCGACCTCGAGGCTGAAGACGGCCGCTATGTCGTTGCGCTCGGTCGCATCGTCTATGTCAAACGTTTCTCGCGGGAATCGCCGGTCGGATTCGGAGGGCGCTAGAACGCCTTCTTCGGGCGAGCTGCTCTATTGGTCGCTCCGACAAATACCCACACCATCTCGCCGGCGCGCATGACGAGGGCTGCTCGGTTTTTGCCGGCTATACGGGCGGGGATTTACCGGAGCAACCACTAGCGTGGCGCTCGAAGTCGGAATCGTCGGGCTCCCCAACTCGGGGAAGACGACGCTCTTCAATGCGCTGACCAGCGCCGGCGCTGAGATCACCGCCTATGCGAGTGTCGCCGACAAGCCGAACCTCGGCATGGCGACGATCGACGACGACCGTCTCCCGCAGGTAGCTCAGGTTGTGGGGTCGGCAAACACGACCCCAGCAGCGATCAGAATTTCCGACGTACCCGGTACGGGCGCGGCGTTGCTCGGCAACCTCCGCGGAGTCGATGCGCTCCTTGGAGTCGTCGACGGGTTTTCCCCGGACGCCGACCCGACGGGAGATCGAGTGCGGCTTCAACTCGAGCTGCTTGTTGCCGACCGAGATCACGTGGAGCGGCGGCTCGAGCGGGTGGCGAAGCAAGCGAAGTCCGGAGAGGCTGCACTCAAACAGGAGGCGAAGGCGTTAGAGGACATCCTCGCCCACCTTGAGGCCGAACAGCCGCTGAGCACCTATCTCGATCCGTTGCCGGTCGAGCTCGAGCCACTCACGACGAAGCCCTTCATTACGATCGAGAATGGCCCGGAGGGGATCGACTGTCAGCTCGAGGCGGAGCTCGCGGAGCTCGAGCCGGCCGATGCGGCGGAGTTTCGCGAAGGCCCGTCTGCGCTCGATCGCGTCGTGAAAGAGCTCTTCGAGATCCTCGATCTCATCGTGTTCTTCACCGCGAACGAGAATGAAGCGCGGGCGTGGACGCTCGAGTGTGGCGGGACCGTACTCGATGCCGCCGCGTCGGTTCATA
Organism: uncultured Gaiellales bacterium; assembly: GCA_964436315.1. Taxonomy (GTDB): domain Bacteria; phylum Actinomycetota; class Thermoleophilia; order Gaiellales; family Gaiellaceae; genus CAYTCZ01. The sequence goes on along the minus strand of CAYTCZ010000009.1, from coordinate 37,569 downwards.
CGGACATGGCCCGTGGGTTCATCCGTTGTGAGGTGATTCGCTGGGATGCCCTCGTCGAGTGTCGATCGCGGGCCGAGGCGGCGAAGCGCGGGCTTCAGGCGCTGGAAGGGAAGGCCTACGTCGTCCAGGACGGAGACGTCTTGAACATCCGGTTCAACGTCTGAGTCCGTTATCGCGATTTGCGGACCGATGTACGAAGATGACGGACGGCCCAGTCCATCGGGTCTATGGCCTGATCGTGATCGAGTTCGAGGACATCGCGTAACACGATTATCGACTCGATGCCCACCGTGACCGAGAGTGCCGATCGGAGTCGGTCGAAGTCTTTCGGGCCGGCTCCCGCAGAGGCGTAACGACCTACTTCGCCGGTTCGACAGGTTTTGTCGTGGCGACGGTGTCGAGCTGATTCGCGTGGTACAGGACTGCGGCCTCGGCAGTTCGAGCGGCGCGGCCGTCGTGATGGGAGGCAACTGCGTGGAGGAGTTCGGCGCGGACGCTCTCGTCGAGCCCCACGGCGCGACCCTCGACCAGCCGGAGACCAAGGTGGACGTGGCCGAGAAGCTTGCCCTCCGGTGTTGGTGTAAACAGTGGCGCAGCGAGTTCGAGCGTGCGGCCGATATCGTGGAGAAGTGCGGCGCTGACAACCAGGTCGGTGCGGAGGCGGGGTTGGAGCTGAGCTGCCTCGCGACAGATCGTTGCCACGGCGACGGTGTGCTCGAGGAGACCGCCCGACCAGGAGTGGTGGCCATCCGGAGTTGCCGGCCATCGACGCAGGCGTTTGCGAAACGCCTGATCGTTCACGAAGCGGGTGAGCAAATCGCGGAGGCCGTGATGGCTGACTTCCGCTGCGAGGAACTCGAAAAATCCGTCAAGCTCGTCAACGTCGCGATGTGACTCAGGGACGAGCGTCGAGCTCTCGATCTCACTTGGCTCTACGGAGCGCACGTCGATCTGCAGGCGGTCGCGGAAGCGCTCGACCCGGCCGAGCACGCGGACTGCATCTCCCTCCGCGAATCTCTGGTCGATCAGTTCGACATCGTTCCAAACCCTTGCATCGACTCGACCACTCTGGTCGATGAGCTCGAGGGCCAGGTAGGGGTCACCCGCCCTTGTGCGGTGCCGCTGCTTCTTGGATACGGCGTAAACGCCCTCGACGACTCGGTCCTCGGCGAGTTCCGCTATCGGCGTCGTGGCAGTCACCATCGCAGGATAGAGGCCGAGGTCGGATGGTACGCTGGAGAGCCCAATGCCGCTTCTCAAGCCGTTTCGCGCCCTCAGATACGACACCGACAAGGCTGGTGAGCTCGACTCGCTGGTCGCTCCTCCCTATGACGTCATCGACGCCGAAATGCGCGAAAGGCTCCTCGACGCGAGTCCGTACAACACGGTTCGCCTGATCCGCCCCCACGAGCCAAACGAGGCCGCTCGTACGCTCCGTGAGTGGCAGAAGTCCGGGATCCTCAGACGGGACGAGGAGGCCTCGCTCTGGATCCAGGTGGAGGACTTCGTGGGACTAGATGGAGTCGCTCGCACCCGAACGGGGGTGATCGGGTGCGTGCAGGTGGAGCCGTACTCGGAGGGCAAGATCCTTCCTCACGAGCGTACGTTCGCCGGGCCGAAGAAGAATCGGCTCGAGCTGCTTCGGGCGACACGAGTAAAGCTTTCGCCGCTCCTCTTCCTTCACGCCGGTGACCCGACACAGGCCCCGCGCGATCGACCCGCCGATCTCGAGGCGGTGTTTGAGAGTTCACGAAGCCGGTTGTGGCGACTCAGGGATCGCGAGGCCTCGGAGTTCACCGAGGGCCTTACCACCCCGTTCATCATTGGCGACGGCCACCATCGATACGAAACCGCGCTTGACTTCCATGCCGAAGATGGCTGTCCGGAGACGTGCTACGTTCTCGGGGTGCTCGTTAGCCGGGCGGATCCTGGCCTGGCGATCTTCCCAACACATCGAGTCGTAACCGGCGCGGCTCCCGAACTGAACGGTGATTTCAAGTTGACGCCCGTAGGAGACGACATTGACGAAGGCTTGAGTCGACTCGCGGGCATACCGCGCGGCGAGGCGGCGTTCCTCTACGTGCGCCGAGATGGAACTGTTCTCGCCGAGCGACCGGCACAGGACGACGCCCCGCTTCGAAGGCTCGACACCGTGGCGATCGACGAGCTCGGCCTCGAGGGCGTGACCTTTACCGCGAGTACCGATGAGGCCGTCGGCGCGGTCAGAACTGGAGTGGCTGAGGCCGCACTTCTCGTGCGTGCTCCGACGGTGGAAGAGGTCGAGTCTGTGGTGCTCGCAGGCGAGACGATGCCGGCGAAGAGCACCTACTTCTATCCAAAACTCCTGAGCGGTCTTCTGTTTTC
>CAYTCZ010000009.1:0-35105 GCA_964436315.1 uncultured Gaiellales bacterium | reverse complement strand
CCATTCAGAGTTTCCCGGCGAGGCCGGGAAACTCTGGCTCGACGCATGCCGTCGGGCCGCGGCGGCGGTCTCCGAGGCGGTCGAGCTTCTGCCGACACGTCTCGAACGCGAGCCGATCGTGGGAGATGGTCTCGGAGGAGACGACACCACTGCGGTCGACGACGTGGCGGAGCGAGCCGTGCTCGCGGTGTTTGAGACGCTGTGCGATGAGGGAGTCTCTTTTACCGTCGTCTCTGAGGAAGTTGGCGAGCGAGCGTACGGCGAATCGTCGCCGGACTTTCGGATCGTCGTCGACCCGATCGACGGATCGAATAACGCCAAACGAACCGCGCCCTTCTTCTCACTGTCGATCGCCATCGCGGATGGAAACACGATGGACGATGTCTTCTTCGGCTTCGTCCACGACTTCGGTACCGGCGAGGAGTTCACTGCGGAGCGCGGTGGGGGTGCCCGCCTCAACGGCGAACTCATCGACAGTCCTGGCCCAAAGGACCCAATCGAGATCCTTTCCCTCGAAGCCACGGTGACGACGTCGGTCAGTCGCGTCGTCGGCGGGTTCGTCGGCCTCGCAAAGCGCCTCCGGATTCCAGGATCTCTTGCGCTTTCGCTCTGCTACCTCGCCGCCGGAAGATACGACGCTGTCGTCTCCCTGAAACCGGCCCGGAGCGTGGACATCGCCGCGGCCCAGCTACTCGTCCGCGAGCGAGGTCTGGTGATTCAGCTTCCGGAGGACGGCACGTTCGGTGACGCCGAGCTCGATCTGGAAGGCCGGTCACGAGTTGTCGCCGCGGGCAGTTCGGAACGGTGTGATGAGCTGTTCTCGGCTCTCAACTCCGCGCTGCCACTCGCGCGTGTAGAGCCTTCTTGACAGCCGGCCACTCATCGTCGGTGATTGCGTAGTACGCGGAGTCGCGCACCTCGCCTCCGCGTACGAGCATGTGCTTCCGGAACACGCCCTCGAAGCGTGCGGGGAGCGCCTCGAGCGCGGCCCGACTCCGCTCGTTTGCGGCCTCGGTTTTGAACTCGACCCGTATACAGCCCAGATCGTCGAACGCGTGGGTCAGGAGAAGCAGCTTCGCTTCCGCGTTCGCACCCGTTCCCCACGTGGGTGGTGACATCCAGGTATGTCCGATTTCGAGCCCCCGGTGCTCGGGTCGGAGGGTGAGGTACCGCGTGCTGCCGATCGGCTGTCCCGTGCCGGCATCGAGCACAGCAAATGGCACCTGTTCTCCTGTCCGCCCACGTTCGAGCGCCTCTTCCATCCAAGCGCGGAAGGTCTCGCGGCTCTCGATGGCGTTAGCTGGCAGCCATTGCCAAATCTCGGGGTAGCTCGCGGCCTCGTAGAGTCCTTCCTCGTGACCCGGCTCAAGCGGCTCGACGATCACGAGTCTGCCGAGCAAACGCTGAGAGAGGGCCTTCCACATGACCGGGGATTGTCCCAGCTCGGCCCTGGTACGGTGTAGAGAAATGGCCTCACGCGACGAGATCTACAAAGCATTAGAGGACGTCATCGATCCAGAGCTCGGTCGCTCCGTCATCGAGCTCGACATGATCCGTGACGTTCGCATCGACGGGTCGACGGTCGGCGTCACCATCGCGCTCACAGTGGCTGGTTGTCCGCTGCGAGCGAGCTTCGAGGAGCAGGTCGACCGGGCTCTCCGTCCGTTGGACGGGATCGAGCGGGTCCGACTCGACTTCGACGTCATGACCCCGGACGAGAAGGCGGCCCTCACGACGAAGCTTCGGGGTGGCGTGGCCGAGCGGACACCGGGAATCTCGGTTGATGCAAAGACGCGAGTCGTTGCGCTCGCAAGCGGGAAAGGCGGTGTCGGGAAGTCCTCGTTGTCGGCGAACCTCGCGGCGGCTTTCTCGCAGCTCGGCCAGGCGACGGGAGTGCTAGATGCGGATGTCTACGGGTACTCGATCCCACACATGCTCGGCGTCGATCAGCGCCCGATTGCCGTCGACAAGATGATCGTTCCCCCTGTTCGCGGGGAGCTCAAGGTTATGTCGATCGGATTCTTCCTCGACGACAACGCACCGGTCATGTGGCGCGGACCGATGCTTCACCGAGCCCTCGAGCAGTTTCTCTCAGACGTCCACTGGGGGGAACTCGACGTGCTCGTCGTCGACATGCCGCCTGGGACCGGCGACGTCGCGATCTCCCTCGGCCAGCTTCTTCCACGAGCGGAGGCCGTGGTCGTCACCACGCCACACCGCGCAGCTCAGCAGGTCGCAGTGCGTGCAGCACAGATGTGCCAGAAGACGAACATGCGCGTGCTCGGAGCCGTCGAGAACATGTCGTTCATGACCGGTCCGAACGGCGAGCGGCAGGAGCTCTTCGGAGCCGGAGGCGGTGAGGCGCTCGCCAACGAGGCGGGCATTCCGTTTCTCGGACAGATTCCATTCGATCCGCGACTCGGTGCGCTCGCCGATCAGGGAGAGCCGATTGTGGATGTCGAGCCCGACAGCGAGGTTTCGCAGGCAATCGTCGGCCTCGCCCGGTCGATCATCGATACGAAGCGAGAAGAGGGCGTCGGGATCGTCAAACCGCTCCCGCTCGTAAACGCGTAGGTCGCGGACGAAAGAGGGCGCCTATCTGGCGCCCCCGTTTCGAGTCTGGACGATGCGACGTAACTAGCCTCCGTCGCTGACCTGGTCCTTCTTCTCTTGCAGCCGATCGATCCGCGACTGGAGCTTCTCGATCCGCTTCTCGATCCGTTGTTCCTCGGTCAGCGGGACCCGGTGGCAGCCGTGGCCCGTCTTCGAGATCGCCATATTCGCCAGAGAGCTACCTCCGCCAACTGCTGCCTCGAAGGACTTGGCCGCCGCTCCGTTGATCAGGCCGTACACGTGACCGCGGCCGCGATACCAACCGCGAACTGAACCCACGAAGCCTCCGTCGGTTCCGGTAACGATGACCGGCCCGTGAAGGCGGCCGTACCGTCGATCGTCCTCGTAGATGCGGACGGAGATCGAGCCTCTGCCCAGCCCGGAATCAACGTTGTAGAACGTGCGATGTCGGATCCGCGCCTTCTTCCGGTCGTCACCGACGGTGGCATAGCCGTCGTAGACGTAGACGACCTTGTTGTACTTCTTTCCGTCGGCACCGGTGCAGACATGTGAGACGTGCCTGACGTACTCATCCGCACTCACCTTGATTGCGACTTCTTTGACCGACACGCCGTTTGCGAGTGAGTGGCCCGCCACTGCGGCCCCGGCGGCGACGAGCGAGAGGACTGCCGCGAGAAGGACCCAGCGGAGTCGTTTCATTCGATCTCCTTCGTAGTGGCTCCCGACGCCTGTATCCAAACGTCTCGCCGTAAAGAGCCGGCAAGGCCGCTGTAAGGTTTTTGTGAGTTGGTGGAGTCGCTTGAATCTGGAACGGCGGCGGTCGTCGCCCGGCTGGAGGTGCTTGGTTTCGAGCATCGGGACGCCGAGCTTCTCGCCGATCACTTCCTCGATGCCGACCGCCGAGGCAAGACCGGACACGGCGTTGCTCGCATCGACTGGCTCGAGACGTTGCCCGATCTCGATCTCAAAGCGAAGCCTCGATGCGTCGAGTCGACCGACAGCTTCGAGCGGTGGCGGAGCGACGGGGCGTTGGGGTATCTGGTGCTCGCCGCGATCTGTCGATCGCTCGTCGCTGATCCGCCGTCACGCGCACGGGTGGTCGTCGCAGAGCGGTGCTTTCCCACCGGAGCGCTTGGCTACTGGACGCGGCGGCTTGCCTCGGAGGGTCTCGTGGCGCTTCTGACCACCACCTCGCCCAAGAGACTCCCCGCCCCTGATGGCGGCAAACCGCTGACCGGCACGAATCCGCTATCGATTGGCGTTCCCAGTTCGGACGGCCGACCGATCGTCAGCGACGTGTCCATGGGGAAGGTGACTCACGGCGACGTGATCGCGGGTCTTGCCTCCGAGGACGAACTCGTTCCCTTCGGCGGTGACCAGGCGTACAAGTCATTTGCGCTCGCCGTCGGGCTCGAGCTCCTGGTGGAGTCGATGGCAGGCGAGTCGCACGGCGCGGTCCTCGTGGCGGCGAATCCTGCGCACGATCCAGTGCCGAGATTTCGAGAGCTCGCGGATGGGGTTCGCCTGCCGGGCGATGCATAGCAGCGCAGGTGCGGCCTATGCTCCGAGCGAGTCGATCGTTACTCGCCGTCGCAGGATCAAGTAAACGAGTACCGACACGATGGCCGCCGGGACGACCCCGGCAGCGATGGACAAGGCGGAGATCAACGGGGAGAGGGCACCCGGCCCCATCGCGCCGCGGGTCAGGTTCCCGATCTCGATGGGGATGGTGGCGACGGCATCGCCGGTCAGCAGGATCGCGAAGATAAAGTCGGTCCACGCGAAGACGAACGCGAAGACGAAGGCGGCTACGAGACCCGGCTTCATCAACGGAATCGAGATATAGCGGGCGACTTGGCTCCGGGTCGAACCGTCGACAAGCGCTGCTTCCTCGAGCTCTTGCGGGATCTGCCGGAACAGGGCGAAGGTGATCAGCACCGTGAAGGGCAGCGCGAAGACTGCGTAAATGAGGATCAACTCGAAGTGCGTGTCTCGCAGGCCCAGATCGTCGGCGAGGAGGAAGATGGGGAGGATGATCGAGATCGGAGGGAGGATCCGGATTGCGAGAAACGCAATGAGGATCGCTCCAGCCCCACGTCGCACGTGCGCGATGCTGTAACCGGCCATCGCGCCGACCACCGTCGCGACGACCGCAGCCGGGATCGAGACGATCAGACTGTCGTAAAAGGCGGGACGTAGAAACCACACCACTTCGTACGCCGTGAACTGGGGATCACGCGGAAGAAAATCCTGGCCGCCTCCGGTGAGGAACTCGTTCGCTTCCTTCAGGGAGGTGACGACTAACCAGTAGAGGGGAAAGAGCAGGAGGAGGAGATACAGGGCGAGAAAGCCGAAGGCGTACACCGCCGGAAGACCGGGGCCCACTCGTTCCCCCTGCAGCGAGCCCGACCTCATTTGGGACGTGACGTCTCGTTTACGCATCGGTCACGCGTATATCGGACGAACGATGCGTCTGAGAACGAGCGTCGCGCCCAGGCCGACGAGCAGAAGGAACATCCAGCTTCCGGCAGACGCGTAGCCGATGTTGAACAGGCGAAAACCCTGCTCGTAGAGGCGGAAAGCCACGGTTGTCGTCTCGCTCCCCGGACCGCCCTGCGTGAGGACGAAGATGACGTCGAACAGTTTCACCGCGTCGAGGAGCCGCAGGGTTGCTGCGAGGAGAATGAACGGAATAAGCAGAGGCAGTGTGATGAAGAAAAACGCCTGCCTGAAGCGCGCGCCGTCCGTCTCGGCAGCCTCGTAGAGATCGTGCGGGATCGCCGCAAGTCCGGCGAGCAGGATCAGGAACACGAACGGCGTCCATTGCCAGACGTCGGCGAGGACGATGGCGAAGTAGTTCCACGGCTCGTCCCTGAGCCAGAGGACAGCTATGTCGGGTGCGAACACGGCGTCCAGGACCGTGTCGATGGGACCGTTTCGTTGGAGGAGCATGGCCCAGATCTGGCCGGCGACAACCGGACTCAGAAACAGGGGAAGGATGAGGACCGGCATGAGTGCGGCTCGTCCGCGGAAGCGCCGAATGAGCGTGAGTGCGAGGAGCAAGCCGAGAACGAGCTCGAGGGCGACCGCGGCAACCGAGAGGAGGAACGTCTTCCAAACCGCCTGAACGGCGATTGGATCGGAGAGCACGCCTTCGTAGTTTTGGAAAGCCACCCAGGGGTGGCCGGGAACTCGAAAGTCGAAGTTGACGAAGGTCACCCAGATCGAGTACGCGAGGGGATAGACGACGACAATGGCCGTCAGAACCACGGCGGGTGCTAAGAGCAGGACCCGGTAGTTGCGATTTGCGAAAGCTAAGACCGATTCCGGTCTCCACGCGACGGCCCTCATAGTGGCCGTCTCGGGCTAGAGGACGACGCTTTCGCCGGGCTCCGACGCGAGGATCTCGACGCCGCTCGGCGCCAGTTCGCGTAGCGCGTCGGGGGTTCCGGTCAGAACCGGGAACGTCCCGTAGTGACACGGAACGCATTTCGGTGCGCCGATGAGTTCGAGCGCGACCGCCGCCTCCCGTGGCCCCATGGTGAAATGGTCGCCGATCGGGATCACGGCGACCTCGGGCGAATAGATTCGGCGAATGAGCGCCATGTCGCCGAAGACGTTTGTATCTCCTGCGAAGTAGATCGTCTTCCCGTCCTCGAGCTCGAAGACAAGTCCCGTGGGCTCCCCGAGGTACGTTCCGTCGGGAGCGCTCGACGAGTGGTTCGCGTCGGTGAGAGAAATCTTGATGCCGTCGGCCTCGACGGTTCCGCCCTTGTTCGGTGAGCTCGTGATGTCCTCCTCTACTCCTTGGCCGGTGAGCCAGCCTCTGACCTCCACCGGGGCGACCACGCGGGGCTGGAACCGCTCCCACAAGGCCACCGTGTTCCCGACGTGATCGAAGTGTCCGTGGGTAATCGCGATCAGATCGACGCGATCCGGGCTCTTCTCGCTCTCAGGGCACGTTGGGCCGTCGAGCCAGGGATCGATGTAGACGCGCTTACCGCCCGGTGTATCGAGTCGAAACGATGCGTGTCCGAGCCAGGTGAGCTGAGTGTCCGGCATTAGCGCTCCTCTCTCGCAGGGTCTCTAGATAGGCAAGTCGCGGACGGCAAAGTAGACGGCCTCGGAGAACGTGGGGTACGGCTGGATCGTGTCGCGGAGGACGTCGACCGGGACCTCGGCTCTGATTGCGAGTGTGAGCTGTTGGAGCCACTCGCCGGCCTCGGGTCCGACGGCGACTGCGCCGACGACGACCTTGCGGCTGGGATCGGCATGGATCCGGAGGAACCCCGGGCGCTTTGGTCGTTCGTAGGTCGACGCGCGCGCCGTTCTGTTGACCTCCCAGCGTGCGCTGACGAGTTCATCGCCTTCTGTCCGTCCCACCGAGGCAACCTGGGGATCGGTGAACGTCGAGGACGGGATCGCTCGGTAGTCAGCTCGTTCGTCCCTCCCGGCAACGTTGTCCGCGGCGACACGACCTTGGTACTTGCCGACGTGGGTAAAGAGCGCCGTGCCGTTGACGTCGCCGATTGCATAGACATTCTCAGCTGCCTGGAGTCGGTCGTTGACCTGGATCCCACGACTCGAGATGTTGAGCCCGAGCTTCTCGAACCCAAAGCCGTCAACATTCGGACGGCGGCCCGCGGCAATCAACAGTTTCTCGGCTGTGATCACCTGCCCGTCTGAGAGCTCGACTCGAAAGCCGGGCTCGACACGCGTGGCGGCGGCGTCGGTTATGACGGACATGCCTTCATCTTCGAACAGCGTGGCGATGAGCTCTCCGGCTTCGCGATCCTGCCGTTTCAACAGATAGTCGCGTTGAATGAGCGTTACCCGGCTTCCCAGGCGGCTGTACAGCTGCGCAAGCTCCGAGCCGACAGGGCCACCTCCGATCACGATCAAGCTTTCTGGGACTTCGCGGGCGCCCGTCGCGTCGTTGCTCGTCCAGTACCCGGACTCCGCAAGTCCGGGAAGATCTGGAATTGCCGGCGACGAGCCGGTGGCAATGACGAGATTGTCGTACCGGAGCTTCTTCTTCCCGACTTGAACCGTGCCGGGTTCGAGGACGCGCGCCTCGCCCCGCACGAGCTTCGCGTTCCGGGCCTCCAACCACCGCTCGTGACCGGAGTCGTCGTACCCGTCCACGACCTGGTCGCGCCACCAGAAGATCCCTTCGGTGTTGAGCGGTCCGCTAACCGCCTCCGTCGCGCCAGGCGCGATCTGAGCGGCCGCAACGATTTCTGGAGCTCGAAGCAACGTCTTCGAGGGCATGCAGGCCCAGTACGTGCATTCTCCGCCGACCAGATCCCGGTCGATGATCGTTACGGGAACCTTCTCGTCGCGACGCCGAAGTGCAGCAACGAAGGCCTCGCCGGTGGAGCCGGCTCCGATCACAACGACACTCACAGAACCGGGAGCCTAAACGTTGCAACTGGGGTCAGGTCTGCCCTGTTGCACAGGCCCTAAAACTTGCGGGTGCAACATTGGAGACCTGACCCCACCTTAAAGGAACTCGAGAAAAGCGACCGCGTCATCGGCAAGCTCGAGCAACGGCTCGATAGCGAAGAAGCTTCCGAGTGTGATGACGGCGGTGGTGAGCACAGTCGCCGTGAGGAAGCTGTCGCGAGGGGGCGATCCGCCGGCCGGCGCCAGCGAGAGCCGCTTGCTCATGTACATGACGCGGATCAAGCCGAGGTAGTAGTAGATCGAGACCACAGTAAAAATCACACCGAGGATCGCGAGCCACTCCCAGCCGCGCTCGATCACGGCCGCGAAGACGTAGAACTTGCCCCAGAAGAGTCCGGCTGGCGGAAGCCCGATGAAGCCGAACATGTAGAGCGCCATCGTTCCAGCGAGGACGGGTCGCTCCCAGCCGAAGCCGTTGAGATCCTGGAAGGTCACCTGGTGACCGAGTTCTCGCTCTCGGGCCGAGACGATCGCGAAAGCGCCGATCGTCATCGCCCCGTAGGGGATCAGATAGACGAGCAGCGCAGATCCGCCCAGCGCGTTCCCGGCAGCGATCGGCATCAGGATGAAGCCTGCGTGAGAGATGCTCGAGTACGCGAGGAGTCGTTTGACGTTCGTCTGCGCTATCGCGGCGAGGTTTCCCCACGCGAGCGAGATAACGATGATGACCGCGAGCGTGATCGTCCAGAACTGCTCGTCCTGCGAGAAGGCGGTGACCAGGACGTACAGGAGCACGATCGCGGTCGAGATCTTGGTCGCGGCCGCCATGAAGCCGGTGACCGGTGTCGGGGCGCCCTCGTAGACATCTGGCGTCCACATGTGGAACGGCGCAGCCGAGATCTTGAAGGCGAAGCCGACGAGGAGCATGGCCAGGCCGGTCACGACGAAGAGCCGGATCCCGTCAGATGCTCCGGCGGCGATCGTGTCGAACGAGTCGCTGAGGAAGTAGATCGACTCCGTTCCGCCGTAGACGAGCGCGCTGCCGAAGAGCAGGATGGCTGAGCCGAAACTCCCGACGATGAGGTACTTGAGACTTGCCTCGAGCGAAGTCATCCGCTCGACGCCGATGGCGACCAGAATGTAGAGGCAGATCGAGAACCATTCGAGGCCAACGAACAAGGTGATGAGGTTGTTCGAGGCGATGAAGAACGACATGCCGGCGACTGCAGCCAGCAGCAGGGCGTAATACTCCGCGACGCGCTCGGTGCGCTCTCGCTCGCGATACGAAGCCAGAACGGCAAGGAAACCCACGAGCGCGACGAGGATCTGACCGAACTCGGCGAGCCGATCCCGGTGCAGCGCATCTGCGACAACGCCAGAGGTGCCCGAATCGTCGATTGCAAAGAGCGCGATTGCTGCGCCCGCGGCGCCGATAAAACACGCAGCGGAAACGGTGAGAGCGAACGGCCGTTTCCAGCCGCCGGGCAAGACCAGACCGACGAGCAAGACGACGGCCGAGCCTCCGAGCAGGGCGAGAATCGGCGAGAGCGCTGCCCAATCGATATCGGGTCTGACGAACTCGGTCACCGGGTCACTCTCGGAACTGTTCGGTCACGGCCTGCTCGGGCGAGCCGCCGAAGGAATGGTCAGTGATTGCCGCCGGCCAGAAGGACAGCGCGAGGAGAACTGCGACGAGCGGGAAGATCACGACGACCTCGGCGGGACGCAGATCCCGTGCAGAGGCCGGAACCGCAGACCCGACGTCCTTGTGCAGGACCGCCGATATCAGGCGGAGCATGTATGCGGCCGCAAGCATGATCGCCAGGCTGCCGGCGACGGCCCAGCCCCAGCCGTGGGCGAACACGCCGTTCAAGACCAGGAACTCGCCCGCGAACGCGCTCGACCCGGGCACCGCGAGGGCGATCACTCCGGCCGTGATGAGGAGAGTCGCGAGCACGGGTCTGCCACGTCCCATGCCGCCGAGGTTGCTCAGTTGGCCGGTGCCCGTGCGCTGCTCGACGACGCCGACCATCAGGAAGAGCGCCGCCGATACCAGACCGTGGTTGACCATGTGAAGGAGGGCTCCGTTGAGGCCCGAGTCATTGGCAGCGAACACTCCGATGGTGATCAGCGACATCTGAGCCAGGCTCGAGTACGCCACGATGCCGCGGAGATCCGGCGCTCGAAAAGCGAGCAGCGAGCCGTAGATCAGCCCGATCGCAGCAAGGGCCAACACGACGTCGCGCCAGTCGATCACGACCTCGGGGAACGTTGGAATCACGATCCGCAGAAAGCCGTAGGCGGCCGTCTTCGAAATGACGCCCGAGAGCAGCGCTGTGACCTCGATCGGGGCCTCTCGGTAGGCGTCCGGCAACCAGCCATGGAAGGGCCAGATCGGAGCTTTGATCGCGAAGGCGATCGCAAACCCGAGGAAGATCCAGGTCGAGTCGCTCCTGCCCAGCGCAGCGAGATCGAACGTCCTCTGCTCGAGGCCGAGCGTGATGATGGCGACGAGCATGAGCAACGAGCCGGCGAGCGTGTACGCCACGAATTTGTAGGTAGCCCGCAGCCGATTGGTCCCACCCCAGGCACCGATCAGGACGTAAAGCGGGATCATCATCGCCTCGAAGAAGACGTAGAAGAGGAGAAGATCTTGGGCGGTGAAGACCCCGATCGTCGCTCCGGCGAGGAAGAGCACCAGACCGAAGTAGGCGCGCGGCCGCTCTCGACCGGCCCAGAGTGCGTAGCCGACGGCCGCAGCGGTAACGACCGCGACGAGCCCGACCAACCAGAGCGACCAGTCGAACAGTCCGATCTTGTACGAGATGTCGAAGTCGCTGACCCAGACCTGATCGGTCTCGAACTGGAGGCCAGGTTTGTCGAAGTCGAACGCCGAGAGTGACGCGATCCAGAGCCCGAGCTCTGCGAGCGCAACTAGGAGGGCGAAGCCGCCCGCCCAGCGGATGTTCGACCACGGCAGCGCCCACAGGATGAACGCTGCGACGATCGGAATGAAGATGAGGAATGTGGTCAGCATCGTTGGCCGCTACTCCACGGCGATAAAGACGAGGGCGATTACGGCGAGGCCGGCGGCGATCGCGAACACGTAGCGGCGCACGTAGCCAGTCTCCTGAGCAGCGACGCCCTCCGAGACCTTGCTGACTCCGCTTCCGAGCGAGTCGAGGGTCTTCAGGAGGAGGGGCGACTCGAAGTAGCGCTGCAGGTAGACAGCGAGGCGTGACGTCGGCTCGTAGAGTGCCACGTCGTAGGCCTCGTCGAAATAGAACTTGTGCTCGAGGGCACCGGTGACGTGGGGCACCCGGCGACGAATGCGTTCCGGGAGATCCGAACGGCGTCCGTAGACGCGCCAGGCGATGATGATCCCGACGACTGCGAGAGCGACAGAGATAACCGCTGACCAAACCGCCGTGGCTCCGCCCACCTCGGGTGCTGACTCGGCAACCGGCTCGAGCCAGTTCTCGACGGCCTTCCAGCCGCCCGGAACCCACAGCCACCCGGCGAAAATCGCGAAGAAGCTCAGGATGCCGACCGGCCATATCATCGAGAACGGTCCCTCGAGCCTTTCCTTGTGTAGGTGCTCGCGTACGAAAGCGGTTGGCTCGCCCTTGAAGGCGATGAAGACGAGTCGGAACGCGTAGAGCGCAGTCAGCAGAGCGCCGATGGCGCCCAGAACCCACATCGACCAGCCGAGTGCGTTGCCGACTTCGGCGGCGGTCGCGAGGATCGCCTCCTTTGAGAAGAAGCCCGAGAAAGGCGGTATGGCTGCGAGCGCAAGGGTTCCGACGAGGAACGCGCGGTACGTCCACGGCAGTTCCTTAGCGAGCCCGCCCATCTTCCGGATGTCCTGTTCGTCGATCAAGGCGTGGATGACGACGCCGGCTGCGAGGAAGAGGAGTGCCTTGAAGAAGGCGTGGGTCATGAGGTGAAACATTCCGGCCCCGTACCCCATGAGTCCGACGGCGAGGAACATGTAGCCGATCTGGCTCATCGTCGAGTACGCAATGATGCGTTTGATGTCCGTTTGGACGAGAGCGAAGAGTCCGGCGAAGACGATCGTCACGCCGCCGAGAATCGCTGTCAGTTCGAGAATGATGGGGGCGAGCTCGAACAGGACGTGCGTCCGGACAACGAGGTAGACGCCCGCCGTGACCATCGTTGCCGCGTGGATGAGGGCGCTGACCGGCGTCGGACCTTCCATCGCGTCCGGAAGCCACGTGTGTAGTGGCACCTGGGCGGACTTTGCGACGGCGCCGCCGAGCAGGCCGAGGGCGATCAGAACCGCGACGGTGCTGCCCGGCTCGATGACGCCTTCGGCCTCACCGAATACGGTCGGGAAATCAAGCGTGTTGAACCCGACCTCGACGATGAGGATGAAGAGCGCAATCATGAACGTCACATCCCCGAAGGCGTTCATGACAAAGGCCTTCTTCCCCGCGGCAACTGCGCTCGATCGCCGGTGCCAGAAGTTGATGAGCAGGTAGGAGGAGAGGCCGACCATACCCCAACCGGCGAGAACCAACAGCAGGTTCCCGGACATGACGAGGAGCAACATCGAGAAGACGAAGAGCGCTTTGTACGCGTGGTACCGTTGCTCTTCCTCGTCGCCTTTCATGTAGCCGACCGCGTAAGCGAGGATGAGGAAGCCCACGCCGCTGACGATCAGCATCATGAAGACGGAAAGCGGGTCGATGAAGATCTCGAGGTCGAATTGGAGATCTCCTGCCGTGAGCCACGTGTAGATCGACGATAGCTCGGCCCGGTCTTCGTGGTTTCGGTCGAGCAGCACGAAGAAGACTACGAGCGACGCGATGAACGAGACGAACACCGAGAGCGTTGCGACATAGCCGGCAAGCCGACGAGAGATCCAGGGGCTCGCGATGGCGATCAGCGCAACTCCCACGGCCGGCGAGAAAAGCGCGATCCAGGCTGCGGTCTCCACTTCGATCAGCCTCTCAGCGTCGTGAGCTTGTCGACGTCGAGCTCTGCTCGTCGGCGGGACATGGCGACGATGAGGCCGAGACCAACGACGGCCTCAGCCGCGGCCACAACCATCACGGTGAGCGCGAAGACCTGGCCGTCGTGTCCTCCCTGATGACGCGCGAAGGCGATCAGGGCGAGGTTGCCGGCGTTCAGCATGATCTCGAGCGCCAGCAGGATGATGAGCGGGCTCCGGCGGACGAGAACCCCGGCTGCTCCGATCGAGAACAGCACGACGGAGAGGACAAGGTAGGCGGCGATCCCCGGACCGAGCACTATGACTCCACCTGTTCTTGCTCCTGGTCTCGCTCCTTCGCGAGCTCCGTTCCGAGAATCACACCGCCGACGGCCGCGACGAGAAGCACGATTGAGATCGCCTCGAAGGCGAGCAGGTGATTCGAGAGGAACTGCCGGCCGATCTCAGCAGGTGAGCCGAACGCACTCGCGATCTCGGGTGAATCGGAGAGCTGATCGCTCGCCTCAAGGCCGATCGCGACGACGATCTCGACGGCGATTGCCGCACACGCGAGTACGGCGGCCAGGGTTCCAACCGTCGCACGACCCGGCCACGGCGTGGTTCCGCCCACGTAGGCAATCACGAAGAGAAACATGACGACGATCGCGCCTGCGTACACGAGCACCTGCGCCGCTGCGACGAACTCGGAGGAGAGGAGCAGGTACAGGACGGCCAACGAGGCGAGATTGCCGATGAGCGCGAGCGCCGAGTAGAACGGATTTCGAAAGAGCACCACCGCGGTACCGCTCGCGAGCAGTGCGATGGCCGCGACGATCCAGACGACCCAGACGATGATGTCGCCCGCTAGCGACGCCAGGACGACGTTCACTCTCTCACGCTCCTGGACGACCTCCTAGCTTTCGCCGGGCTAAGCCGGGCTTCGCAGAGTCGTCTGACGTCGCTCGCGGCAGGATCCTGCGCGAGCGCCGCTCGGCCGTACTTTGCGCGTACTGTCCTCGCGCCGCTCGCTTGTCTCCCTTGCGAGCGACGCCCCAGGAACGTGAGAGTCGCGTTGTTCACGATTAGCTGTCGGTCTTCCAAATGGGCTCGGGTGTGTCGTAGGTCTCGGGGTCCGAGACGGGCGTGCGCTTCACCGGCTCGGCCAGGAGCATGTCCTTCGTGTAGATCAGATCGTCACGCGAGTACTCGGAGATTTCGTACTCGTGACCGAGCGTGATCGCGTCGAATGGGCAGGCGAGCTCGCAGTAGCCGCAGAAGATGCAGCGGCTCATGTTGATCTCGTAGATCCGCGCGTAGCGTTCGCCGGCCGAAACGCGGTTGTCCGCAGTGTTCTCGGCGGGTACGACGCGGATGCAGTCTGAGGGGCATGCAGCCGCGCACAGCGAGCAACCGACGCACTTCTCGAGCCCGTTCTCGTGACGGTGAAGCCGATGCCGTCCGCGAAACCGTGGATAGACGGGCCGCTTGTACTCGGGATATTGCTGCGTGATTGGCTTCTTGAAAATCTGGCGAAACGTGACGGCGAAGCCCTTGATCGGGGCGATCGGGTTGGGACTCATACGACCTTTTCCCCTTCGGGTAAAAGCTCGACCAAAAGAGAACGTATGAGACCTTCTTCCCCTTCGGGCAAACTGGGACGACGATCGTTCATATGGCCACCACGAGGACGGCAGTAACCACGGCGTTCAGGGTTGCGACGGGTAGCAGGACCTTCCAACCGAACTTCATGAGTTGGTCGTAGCGCAGTCTTGGAAGGGTCGCTCGGAGCCAAATGAAGACGAAGATGAAGGCTGCAAGCTTGATGACGAACCAGAGCGGACCGGGAAGCCCTGGGCCTCCCCATGCCCCGAAGAACAGAACGACGCCGAGAGCCGACAGCGTGATCATGTTGATGTACTCCGCCATGGCGAAGAGCCCATAGCGCATTCCTGAGTACTCGGTGTGGTAGCCGGCGACGAGCTCTTGCTCCGCCTCCGGAAGATCGAACGGGGGACGGTTCGTTTCGGCGACCCCAGCGACGAGGAAGACGAGGAAGCCGACGAACTGGGGCCCGACGAACCACACCGTCTCCTGCTGCGTCAGCGCGATGTCGACGAGCGACAGCGACTTGCCCATGATCACCACGCCGAGTACGGAGAGTGCGAGAGCGACCTCGTACGAGACCATCTGAGCTGCCGTTCGCATCGATCCAAGCAAGGAGTACTTCGACTCGCTCGACCAACCGCCGACGAGGAACGCATAGATACCGATCGCACCGATCGCGAAAACAAGAATCAGCGCGATCGAGACGTCGGCCACCCAACCGGTGATGTCGTAGTCGCCGACATGCCAGACCCCTCCCCATGGGATGACGGCGAACGCGAGGAGTGCTGCGAACGCCGCGACAGCAGGTGCAGCGATGTACAACAGATCGATTGCGGACGCGGGGAAGAAGCTCTCCTTCCGAATGAGTTTCACCAGATCGGCGATCGGCTGACCGAGCCCGTAGGGACCGGCGCGGTTCGGTCCGTATCGAAGCTGCATGCGGGCGAGCAGCTTGCGCTCCGCCCAGGTGGCGTAGGCAAATGCCAGCAGCACCACGTTTGCGATGACGAGCGCCTTGAGCACGTCGATCCACCAGGGTTGGTTCAGCTCCTCGGCGAAGTGCGTTGCGAGTACGTGTGGCGTCATGGCGCTTTCGTGACCTCAACTCGCGCATCAAGGTCAGAGGCGTGGATGTCGGCAATTCGGACGACGCCTTTTCGCAGGCGCCGGTTGATCCGTGCTCTGAGTTCACGGCTTGTGCCGTTCGAGCTGACGATCACGCGGTCACCGGTGCGGACTTCGCGGGCGAGGGCATCAGCACGGGCGAGCTCGACCTCGGGCGACGGTCGCTGAAATTCGAGCTCCGCGACTCGATCGACAGCGGCCCCGCTGAACAGCGATCGAAAGCGAACCACCTGTAGGCCAGATCCGCTCTGTTCCGTCGGCCGAACGCGTTCGACCTTGGCCGGAGTAGACGGTCCGGCAGCCGGCAGAGGTTCGATCTCGCCGAGCCCACTGACGTCGGGCCATGGATCGACCGCGACGTCGAATCGCCGGGCGAGGGCTGACAGCCAGACGAGTTCGTCTTCGAAGGGCGGTGCGACCGCGCGGCCCTGGCGCTGAACCCGGCCTTCCAAGTTGACCGTCGAACCGTCCCGTTCCAGGTAGCTCGAGCCGGGGAGTACGAGGTGAGACCAGCCGGTTAGCTCGCTCATGAACATCGCACTCGAGACGACGAACTCCGCCTTCTCGGCCAGCTCGCGAACGCGGTCGTCGTAGATAGCCTCGTCGCCCGAAATGATCAGCGCGCCCAGCGTTTCTTCGCCCGTCGGCTCCTGCCCGCGTCCGTCCCCGGCGCCGTACCAGGCTTGTGCAACCCCGCGCCCGTTCGGGGAGCGGGGGAGGAAATAGACGGCGATGGATTCAGCCTCGAGCGCCTGCGCAAGGGCGGCGACGCGTGCACCGTTCGTCGGATCATCCTCGGACCACACGACTGCGACTCGACCGGCGTTGTGGAGCGCTTCATGGGTATCCCGCAGGTCCTTCGTGGGTCGACTCGCGAGCTTCGCAGCCGCGGACGCTGCCGAACCGGGCGCGACGGCAACGGAGCCGGCCGGGTTGATCGTAATCACGTTGGACCCGGCGCGCCCTGCAGCCCGAAGCCAGAGGTCGACAATCGGGGCTCGCTCGATTACAGGGTCGTCTCCGAGCACGAGGCAGACGTCCGCCTCGGCAATCGCGGAGAGCGGTGCACGATATTCCTCGAGAGCTGGGTGGAAATCGTCGGGCAGAATCGCCAGGTCCGAGCCAAGGCCCTGGCGAACGAGACGGGCGAGTGCCGCGGCCTGTTCGAGCGTCTCGGCCCCTGAGAGGGCAACCGCGACACGGCCCTCTGCGTCTCGCAGACCCTGTTCAGCCGTGTTGACGGCTTCCTCCAGATCGACCGGCTCGAAACCGCGTCGTCGGACGCGGCGAAGAGGAGTTGTGATCCGATCATCAGCCCGTAGATGCGAAAAAGCAAAGCGACCCTTGTCGCAGAGCCAGCCGAAGTTCACCTCGGGATGGTTTCTGCTGAGGACCCGGGCAACGTTCCCCTCACGGGTCGTGACCGAGACCGGACATCCGACGGGGCAAAGCCCACAGACCGACGGAACGTTCTGAATCTCCCACGGACGCGCGCGGAACCGATACGGAATCGGAAGCAGCGCGCCCACCGGACAGAGTTCGGTGACATTGCCCGAGAAGTGAGCCCGATACGGCTCGTCCTGAAAGGTGGCGATGTACGAGTTCGCACCTCGTTCCACGGCCACGAGTTGGCCATCCTCGGAGACTCCGTCGGAGAATCGCGTGCAGCGGTAGCAGAGGATGCATCGCTCACGGTCGAGTGCGATGAGCGGCGAAATTGGTATGGGTTTGTCGAACGTCCGCTTCGGAAAGTGCATTCGCGTCGAGCCAGGCCCCCAGCGGAACGTCAGATCCTGGAGAGGACATTCACCGCCCTTGTCGCAGTCGGGACAGTCGAGCGGGTGATTCAGCAAGATGAATTCGAGGATGGCGTTCTGACCCTCTGCCGCCATCTCGCTCGTCTGCGCGGTCCTTAGGACCATCCCCTCCTGAGCGGTCAGCGTGCACGCCGCCTGGAGCTTTGGCATGCCTTCGACCTCGCAGAGGCACATGCGGCAGGCACCGAGTGGTGGTCCGAGACGCGGCTCGTAACAGAAGACTGGAATCTCGATCCCCGCGGAGGCTGCGGTCTCGACCATTCCAGTTCCCTTCGGGACCTCGATCTCTCGGCCGTCGACGACGACGGTGATGAGCTCAGAGGTGCTCACGCCGCCTTCGCTCCAGTCCCAGCCGGCGCAGCGGTCTGCTGTTGGACGCTCGTCTTCTCAGAATTGACCCGGTCCGGCACGGTCCGGTGCGTATTCGCGGGATAGAGTCGATGTGGGTGGCGGGTGGATGCCCTCCGTTCCCCACCCACAGTGGGCGGGGAGAGTTCAGCCCTGGATGGAGAGGGTTGGGCACTGGGTGCGGAGGGTTGGGCACTGGGTGGGGAGAGGTCCGCCCCAAGGGAATGTGGGGACGGTTCGGCCACCGAGTCGGTGTGCGAGCAGCTTGGTGGGTCCACGCGGGTTGGCGAGTTCGGCACGCGGGTTGGCGAGTTCGCAACCGGGGTTGGCGAGTCCGGCACCGCCATCACGCTGCAGGCACCTCGATTTCGGCGCGGATTTCGCCATGGTGCTGGTCGACCGGGGCGACGACTCCCTCGAGAGAGGACTCGCCGCCGAGCGGACATCCACCTTCGTCGAGATGTCGCTGGAACTCGTCCCTGAACTTCGCGACGTAACTGGCAACCGGCATCGCGGCGGCGTCGCCGAGTGGGCAGAGACAGTTGCCGAGAACTCGGTCGCAGACGTTCACCAAGAGGTCGAGCTCCTCCTGCTCGGCCTGACCGTCCTCGATCTTGTGTAGGAGTTGAACCATCCAGCGCGTTCCTTCGCGACACGGGGTGCACTTTCCGCAGGACTCATGCATGTAGAACTGAGTCACGCGCAGCGCGAGTTGCACCATGCACGCGCGGTCGTCGATTGCGATGATCGCGCCGGAGCCCGACATCGAGCCTGCCTTTGCAATCGACTCGATGTCGATTGGTGTATCGACTTCGGCGGCCGTAAGAATCGGGGAGGAAGAGCCGCCGGGAATGATCGCCTTGAGCTGCCGACCCTCCGGAATCCCGCCGCCGACTTCGTAGATCAACTCCCTGAGCGTCGTCCCCTGATCGAGCTCGTAGTTCCCACCGTTGACGACGTTGCCGCTCAGCGAGAAGAATCGCGTTCCGGTTGACCCCTCGACCCCGATCTCGGCGAACGCCTCGCCGCCCAGTTTGAGGATGAGTGGGTAGAACGCGATCGTCTCGACGTTGTTGATGAGCGTCGGGGCATCGTAGAGGCCTGAGATTGCGGGAAACGGCGGCTTCGTTCTCGGCTGGCCCCGCTTACCCTCGAGAGACTCGAGCAGTCCAGTTTCTTCTCCACAGATGTACGCGCCCGCGCCTCGATGAATGACAATCGTGCAGTCGAATCCAGACCCAAGAACGTTCGCACCGACGAGACCCCGACCCTCCGCCTCTTCGAGCGCATCGCGCATTACCTCGAACGCGTCCAGGTACTCTCCGCGAAGGTAGATGAACGCGTGGTTGGCCTGGATGCCGTAGGAGGCGATAAGCGAGCCTTCGATCAGAGCATGCGGCAGGCGGAGCATGATCTCCCGATCCTTGAACGTGCCCGGCTCTGATTCGTCGGCGTTCACGGTGAGATACGCGGGGGCTCGGCGATCATCCGGCTTCGGAAGGAACATTGCTTTGCGACCCGCCGGGAATCCGGCACCACCCCTGCCTCGGATTCCGGAGGCCAGCACCTCGTCGACGATTTTGCCCGGCTCCATCTTGAGCGCCTTTTTCAGCGACTCGTAGCCGCCGACTTGCTCGTACTCGCTGAGCTTCGCCAGATCGCGTCCGTCCGCGTGCTCGAACAGGAGCTTGTGAACGTGGTTATCCGTCACGCAGCCCCTCCACGATCTCGGGGACGTCTTCCGGCTTCACCGGCTCGCGGTAGCGGTGGTCCACGACAACGACCGTTCCCCACCCGCAGCCCCCGGCGCACTCGACCGTCCGCAGAGTGACTTCGCCGTCGGGCGTTGTCTCGCCCGCGCGAATCCCGAGCTCGCCCTCAAACGCTTCGAGCACCTGCTGGGCACCCACGAGAGCACAAGAGACGTTTGTACAAACCTCGACGAGATGCGTGCCAACCGGCTCGAGGTGATACATATCGTAGAAGCTGGCGACGGCCTGGCAATAGGCGGGCGTCAGGTCGAGCGCTTCGGCGACCTTCCGCAGTGCCTCGGGAGGCAACCAGCCGTACCGGTCCTGCGCCAATCGCAGTGCCGGCATGATCGCCGACCGCCGAACCGGATACTGATCTGCGATGTCTTGGATCTCGTCGTACAGATCCCGTTCGACCGTTTCTTTGCGAGGCGTCACCGGTCGACCTCTCCCATCACGGTGTCGAGCGACGCGACGATCGCGATCAGATCGGCGATGAGCGCGTCGGTCATGGTTGTCGCCGTCGCCTCGAGCGCGACGAACGATGGAGCGCGGAACTTGACGCGCCAGGGCTTCGGGCCCCCGTCCGAGACGAGGTAACAGCCCATCTCGCCCCGAGCGGACTCGATGGTGACGTAGACCTCTCCCTCCGGGACCGAATACCCCTCGGTCACGAGCTTGAAGTGGTGGATGAGGCTCTCCATTGATGTATGGAGCTCATTCCGTGGAGGCAGGACGACCTTGCGGTCGTCCGCGATCCACGGGCCCTCGGGCATCCCCTCGAGGGCCTGCAGGACGATGCGCGTCGATTCGCGCATCTCATCCATGCGAACCTTGTACCGATCGTAAACATCTCCGGCCGGGTAGACAGGCACGTCAAAATCGACCTGGTCGTAGGCGAGGTAGGGCTGCGCTTTGCGGAGATCCCAGTCCACCCCTGAGGCACGAAGAACGGGACCGGACTGACCCAGGGCGATCGCGTCGTCCGCAGAGAGCAGCCCGACTCCCTTGGTGCGCTCGAGCCAGATCGGCTGCCGATCGAGAAGCGCTTCGTAGTCGTCGACCGCCTTGGGCATGATGTCGCACAGCTTTCGGCACTCGTCGTAGAAGCCGGGCGGGATGTCCTCGGCAAGTCCCCCCGCCTGGAAGTAGCGCGTGTGCATGCGAACGCCGGTGACCATCTCGAACAGGTCGAGAATGGCCTCGCGCTCACGGAAGCAGTACCAGAACATCGAAATCGCACCAAGCTCGAGCGCCGACGTGCCGAGCCACACCAGGTGCGAGTGGATGCGGTTCAGCTCGGAGAGCAGCATCCGCATCCAGACCGCCTTTGGCGGGACCTCGATTCCGAGCAGCTTCTCAATTGCGAGCACGAACACGAGCTCGTTGTTCTGGAAGGAGAGGTAATCGATGCGCTCCGGATACGTGATCGCCTTCCAATACGTCTTCTGCTCCATGCTCTTCTCGAAGCCGGTATGGAGATAGCCAACGACTGCGTTCAGTCCCACCACACGCTCGCCGTTTAGCTCGAGCGTCAGTCGAAGGACACCGTGGGTCGAAGGGTGGTTCGGCCCGAAATTGATCTCGAGGATGTCGCCGTCCTCATACAGCTCGGGAGGCACACGTAGGACGGTTGGAACGGGGGACGGGATCCGAGTCCCGTCGTAGATCTTGGCGCGGTCGGCGGGCCGCTCAGCGACAGCCATTCACTCAGCGTGTGGTCGTTGGAGGCCCATGCCCTATTCCTCGTCTGAGAACCGCACCGGCTCGCCGCCGATGGGGTAGTCCTTGCGCAGTGGATGACCGACCCAGTCGTCCTCGAGCAGAATCCGTTCCAGGTTCGGGTGGTTCTCGAACTGGATCCCCATCAGGTCGTAGGCCTCGCGCTCGTGCCAGTCGGCCGTCGGCCAGATCGAGACGACGCTCGGAACCGGCTCGTCGAGCTCGCACCAGACCTGAAGTCGAACGCGTGCTGGCTCGCTTCGGATCGCAAGGAGGTGGTAGGAGACCGAGAAGCGTCCCGACTTTGCAGTGGGAGAACGACGGAGCCCGCCGGATCCGGGCAGGTTGAGATCGCGTCCGCGGGCGGAGCCCCAGTAGCCGGCGACTCGCTCGTCGGTCCAGCCGAGATAGTCGGCAGCGGCGACGTCTGAGAGAAAATTGAATCCGCCTTCGTCACGCAGGTACTGCGCAGCTTCCAAGAGGCGCTCGCGCTCGACGATGATCGTGGTTTCCTCGTACTCCGATCGTTCCTCGAGGAACCCCGGCACGGCTCCGTAGGACGGGCTCATGTTGCAACCTGTCGAATTTCGTACGCGGGCGGAACTCCGGCCTTGATCTTCTCTTGGAGTCGCACGATCCCCTCGAGCAGCGCCTCAGGTCGCGGCGGGCAGCCGGGGACATGGATGTCGACCGGGACGATCTTGTCGACGCCCTGGAGGATTGCGTAGTTGTTGAACATGCCGCCCGAGCTCGAGCAGGCTCCCATCGCGATCACCCACTTCGGCTCGAGCATCTGATCGTAAACCTGCCTGAGCGGCTTGGCCATCTTGTGCGAGACACGGCCCGAGACGATGAGTAGGTCGGCCTGTCTCGGAGAGCTTCGGAACACCTCCATCCCGAAGCGCGAGACGTCATACCGCGACGAGACGATGGTCATCATCTCGATCGCACAGCAGGCGAGGCCGAACGTATCCGGCCAGATCGAGCTTCCCTGCGCCCAGCCGATTGCTTTCTCCACCGTTGTCAGCATCAGCTGAGACTCGAGATCGCCGAGCTCGTTTTCGAATTTGCCGGGCCCCTTCTTGGTCATCAGAACCCGCTCCGAATTGAGCCCGTACTCGGCCAGACGTTTTGGACGATCGCTCATCGCCACTCCAGCGCCTTCTTACGCCAGACGTAGACGTAGGCGATCGCCAGAATCGCGATGAAGAAGCCAAACTCGGCGACCGCGAACCAGCCGACGTCTTCGAGGACGATCGCAACCGGATAGAGAAAGACAATCTCGATATCGAAGACGATGAAGAGCATCGCCGTGAGGTAGAAGCTGATGGTGAACCGTTGTTCCTTCATCGGGCCTTCGGAGACGCCCGACTCGAACGGGATCGTCTTCGCCTTGGTTCGCTGAGTAGGTCTCGTCGCGAATAGGAACGAGAACATCACCATCGACGCCGGAATGGCGAAGGCGATGAGCGCATAGACGAGGAACGGGAACCAGTCGTCGAGCGTCGCGAGGATCAAATCGCCGCATTCTAACCGCGGCACAAGCCGCCACGCTGCGCTCTCAAAATGACGTGTTGAGCAGGGATTTTTCTCCTGCTACGAGTGCAACAAAGTCAAGTTTTTGTGGCGATTGCCCGATGCTTGTCCTGAATTCACTACAATCGGATCATGGTCACTGTTACTGAGACAGCTGCGACGAAGATCAAGGAGCTCATGGCCGAGGAGGCCGACGACGACGTCCAGGTGCTCCGGGTGGCAATCCAGGGCGGTGGATGTTCGGGCTTCCAGTACGCGTTGGGCTTCGACCGCGGCCCGCAAGACGGTGACAACGAGATCGAGCAACACGGCGTTACGGTCGTCATCGATCCGTTCAGCGCGCCGTACCTTGCCGGATCCGAGATCGACTACATCGATCAGCTCATGGGCGCCGGCTTTGCGATCAATAACCCGAACGTACAGGCTGCTTGTGGTTGCGGGTCTTCCTTCCAGGCCAAAGAAGGCGTTGGTGAGGAGGGTGATCCTGCTTCGACACCCGCCGGCGGTTGCGGCCCCAGCTGCGGTCACTAACCTCCGCGACGCCTCGAGTAGATAGCATCGCTGCTCGGTGAGTGAGCAGGTCGTTGACATCGCAATAATCGGCGGAGGACCCGTCGGGCTTGCGGTGGCCTACTACGCCGGTCATCGCGACGCGTCGGTCCGCATCATCGAGTCACTGGAACAGCTCGGCGGCCAAGTCTCCGCCGTCTATCCCGAGAAGCACATCTTCGACGTTGCTGGACACCCGAAGGTCGGCGGCCAGGCTCTCGTCGATCTCTGCGTCGAGCAGGGGCTCCAGTACGGAGCTGATGTTCGACTTGGGGAAGAGGTGTCCGAGCTGACACGAACAACGATCGACGACGAGGAAGTGCTCGTCGTTTCGACGAACGCAGGCAACAGCTACGCGTCTCGAACGATCATCGTCACCGCCGGGCACGGAGCCTTCGAACCCCGCAAGCTTCCGGTCGAATCCATCGACGACTGGCAGGGCAAGGGCCTCCACTACTTCGTGCGCGAGAAACACGTCTTCGCCGACAAGACCTGCGTCATCGTGGGTGGTGGCGACTCAGCTTTGGACTGGACGCTCGGGCTCCAAGACACGGCCAACCTCCCCATTACGCTTGTCCATCGCCGCACCCGCTTCCGCGCGCTCGAGGCATCGGTCAATGAGGCCAGGAAGCTTGAAGAAGAGGGCAAAGTCCGCATCGTTGTTCCCGCCGAAGTTCGAGACGTGGCCGGCGACGGGGCGATCAGCTCGGTCACGATCGAGAACACGGAATCGGAGGAGTTCTTCGACGTTGAGTGCGATGCGTTGATCACGCTCCTCGGATTCCATTCGCACTTGGGAGCGATCGCTGAGTGGGGCCTCGAGTTCTACGGCAAAAAGCAGATTCTGGTCGAGCCGAGGACCATGGAGACGTCGCTCGACGGCGTGTATGCCGCCGGTGACGTTGCCGGCTACGAGGGCAAGATTACACTGATCTCGATCGGATTCGGCGAGGCTGCGATCGCCGCGAACAACGCCGTCGCACTCATACGCGACGAAAAGGTTCAGCCGAAATACTCAACTGAGTAACCCCTCGCTTCCGTGGGCGGCGCCGCTCCCGCCGGGCGGAGCCCGGCCCCGCGGACAACCTGACGACGCTCGCGGTGCGATCCTTCACCCTCGGGCCTTGGTCGTACCTCAGGTGTACTGCCCTGCGGCCCTCGGGTTCGCCTCGTTTGCGAGCGCCGCCCCACGAAACCGAGGCGCCTCAAAGCCTCTGGGCGGCAGTGGCCTAAGGGGTCTCATTCCTCGGAACGCTCTGACCTCCGCCGGGGGAAGAACTGCTCAAGTCAGCTTGAGGGTGCGAATCGCCTTCGCTGTATCCGTGAACTGCTCGTACTTGACGACTTTGTCGTCCGAGACCCAGAAAGCGTGCACGAAGTGGGCCTCGAAGATGTCGTCAACGTTCTTCCGTTTCACCTTGTAGTTGCCGAGTACGACAACGAGGTCGTTGTCCTCGATGAAGCAATCGAAGGTCATCTCGTAGGACTCGAACTCGTCGAGAACTCTCTCGAAGACCTCCTTGATCGCCTGCGGACCGATGTAGGTCCCTGCGAAGGGGAAGAGCTCGATCCAGACAACCTCCGGGTCGACGACACTGAGGGCCTTCGGGATATCTCCCTCGAAGAAGCTGTCGTACATCACTCGCACGGTGTCGATGGCGCTCGGCAAGACGTCTCCCTCCTCGCTCGGCAGCGAACCGACTGCTAAGTGGCGCCGCCGAAGCTCGCTCCATCAGGCGATCATATGATGCGAAAGCAATCGTGGGATCGGCGCATCGTCGACGGCAACCTCTCGGTGGGGATGTCGCTCTTCGACGGCCGCGACATCTTCGTCCGAACGAAGCCAGATCCAGACCGGCTGCTCGCCGATTCGCCTCGCTTGCGAGCGCCGCCCCAGGAAACCGAGGAACCTCGCTTCCCTGGGGGGCTGCCGCTCCTGCCGGGCGGAGCCCGGCTCCGCGGACAGCCTGACGACGCTCGCGGCGCGATGCTTCGGCTTCGCCCCGCGGCCGTACCTTCGAAGTAATGCCCTCGGGGCTCAGCCTCGCCTCCTTTGGCAGCCCCGCCCCAGCGGCGCGGGGACCCCTTACGAGTTGGGACTTGGCTCGCGCTGCATCAACCTAACTGTGCTTGAGCACGTTGCCGTGCTTGGGCCAGTCGACATTGTGAAACTTGAGATAGCCCTTCAGGGCGGTCGCGCTATACAGGAGTGCGAGGAGCCGTTGCTCTGGCGGCAGCGCCTTGTGGACGAAGTTAAGCCCGGCCGCGACGCGCCCGAGTGCGTACTGACTCTCGAGGTATGACAGGCGGTTCGCCTCGTAGGTGTCGATCCAGTCCAGCACCCCCTGGCGCAGTTTGGCGATGAGTTGGGCGAGGCCGAGATCGTCGGCGCCCGGCGTCTCGCTCCGCGACATTGCGGCCAGGATGTTGAGCCAACGCTCAGGGTCAACGTCGCCGCGCGCGTGAATGAGATGCGCGATCTCGAAATAGGCGTGGTCGTAGAGAAGGAAGGCATCGTCCTGGTACATGGCCAAGTCGATGAGGTAGTAGTCGATCTCGTCAGGGGTCTGGGATCGAACGAGGACGTTGAAGCCGTGAAGATCGCCGTGCATTCGGCCGGTAACAGCACGCAGCCGCAAGCGATCGGGAAGGGCGGCGCGATCGAGCGCAAAGGCGAGTGGATTCGGATACCAGTGTCCGTCGAAGATGAAGGACTCATCCTCGGCCGTCAGTCCGTAGGTCTCGCGGAGAAAGGCGTGGATGCGACCTTCGGTCGGGTCGAGCCGGTAGTCGAGCCAACTTTGTAGCAGACTGGAGGGTTGGTTCATGGTGTTGGCGAGCTTGTAGTCGCTGTTCCATGCGCCAAGCAGCTCTGGAGAGAGGCGTTCGACTGATGCGAGCTGACGCTCGTAGGGCGACTCGGCCCAGGGGGCCGAATACTCGAGTCCTCGCGCCGCTATGGTGACGAGGATTGCGAGTTGCCGATCGAGCTGCGCAGTGTGCACGACTTGAGGCAGATGCTCGGTCGCGTATGCCCGATTTGCTTCCGTTGCCTGTCGATGCCTGGCGGATTCCTCCTCTTCTCCCCAGCCGGCGTCCTTGGACTCAGCAAGCTTCAAGATCGCCTGTCCCGTGAAGTCACGACAGTTCAGATCGACGGCGTAGACGAGCGCGCCGGACTTCCCGCTGAGGATCCTGGTCAGAAAGATCTCTCCCTCGACCTCCCAGCTGTTTCGGACCTCCGACTCGAGCGCGGCAAAGGCAGCCGGCCACCACGCGTCAGGACTCGTCACCATCGTGGCTGGCTGCTCGCTGGCCGGCTGCGGGGCCGGTTGGGACGCTTTGGTTGGTTCTCGAGTTCCGAGCACGCGGTAGGCGGAATCGGTGAGTCGCTCGAGCCCATAGTGGTCAGCGATCCGATTGGCGGTTTCCGGACCGACCACGAGGCTGCCCATCGCCGCGTTGACCAGTTCGGTAGCGGTGTCGACCGGCCCCCCGGTCAGCGATAAGCGCCAGCGTGCCTCGGCTTCGTCTTCCATTCGGGTCGATTCGACTTGAATCGATCCGGAGCTCACAGCGATGTCGGCGGTGATGGGGGAAAGGGTGTTTTCGGCGTTGAGGGTCTTCGTTTGGTCGAGAATTTTCTGAGCTACCGCGACCGCGGTGCGCGCGTGCTTCGTTGGAACCTCGTTTCGGAAGAGCACGATCTGCGTCTCTTCGTCAGCCTCAACGCTTTCGCCGCCTGCCTCAGCAACCAGCTCTGCGATCGCTCGCGCGTATCGACGGAGAATGAAGCCCAGAGCTTCATCCGAGGCCTGAGCTGGGGTGGCGTCTCCGCTGAGCTTCAAGACCAGCACTGAGGCATCAAGCTCGCGCGACCCGAGACGCTCGAGCTGATCGCTCGCGCTCTCCAATTCGCCGATCGCTCGGTCGACCGTCTTCTTCTGTTTCAGGAGCGTTCCGATTCGCGCGATGAGCTCACGGTCGTCCACCGGCTTGGACAAGAAGTCGTCGGCGCCAGCCTCGATTCCACGGATCCGGTCTTCTTGCGCATTGAGGGCCGTCATGATTACGACAGGAATCAACCGGGTCTTCGGATCGTCCTTCAGCATGCGACAGACCGTGATGCCGTCGATGTCCGGCATCATCACGTCGAGTAGAACGAGGTCGGGAGGATCGGCGGCGATGCTTTCGAGTGCCTCGGTCCCGTTGGTCGCCGTCGACGTTTCGTATCCAAGGTCGTCGAGTTCCTGTTGGATGTAATCGACATTGAACGGCTCGTCGTCGACGATCAGTATGCGGGCCGATCCGTCCTTGTTCATGATCGTTCGTCGCCCGGCAGAGGCTTGAGGAATTCGTCGAGCAGGGCGAAGAGCTTTGACTCGTCGAGTGGCTTGCTGAGGTACGCGTCGCATCCGCTTTGAATCGCCATCCGTTCGTCGTCGGGCATGGCGTGTGACGACAGCGCTATGACCGGGATCTCGTTGAGCTCGGCGTCGGCTTTGATCTGCCGTGTCGCCTCCCAGCCGTCGACGATCGGAAGTTGCAAATCCATGAGAATCAGGTCTGGCCGTTCCCGTCGTGCGGCCTCGATGCCGGCTGCTCCGTCGTTAGCCGTGAGTGGCTCGTACTCGTCCTCCAGGAGTTGAACGAGCAGATCACGGTTGAGTTCGACGTCCTCAACGATCAGAACGCGTTTCATTCCGACTGTTTCCCGTCTTGGGCGGCGTCGACGTCTTGAGCCGACGTGTATCGCTCTGGCAGTACCACCGTGAACACGGATCCCTCGTTCACGATGCTCTTGACGGTGATGTCGCCGCCGAGCAGTCGCGCGAGACGGCGCGAGATCGTGAGGCCCAGTCCAGTCCCCCCGTACTCGCGCGTCACGCCTGCGTCGACTTGATGGAACTCCTCGAAGATGTCACCCAGCGACCCTTCGGGAATGCCGATTCCCGTATCGATGACGTCGAGCGTCACCTGGCCGTTTCGCGCCGACGCGACCACAGAGACACTTCCTTCCTCGGTGAACTTCACACCGTTGCTGAGCAGGTTCAGCAAGATCTGCCGCAACTTGTCTTCGTCAGTCCATAGGACCGGGAGCTCTCCCTGAAATTCGCGGCGTAGCTCGACGGACTCGGTCTTCAGCAGAGGCTCGACAGTCGCGAGGCAGCGATCGATCAACTCCGCAAGATCAACGTCGTCTGGGAAGACCTCCTGTCGACCTGCCTCGATACGCGAGAGGTCAAGGATGTCGTTGATCAGCGACATAAGCTGCTCGGCGCTGATCAGGATCTTGTCGAGGTTGTCTAGTTCCTTCTCGGGAAGTACGTCAGTTGACCGTCGCTTGACGAGTCGTGTGAAACCCATGATCGCGTTCATCGGCGTCCGCAGCTCGTGGCTCATGTTTGCGAGGAACTGGCTCTTCGCGTCAGTCGCCTGCGTGGCCTGGTCCCGAGCCATCTCGACGGTTCGAAGGAGTTCGGCGAGTTCCGCCTCGTGCTCCTTCCGCTCGGTGATATCAAGATCGATGCCACCGACTGCTACCGGCTTACCCGAGTGGTCATTGATCGGGAACTTCACGTCGGCGAGGACGTACTCCTTCCCGCCGCGGCGGATCGACAACTCGCGCTCGATGGCCCGGTTCTCCGTCAGGACCAGGCGATCGTGCTCGGTGTTCTCCCGGGATTTCAGGTCAAGCCGGCTCGCCTCATCGACTTCCTCGAGGGTCTTGCCGCGTGCAAACTCATTGGCGACCTCGTAGAAGTCCTCGTACATCTGGTTGACGAGGATGAACCGGCCGTCGAGGTCTCGAAGATGGACCATCGCTGGCATGTTGTCGACGACGGTCTGAAACCGTTGCTCCTGGGAGCGCGTGCGTTCGACGGCTCGGCCGAGCTGTGTACCAACCGAGCTCATTACCCGGAGCATCTCCTCGTCGGGGTCGATTTCTTCGTCGGAGAAGAACTCGAGCACTGCGACCACCTCGCGTCCAGCGAGAACCGGGAACGCGAAGCCCGACTTCAGACCGGTCTCCTTGGCGACCGACTTTCGCAAAAAGGTCGCGTCCGCTTCTGCCACCTTGAACCACTCGGGCCTCCGGCTTGCGAGCACCCTGCCGGGGAGTCCGATGCCGGGGCCGAACCGGGTTTCCATCGAAACCGCCCGGAACGGCTCGAACCATTCGGGATCGTCGATGTGCCAGGTCTCCGAGGGAACGAGTTCTCCGGAGCCCTCCTCGTCGAGCAGATACACATGGCCGATCGGCCACCCGGTGTAGGCGCAGACTTCGTCGACCGAGATTCGCGTCGCCTCCTCGAGCGTTACCGCCTCGTTGGCGGCGGTGGCCGTCCGTTGCATCAAGCGGAGTGATGCCGTCTGAAGCGTCAACGCAGCCATCGCCTCCTCACGTCGGCGGGTTTCGGCGTTGATGTCGTCGAGTACCCGGTTGTACTGCTGCGCGATCTGACCGACCTCGGTATGGGGCTCGACTCTCACGTGCTCAGAGAAGTCACTCGTCTTCCGTTGCTCATCCATATCCGTGAGCAGATCCAGGATCTCGGTGCTCGCGCCGTGCTCCGACACGTTGAGACCGATCTGCTCGCCCTTCGGATCGATCCGGAAGCGGAACTGCCGGTTGATGAGCCAGAGAAGGGTGAACCCAAGCCCGAAGGCCCACGCAAAGCAGACGACGATTCCCAGAGTCTGTGCACCGAGCTGCTCGATCCGGCTGAGACCCGTTCCCCACGCATTCGCATCAGCGAGGAGTGCGACGGCGAGCGTTCCCCAGATTCCGGCCGCGAGGTGCACCGGAACCGCGCCGACTGCGTCATCGACTTCGATCTTCTCGAGCAAGACCGTGACGGCATACATGATCGTGCCGGCAACGAGACCGATCACAACTGCGGCCCACGTCTCCATGATGTTCGCCGAGGCAGTGATGCCAACGAGGCCGGCGAGCGACCCGTTCATGATCGTCGCGACGTCCGGTTGCCCGTCCCTCGCCCAGGTGAGTCCAAGTGCGGCCAAACCTCCAAATGCGGCGGAGATCGTCGTGTTGACGATGATGGAAGGAACCTCTGCCGTGAGACCGAGTGTGCTACCGCCGTTGAAGCCGAACCAACCGAACCACAGGATGAAGACCCCGAGCGTCGTCATAGGAAGGTCGTGGCCGCGAATCCGGACGCTTCCTCTCCCAAATCTGCCGATGCGCGGTCCGAGGATGAGAATTGCCGACAGCGCAATCCAGCCCCCAACCGAATGAACGACGGTCGATCCGGCGAAGTCGATGAACCCGATGTCCTCGAGCCATCCCGCCGAACTCAACCCCGAGAAACTTCCCCAGACCCAGTGGCCGAAGACCGGATAGATGAGCGCCGCGACGATAGTCGCCACCACCAGGTAGCCGACGAAGCGCATGCGCTCGGCGACGGCTCCTGACGTGATCGTTACAGCAGTGCCGACGAACCCGATTTGGAAGATGAAAAAGGCCATCAGCCAGGGATCGTCAGTGTCGAACAAGAACGTGGAGCCCCCGAGGAAGCCCCCTGCCTCACCGCCGAACATGAGCGCGAAGCCAAAGACCCAGAAGATCGCTGCGGCGATACAGAAGTCGGCGAAGTTCTTGCTGGCGACGTTGATGCTGTTCTTCGTCCGCACCAGTCCGCTTTCGAGTGCGGTGAAGCCGGCCTGCATGACGAACACCAGCGCCGCGGCAATGAGGATCCAGGCGATGTCGAGAGCGTCAGTCTCGGGCATCGAGCTTTCCGCCTCTTAGCGCCTCTGAGTTCTTCTACTAAGACTCATCCACGCGCTCTGAATCGCTCCAGTCTTTGAAGAGCCCCAGAATCCTCTCAGAGACCTCGGGCGAGAGCGACTCGCCGCTCGTCTCGTTGAGGGCGCGGACGGTCTTTCGAATCTGCTCGACGTTTGCGACACAACCCTCGCAGATCGTCAAATGATCCTCGAACCGCAGTCGATCCGTTGGCGAGAGTCGGTCTTCGAGGTAGTCGCTGACGAGTTCAACGAGTTCGATGCAGTCGAGTTCGGTGCTCACGAATCACCCTCCACAGTCCAAAAGTAGCGCTCGAGCGCCTGGCGGACCTTCGAGCGTGCCCGGTGGAGCAGAACTCGCTGATTGGCGTCGCTGACTTCCAGGATGGCGGACACGTCCTCCGCGGACCAGCCCTCGATATCACGGAGTGTGATCACTTCTCGCTGGGCGGGATTGAGTGAGCCGATCGTTTCGTCGATTACACCGCGTGTCTCTTTAGACAGGAGCCGCTCTTCCGGCAACGTTTCCCAGGCGCTGGGGAACGAGATCCAGTGGCCAGGCTGGACGCCGCTGGATCCCTGAAAGCGCTCCGGCGCGACCGCTGGCTCGGGGGGCGTGTCCGCGGGTCCCCATGCGGAGGCAAATGGGATGCTTCGGTGTTCGCGGGCGCCCCTTCTTTTTGCGGTAGTAACGAGGATCCGGAAGACCCACGTCTTGAGCGTCGAGCGCCCCTCGAAGCCGTGCAGACCTCGTAGGACACCGATCCAAGTCTCCTGCACGACCTCCTCGGCGACTGCGCGACTCGGAACATAGAGAAGCGCGAGGCGGATCATGGCTGACTCGTACTCCTGAACCATGGCCCGGAACGCTCGCTCATCGCCCGCACGAAGCGCAGCCAGCACTTGGGGAGACTCGGTCCGGCTCGGAGGCGTCTCGGTAGATCGGCCCATGCGAGGATGCGGCGCTTCGCTTTCGTGTCGCCGTTAGCGGCGGTTACATCCGCGACGGAGTATGCCTTCTTTTGAAGCCGAGTCCAATCCCGGGAAGGCGCTAGATCCCAATCCGACTTGATTTGGCCGAGCGGGCGGGTTGTCGGCCCGGCGTCCTCCCTCCTCGTCCCGGGGAGCTTCGTCGCTGCATATCCGGCGCCGGCGAGCGTTAGCATCGCGGCGACGAGCAATCCACCGCGGTACGCGACGGTCGATCCGCCGTCCGAAATCGAGAGCGCTGTGCCCGCCGGCAGCAGCATCGCGACAACGATCCCGACTGTCGCTGTGGCCAGAGTTGCTCCAAGGCGAGATGCCGCTGCGTTGATCGCAGCAGCGGTGCCCTCGTAGCCGTGGGGTGCTGCCTGGAGGGCGAGGGAAGTGAGTGGTGCTGCGGTCAGTGCCATGCC
Source organism: uncultured Gaiellales bacterium (assembly GCA_964436315.1). Taxonomy (GTDB): domain Bacteria; phylum Actinomycetota; class Thermoleophilia; order Gaiellales; family Gaiellaceae; genus CAYTCZ01. The sequence goes on along the minus strand of CAYTCZ010000009.1, from coordinate 2,551 downwards.
GATCGCCAGTACTGCGATGCCTGCGAGAACGGTCGGCCACGTAGGCGTCGGGAGGGAGATGCAGAGTACGACTCCCAGGGCAACCAAGATCTGCCCGCCTCCCAGAACGACGCGTGAGCCGTACCGTTCTGCGAGCTTGCCGACCCGCGGTGCCACCCCGAACATGAGCAGGCCGATCGGCGCGAAGAGCAACGTGGTTCGAAGCGCGGAAAAACCGAGACCGCTCTGCATAAACAGGGCCAAGAAAAAAAGTGATGCGCCGATGCCGGCGTCGATTAGTAGCGTCGCGATCGTCGTCGAGCGCAGCAGCTTTCGGCCGAACAGCCAGGGTGGGACGAGTGGATTCGCTGCGTGTCGCTCCCTCACGACGAACGCGAGCAGCGTTGTCAGCGCAATTGCCCCCGCGGCGGTAGCCGCTGGGAGGTGCGAGCGAGACTCGGCCAAGCCGATGATCAATGCGGATACGGCGACTGTGACCAGGACTGCGCCTGCGATGTCGAGTCGACGGACGCGACGGTCTTCGTGCTGTTCGGGAGCGCGCGCGACGAGCACTGCGGCAATCAGAGTCAGCGGCACGCAGGCCGCGAAGAGGACCCGCCACGAAAGCGAATCGAGCGCGAAGCCGGCGGCGATCGCGATCGCGAGAGCTGCACCGCCGCTCCAGCCTGCCCAGGAGCCGATTGCGCGACTGCTCTCATGGCCGAAGCCGGTGCGCAACAGCGCGAGAGCAGACGTCGTGGTGAGTGCGCCGCCGATCCCCTGAACGAGGCGAGCGGCGAGCAAGAGCTCGACGTTCGGTGATACGGCGGCTAGGCTCGATCCGATCGCGCATGCCACGGCGCCGGCCAGGAAGGTGTGCCGGAGGCCGTAGCGGTCGCTGAGCGCGCCGCTGAGGAGATACAGCGAGGCGAGGCTGAGCCCGTAGGTGAGCGCAATCCACTGCTGGCCAGTGATGTCGAGCTCGAACGTTCGACCGATGGCCGGCACCGCGGTCGCCGCGACGGTGGAGTTCACGTATGCGACGACCGAGGCGCCAACCGCCGCGATCAGGAGCGAGCGGCGCGCTGCGCTCCCGTAGGTCGCGCTCGCAAGTGAACTTGCTAGCTGAGCCATCTCTCAGACCTCGCGTTGGAGGTTGTTACTAGTGGCCGAAAAGGCCGCAGGCGTTACATCTGTCGACTTGAACTTGACCCTCGAGGCGCTGCCCCGGGAGGATTCAGCGCGCTACGATCCAAGTGCGGTGGCGGACCGATAGTTCTCGAACGACGTGTGGGCGTCATCGCTGATTGCTCCGGCCTCCCATGACCGAGCCGTCAATAGACTGGAGTGACATGACCGAAATGACCAAGCAAGAGCTCTGGAGCGTCGAAACACGCAAGGCCGTCGACAACTTCCCCGTGTCCGGCGAGCCGATTCCGCCCCCGGTTGCACGAGCGCTTGGCCGCATCAAGGCGGCTGCTGCCCGAGCGAATGCCGAGCTCGGCCAGCTGGATCCCGAGAAAGCCGAGCGCATTGCGGATGCGGGCGATCGAGTGGCCGCTGGCGAATTCGACGATCAGTTCCCGATCGATGTCTTCCAGACGGGCTCCGGGACTTCCTCGAACATGAACGCCAACGAGGTGATCGCCACCCTCGCCGGTAGGGACGTTCATGCGAACGACGACGTCAACATGGGGCAGTCGTCGAACGATGTCTTTCCTTCGGCCGTCCACCTCGCGGCACTCGGAGAGCTCGTCAACGATCTGCTGCCGTCCCTCGACCAACTCGCACGATCGCTCGAGGCGAAAGCCAGTGAATTCGGCGATGTTGTGAAGTCTGGCCGCACGCATCTGATGGATGCGGTGCCAGTAACGCTCGGACAGGAGTTCGCGGGCTATGCCGCACAGATCCGGCAGGGGATCGCCCGGGTGGAGTCGACACTCCCGCGGATCGGACAGATCCCGCTCGGCGGCTCGGCCACCGGAACCGGACTCAATGTCCACCCGGAACTCGCCGAGCGAATTCGCGCACTCATCAATGCGAACACCGGTCTCGAGTTGCTTCCGCCGGCCGATTTCTTCGAAGCGACGGCCGCTCGAGACGCGCTCGTCGAGGCCTCAGGTGCGCTCAAGGTCGTCGCCGTCTCGATGACGAAGATCGCCAACGACATTCGTCTACTCGGATCCGGCCCGCGCGCGGGTCTTGCCGAGATCTCCCTGCCGGAGCTCCAGAAGGGGAGCTCCATCATGCCGGGCAAGGTAAATCCGGTCATTCCGGAGGTCGTGACGCAGGTCTCGGCGCAGGTCATCGGCAACGACCAGGCGATCACCGTTGGCGGCATGCAGGGACATTTCGAGCTGAACGTGTTCGTTCCGCTCATCGCGCGCAACCTCCTCGACTCTATCCGCCTTAGCGCGAGCGCCGCGCGGCTCCTCGCGGAGAAGTGCGTCGACGGAATCGTCGCCAATCGGCATACGTGCGAGCGCTATGCGGAACTCACTCTCTCGGCGGCGACGGCGTTGAACCCTTACATCGGCTACGACCTCGGAACCGAGATCGTCCAGGAGGCGGC
>CAYTCZ010000008.1:43375-50351 GCA_964436315.1 uncultured Gaiellales bacterium | reverse complement strand
GCTCGCGGAACTCTGCCCAGCTCAGCCGTCTCTGCCCATCAATGACAGCGGTTCGATCGGGGAAGGCAGTCGCGCTCCGGTCGAGAAACGAGAGGGGCGTGAGAGCCGTGCAGGAGACGGCAGGCTTCTCCATCGACTCGCCCGGTGGCCAGATCAGCATGTCACTCATGGTTGTCGCTTCTCTGATGATCGATTGTGGGCTCATCCGACACTCCGTGCCGGCAGGCGCTGTGTCGTTGCTGGGCAGAGCGCCTCATGACCTCTCCGAGTGCAGAAACTCCAGCTCGTAGCCGGCGATCCGGGCCATCAACTCCTCTTCGGGCGGCGTTCCCTGCTGGCCCATCTCATCAAGCTCCTCGAAGAGCCGCTCGAGCCCAGGCGGAGAGACGACGAAGAGCAGCCGCCCGTCCTCTGCCCCGACGTTTCTGAAGCTGTGCGTCGTCCCTCGGGGTACGTAGATGGAGGAGCCGGCCTCAGCCCGGATCACCTGCTCTCCGAGCTCGAACTCGAACTCGCCGTCGACGACGTAATGGAGCTCGTCCTCTCGGTGATTGACGTGCAGCGGTGCGCCCGCCTCCGGCGGCGAGAGAACCTCGAAGACGGCGAAGGCCCCGCCGGTCTCCTCGCCGTGCAGCTTGATCGTCACCGTGTTGCCGATCACCGCCAGCGGTTTCCCCTCGCCAGCTCCCAGCGCCTTCCCGGTCAACGTTTCGGTCAGCATCGCTCCTCCTTTTCTCTGAGGTGTTAGGCGTTTTGCGGCGTCCAAACGAGCGTAGGCCACCGGGTCGCGCGTGACCATTGGCGCGGGGGTGAGAGTTCGGGTGAGAGTTTCCCTTACCAGAGAGTTAGGTTTAGGATCAGAGCTTCGGGAGCAGCTGTGCCAGTCGACGGCGAGCCTCGTCTCACCCGCCGCGAGCAGGACGTCCTCGCGGCCCTCTGTCAGCCCAGACTCGAGGGTGAAATCTTCACCGAGCCTGCCTCGGTGCGGCAGATCGCCGAGGCGCTGGTCGTCACCGAGGCGGCGGTCAAGCAGCATCTCGGACACCTCTACGAAAAGTTCGCGATCCCGCCGGGCGACGGGCGGCGCGCGCGCCTCGCTAACGAGGCAATCCGCCGTGGCGCCGTGTCCATGCCGGGTCACGACCCGGCTGATTCCCTCGCTCCTGACGCCGATCTTCTCCAGGCCGGCCGGGATGCATTCGCACGCCGCGACTGGGAGCGCACTTACCAGCTGCTGGCTGCCGCCGACCGCCGGACCGACCTCGCTGCCGACGACCTCGAGCGACTCGGCGAGGCGGCGCTGTGGTCGAACCATCACCCAGAGTCCGTCGCCGCCCGCCAACGTGCCTACGCGAAGCACCTCGAGGCCGGCGATGTCCGCCGTGCCGCGCTGGTCGCCCTCTCGCTCGTCATCAACCACGCCGCCCGACTCGAGCCCGCGGTGGCTGGTGGGTGGTATGGAAAGGCCGAGCGCCTGCTCGAATCCGAACCGGAGGGACCCGAGCACGGCCATCTCGCCATCACCCGCGCGCTCATCCAGCAGGTGAGCGGGGACATCGACGGCGCGCTCGAAAGTTCCAAGCAAGCCGAGCAGATCGGCTCCCGCTTCGGCGACGAGGAAATCCAAGCGCTCGTCCTGACCTTCCAGGGCTTCTCGCTTGCCCGCCAGGGTCGCCTTGCTGACGGCATGCCGCTCCTCGACGAGGCGATGGTGAGCGCTGTGGCCGGAGGCCTGAGCCCCCTCGCTACGGGAATCATTTACTGCCGGACGATCTGCGCCTGTCTCGACCACCTCGACTACCACCGGGCGGCAGAGTGGACGGAGGCGGTCGAGCGCGGCGCCGAGACGACAGGAATGATCGGCTTTCCCGGCGACTGCCGCACCCACCATGTCGCAATCCTCTTCGCGAAGGGTGACTGGGACGAGGCCGAGGCACAGGCCAAGCGGGCCTGTGACGAGTGTGCAACGTTCGACCTGGCCCATTCCGCCCTCGCCTCCTACGAGCTGGGCGAGCTATACCTGCGCCGGGGAGACTTCGAGGCAGCAGAGAGCGCGTTTCAACGGGCGCACGAGCTGGGCCATGTCCCACAGCCTGGTCTCGCGCTCCTCCGCCTCGCACAGGGGGATGAGCAAGCCGCCTCCCAGATGCTCGCGGAGCCGATCGCAGGGACCCCGCCTGGATCGTTCGAGCGGGTCAGGCTGCTCTCGGCCCAGGTCGAGATCGCCCTCGCCTGCGGCGAGGTCGAGACCGCGGCGCCGGCAGGCGCCGAGCTTGAGCAAATCGCTGACCAGTCTCAGTCGCCGGCCCTCCAAGCGGCCGCGGACTGTGCGCAGGGAGCGCTCGCTCTCGCGAGTGGCGACGAGAGTGAGGCGATCTCCCTCTTGCGCCGCGGCTCGCGGCTCTGGCTCGAGGCCGACGCTCCTTACGAGCTGGCCGCTGCACGGGTTCGCCTCGCCGAGGCACTGCTCACTCGAGGCGACACGGAGGCCGCTACCCTCGAGTTCGCAGCTGCGCAGTCCACCTTCGAGCGTCTCGGTGCGGCTCCTGACAGCGCTTATGTGCAGGCACGCCGGGCCGAGCTCGGGCGCTCGCGTTAGCTCGCCGTGATGCTCGGGAAGCGTGAGAAGGCTTCACCGGCGCGGCTCGAACCCCCAGTCATGGACGCTTCTGCCCCCGGCCACCCAGCCGGCCGGCAGCACTGCGAGAGGACGGAGCTAGTCGATGATCGACTCGCGAATGCCGATCGCGACCGCCTCGGTGCGTGTCTCGGCGTCGAGCTTTCGGAGGATATGGCGGACGTGGCTCTTGACCGTCTCCTCCGAGATGAACAGGTGCTTTGCGACCTGCGTCGTCACCATCCCCTCGGCGAGGAGGCTCAGCACCTCCCGCTCACGGGCGGTCAGAAGCGCCCGCCGCTCGTCGGAGAGGAGCGCGGGCGTCAGCGCCGGATCCAGGTAGCGCTCGCCCTGGGCGAGGCGCTCGATCGCCGCGAGCAGCAGCTCGGGGGGCGTCTCCTTGAGCAGGTAGCCACGCGCTCCGGCCTCGAGCCCCCGCTCGAGGAGGCTCCGCTCGGAGTAACCGCTGAAGAGGAGGATCGCCGTCTCGGGCAGCCGCTCGTGAAGCGCTTGAGCCGTCGCGATCCCGTCGAGCCCCGGCATGCGGATGTCCAGGAGGACGACGTCGGGGCGGCGCCGCTCGGCGAGGGCGAGCGCCGTCTCGCCGTCGTTCGCCTCACCGACGATCCGTATTGCCGGGAACCGTTCCAAGGCAAGTCGCAGCCCCTGGCGGACGACCTCGTGGTCATCGACGATCAGACAGGTGATCTCGGAGCTCATGAAGGGCCTCAGGCATCCTGTCGGCCGTCAGGGCTGCGAGCTTGAGGACTTCCGGGGAAGCGCGGAGGTGCCCTCGGCTGTGCGCGCTCCGTTCGTGGAGAGCGGGCACGGAGGGTCCGTAGCGGAAGAAGTTGGCCATCATCTGCTCGGCCTCCCAGTACCAGGCGTAGAGCTCGCGGAGGCTACGCGCAGCCGTTCCTCCGGATCCGAGATCGGTGCCCAGCCGGCGGGATCGGGGAAGGGGTGTTGCTCGAGCCAGTCCGTCCAAACCCGAGCGCTAGAGCTGTTTTCGTTCCAGGGAAGCGACGATCCGACCCGGGAGGCCCGGGCCACCTGGCCGGTCTATCGGGTACCGGCGCTGTATATACCGCCGTCGTTTACTTTGAGCTTGAGCCGGGGGCCCATCTCGGCAGCCACACCGACTCGGCCGAGGAGGTCTTGGCGATCCTCGCCGGTGAGGTCGAGGCAACGGTCGGCGAGGTTCCTCTTTCGCGACGAGCAAGGGCGGTCGTCCGGGCCTATCCGGTGAAAGTCCACCCACCGCATCCTGGGCGCGTACTCGCCGCTTGACCAGGTCGCCGACGCCAACAGGATCGTCCACCGCGCGGTCTTCGAGTTAGACCTGGCGCCGGAGAATTGACCTAGAGTCCCTGCAAACGAAAAATTCCTAGCACCCGACGACATCAGCCGCGGATTACCATGGCCCGGTGCAGCCTCTCACCGTCGCCGAGCTTGCCACCGCCGCCGGGACGTCAGCGGAAATCATCGAGCGACTCGTCGAGCTGGGCATCCTCCACCTCGAGCGGCACGAGGGGGCGAGGTTTGCTGAGAGCGACATTGCCCGCGTTCGGCTCGTCCTGGCGCTCGAGGCCTCGGGCCTCTCGCTCGAGGCGCTCGGGCAGGCGATCGCGAGCCAGGAGCTATCGCTCGACTTCATTGATCAGCTGATCCGCGATCCGTGCCGACTTCTCCCCGAGACGCACGCCCAGCTTCTTGCCAGGCTCGGGGTCTCCCGCGAACTCTCGGAGCGTGTGCGCCGTCTGCTCGGGACTGCTGGGGTGGATGAAGGCGAACCGGTGCGCGAAGACGACGCGGAGATCTTCGAGATTCTGGCCCGGGCAAGTGAGTTGGGTGCGAGCGACGAGAACGGTGCGCGCATCGTCCGGGTGATGGCCGACCACCTTCGCCTGATCGTCGATGCCGAGCGGGGCTTCATCGACGAGGTCGTGATCCGCCCGTTCATGCAGACGGGGGCGGGCGAACAGGAGATGCTCGATGCGACTTCCGAGAGTCGCCGAGAGTTTCGCGAACTCGGGAGGCGGCTCCTCTTGCTTCTGCACGAGCGGCTGGTCGAGGATGCAGTCTTCCAGAACACTGTTGAGCTGAGCGAGTCGGTGCTCGAACGAACTGGGGTTCGCCGTCCTCGCGACAGCTCGCCGCCCGCGATTGCCTTTATCGATCTGACGGCGTACACGCGACTGACCGAGGAATCTGGCGACGAGGCCGCTGCCGTGCAGGCCGGTCGGTTCGCAGAGCTCGTTGGGGAACTCTCAGCCGCCAACGGTGGGCGGCTGGTCAAACTCCTGGGCGACGGGGCGATGACCCACTTCCCGGATGGAGACTCGGCAGTGCGCTTCGCTCTTGAACTCCTCGAGCGAGCCCCGACGCAGGAGCTCCCACCAGTTCGAGTCGGCATCGACGCCGGCTCGGTCGTCCGCCGTGACGGGGACTACTTCGGCAGCGTCGTCAACGCCGCTGCCCGCGTCGCAGACTACGCGCGGCCCCGTGAGTTACTCGTCACCGGACGGGTAGCCGCTGCCTGGACGGGAGGACCAGACGTGCGCTTCAACGAAATCGGGCCCGTCGCTCTGAAGAACGTTGCTGAGCCGGTCGAGCTGTCCCAAGTATTCAGACTGTGACGCTTCCTCCTGAGTCGCGCGGCTCGAGCGATCAGCGGCTCGAGTCTCGGAGATCAGGGAAACGGGATACTGACCTGACTGGCCCGGAGCGACTTCACGAAATGGCAACACAGGGAAACCAAAACTACGCCGTAGCGCGGCTACCTTGGACCTGAGTGCCCAGATGCATTGGGCGCGACGTTGGGTCGGCGAACCGAGCAGCGCGAGGGCGGATGGACGATGCTCAGGCCTCAACACAGCTGTGGCGGATGCAATTTCCGGCTTGCCTGGAACGAGCTCGTATGTCCTCGCTCCGGTGAGCATTGCTCGGATCGGCTCCTTCGCGACATTACTCTCTACCTGGAGTTCGTCGAGCTCGCCCCCGATCTCGGTGCGCGGATGACCGAGCTGAAACCGCCCGCCGCCGAGCGTCCGGCCGAGGGGTAACCGCAGAGCTCGCGTCCGGAGGCGGCCAGCCGAGGCCGACGACTCGGCTTTTCGTCCAGGTTCTACTCGACCCATGCGAGTCGGGCTCCTTCCCGTTTGCCCAGCATTGAGGGCTGTGGCGAGAACTTGAGTCACAGTGAGATCGAGCTCTCCCAAGGAGCTCGAAGAGCAGCTCGCGATGCACACAGGAGGCTGCAAACCGAAGGCATGACGGTGGCTATGCGTACAGCCCTTGCCCTATGGCTTCTTGCCGGGGCCCTGTCGGCCTGGTCGCTACGGCGGCACCAAGGCTCGATCAACCGGTCGGAAATCTCACGCGAGACCCGCAGGGGATCTTCGGTGTGGGATGGTACTTCGGGTTCCTCTCGAACGTCGGAGTTCTCTTGTGGTGGGGGACGGCTGTCGTCTGCGTCTTGGCTGGCGGAATCGTCTGGAAACTCGGCGCTCGACGGAAAGGGCAGATTGCAGTCGCGGTCGGGCTCCTCACCGCGTGGCTCGCTCTCGACGATCTCTTCCTTCTGCACGAAGACGTCCTGCCGAGAGCGCTTCTCCTCCCGGAGGAACTGATTTTGGTGGTTTACGCGCTCGTTGCGGTTGGAGTTCTGTGGAGCGTGCTGGCGCTTCTCCAGCGAGACACGCGGATTCTTCTCGCCGCGGCGGTGCTGCTCTTCTTCGTGTCGACAGTTGTCGACTTCTATGGCTCGTGGGCCGACACCACGCTGTACTTCTACGAGGACGCGCTGAAATTCCTCGGAATCGTTACCTGGTCCGTGACGTTCGCGTTTGTCTCGCTGCGTCTTCTCTCGGAGGGAATCCTCCTCGCCTCGGAGACGAGAAATGCTCCGATACGCGTCTCGAAATCTTCGCACATGGCCGAGAGAGATCGCACCGCGGCCCCGATGAGTTGAGCGGAGCCAGATGCCTGGAGGCTACCGACCGACGCTGAGCGTGATCGTCCCGGCGACGAACTCGCCGCCGACCCTAGGCGCATGCCTCGATGCGATTTATTGCACTGAGGAGCCACCCGAGCAGGTCATCGTCGTCGAGAAACCTCCGCTCACCGGCCCCGGCCAAGCGCGCAACAATGGGGCTGCGGAAGCGACCAGCGACATTGTCGTCTTCGTCGACGCTGACGTCGTCGTTCATCCGGACGTGTTTGTTCGTTTGCGCGACCGGTTCGTAGACGACCCGCGGCTCGCGGCTGTGTTCGGGTCTTACGACGATCGCCCGGTAGTGCGGACCTCTGTGTCGACCTTTCGGAATCTGTTGCATCACCACGTTCATCAAGCGTCCC
>CAYTCZ010000008.1:29797-43275 GCA_964436315.1 uncultured Gaiellales bacterium | reverse complement strand
CCCGTCGATCGAGGACGTCGAGCTCGGCATGCGTCTTGCGAATGCAGGGTGGTCGATCGAGCTCGACCCCGAGATCCTGGGGACGCATCTCAAGCGGTGGACGCTGCGAGACATGGTGCGAACCGATCTCAGGCAGCGTGGGATTCCGTGGGTGACGCTACTGCTGCGCGAAGGTTCTGGATCCAAGACTCTGAACCTCGGATGGCGCCATCGCCTGAGTGCTTTGAGTTGCCTGATTGCGGTGTCGGCACTTGCGACCCGTCGGCCGGGAACGGCGCTGCGGCCGCCGTCACGTTTCTCACGCGGAATCGCGACCTCTATGCACTCCTCGCGAGACGAACGGGCGCGAAAGGAGCGGCCTGTGGAATGGGGCTCCACGCAGTCCACCACCTCACCGGAACCGCGGCGCTTCTCGCCGGCCTTCTCGTTCACGTTCGCGGTCAGCTACTCGGGCGCGAGTCGCGCCCGAAATGAGCCCACCGCAGAATCCCGACTAGAGAGACGGCTAGCCCGGACTGGACGTTCATGAGTGGCTCGCCACCAGTCTGTGGCGACGATCCGATTCAGGAGACGTACGAGAACGAACGGGTCTCCGGTCGTACACGGTCCGGAGTCCTAGCGGCTGTGCTTGGCGGAGGACCTGCGGGGCTCACGGCGGCGTATGTTCTCGGACTGCGTGGGGAACAGGGCACGGTCTTTGAAGCCGACGGGAGCGTGGGTGGAATTGCGAAGACGATCGAGTTCAACGGGTACCGGTTCGATCTTGGCGGTCACCGGTTCTTCACGAAGATCCCCGCGATCGAGCGCCTTTGGGAGAACATCATGGGCGATGAGTTTCTGACTCGTCCTCGGCTTTCGCGCATCTACTACGACGGGGAGTACCTCTCCTACCCACTGCGAGCCAAGGACGTTCCGAAGCGCCTCGGTATGTCCGAGGCTGTTCTCTGTGTCATGTCCTATCTCGCGAGCCAGCGACACCGCGGTAGTGAGCCGGAGACCTTTGAAGAGTGGGTGACCGTCAGATTCGGACGCCGCCTCTACAAGGCCTTCTTCGAATCGTATACCGAGAAGGTTTCGGGGATTCCGGGCTCGGAGATCCAGTCAGCGTGGGCGGCTCAGTGAATCAAGGATTTCTCCCTCATGCGCGCCATCGGATCGATCCTCAAAGTAAATCGTGGACAGGTTACGACGCTGATCGAGCAATTCCGCTATCCAAGGCTCGGTCCGGGTCAGATGTGGGAACGGCTCGCGGATCAGGTGGAGTCCGCCGGGATCCCGGTCAAGCGCAACCACTACTGCAGCTCGCTCCGGCACAAGGACGGACGAGTTGAGAGTGTCGTTATCGGCAGCAACGGGTCACGGACCGAGTACGATGTCGACGCGGTACTGTCGAGTATTCCGCTGAGCGAATTGATCCTCAGCCTTGAGCCCGGCGTCCCGCCCGAGGTCGAGGCCGCGGCACGTCGGCTTCGCTACCGAGACTTCTGTCTTGTCGCCCTCATGACGACCGAGAAGGAACCGTTTCCTGACAACTGGATCTACCTGCACGACCCGGAGACGATCGCCGGTCGGGTGCAGAACTTCGGTGCCTGGAGCAGCGAGATGGTCGTGCCTGGCACGACGTGTCTCGGGGTGGAGTACTTCTGCTTCGAGGGAGACGAGATCTGGGAGATGCCAGACGCCGAGGCGGTCGAACTTGCCACGAGCGAACTCGCGAGGATCGGCCTGCTCGATCCGTCGAAGGTCGTGGACGGGGTCAAGGTTCGCGTTCCGAAGGCCTATCCAATGTACGACCGCGGGTACGACGATGCCGTCGCCGTCTTGCGCGAGTATCTCGACGGTTTCTCGAATCTTCAGACGTTCGGACGCAACGGTCTTCACCGCTACAACAACCAGGATCACTCGATGTGGACCGCCATTCTCGCGACGATGAACCAGCTCGACGGATGTACTCACGACGTCTGGTCGGTCAACACCGAATCGGCGTACTACGAGGAAGGCGAAGCGGTCGAGTCCCTCCTCGAACTCGAGCTGACGCCGGCTCACGCTCGGACAACGAGCTAAATCCGTCGGCGCTCGACCTTCGCTGCTCTGCGCGCCGCCGAATTCACGCGCACGCGCGGGTACACGCGCGCGTGCGCATCAGGAGGCGTTGAGGTCGTAGAGGAAGGCTGCCGCGCCGCTCGCGAGGTATTCGTCGCGTCGAACGCCCACCGATTCCAGGTACGCCAGCGTTTCTCGGTACCTTCCGCGCGTCTCGGGAGAACGGATGTGGGAGCCGATGATCCACACCCGGGACTCCCCTGTGAGCGCGACGAAGTCAGAACGGATTCGAGTCTCGTCATTCACGCGGACGCCGATCACGATGTCGGGCGGACGCGACTCAACCGCGGGCATGAACTTCGTCGGATCAGACTGTGTGAAAGAGAGCAGGCCCCACAACGTTCTCTCCTCAGCTCCGTCCTCGACGAGTCTGCAGCCGTCACATTGGGCGTAGTACCGAAGCGCGTACTGGGCCTCGTTGAAGATGTAAAGCGAGTCACCCGGCTGCCAGCCCTCTTGAACGTACTCGAGCACGGGCCGGAGGTCTTCGCGTGCGGCGTCGGTCGCGATTTCGTGGAACGCCTTAGTCGCGAGGGCGAGGTTGTTGCTGGCGAAGAATCGGCCGCCGTAGTCCCCGTTGAAATGGGAGTACACGGTCTGAACGACGAGCTGGCTCGCGGCGGCGTAGGGATTTTTCTTCAGTCCGTTGACCGTCCGGCCTCCGATCACAGCGTGCGGCTCGTACACGAGCTGATCCGCGAGCACTTTCAACCAGTCGGGAGCCGGTGCGCAGTCGTCATCGGTGAAGGCGAGGAGTTGACCTTTGGCCTCCTTCGCTCCCTTGTTCCTGGCTGCCGCCGGGCCGGCGCGCAGCTGGCTGAGAACCTTGACGTTGAGGGCCTCGCCCGGCGGCAAACTGTTGCGAGGATCAGGCCAGGCGCCGTCGTGAACAACGATGACTTCGAAACGATCTCGCGGGTAGTCGAGCCTTGCCAAGGCCGCAAGGCACGCAGACAGCTGCTTCGGGCGTTGATGCGTCGGAACAACGATGGAGAATGTCGGGACGCTTATCGACATTGCCTAGCGCTGCGCCTCCGCGCCGAGCTTGAGCCAGAGCGACTCCCACACTTGTACGTACTGGACGAGGAACAGAACTCCAACGAGCTTGAGTCTCGAGCTGACTTTCAAGATGCCAGGATCGCGGAGTACCTTCGCCGAGGCACGGAGCGGTGGCAGGAGATCGATCCGAATCCGTCGCCCGTTCGGGGGATCGAGGCGCGCCGGGCCGATGTAGAAGGTTCCCGCGCGCCGATTCAGACCCTCGTATCCGCCCGCCAGCCGACGTGCGCGACTTAGGACCGCGCGGAGCGAGCGCCTCGCCGGGTGGCACACCACCGCCTCTCTCGCGTAGACGACGCGGTACCCACCTGAGCAGACCCGCCGACTCCATTCGGCGTCGCCCGTGGATTTGAAGTCGGTGTCGAAAAGCCCGACGTCGTCCATGACCCGCTTGGAAGTAATGAGGTTCGCGGTGGCGGCGAATCCGCCGACGCCGATGTACTCGTCCTGCAGCAACGCCGTTCGAATCTCAAACAACTCGGCGACGTTCTCTGGACAGGTGCCCTTCGGAGTGACGACGATTCTGCCGCCGACGAGACCGCATTCTGGCTCATCCATGAAGCGTCGCACGCCACGCTCCAGCCACTCAGTTTCAGGGATACAGTCCGCGTCGGTAAATGCAATCAGCTCTCCGCGAGCCGCCCGGACGCCCGCATTTCTCGCGGCGTAGGAGCCAGGCGTGTGTTCCCGAAGAAGCCGAATCCACGGAAATTGCGCCCTGACTGAACGGAGATCAGACGTCGATCCATTGTCGACAACCACAGTCTCAAATCGATTTCGCGGATACGACTGAGCTGCAAGCGCCTCCAAACATCGGGCCAACGTCTGAAGGTCGTCTCGAACCGGCACGACGACCGAGACGGCCGGACACACCGGCTCTCCTGTCGGCGTGCTTCGTGGCTGGTACCGCGATCCGTGCTTGTTCTGAACGGCCGTCATCACTCGACGAGCTGAAATACGTCCGTTCCCCCCTTAGGGACCGGCCTTCTTGGCTTGCGCCCACGGCCCGACTCACCCATTCGGTGCATTCCCTTCGCACGCTAGGAGCGAATCTCCACTGCGACAGCTAGAAGAAGATCTAGTTCCGGCTGGACGATGCGCAGTTCGGTCCTCGCGCCGGTTGAGCAGTCTCGCCTCGGAGCCGACGCGCGTTGCTACGCGCCGCCGACGGCCTGTGCTGAGGACTCCTCCAGGACGACCGAGTCAGAGAGCCGGAATCGATCGTGGACGGTCTGAACGGCCCGCTGAACGTCTGCTGCGCGGACGACGCACGAGATGCGGATGGACGACGTCGAGATGATCTCGATGTTGATTCCGGCTTTGGCGAGGGCGTCGAACATGTCGGCTGCGACGCCGGGATGCGTCTTCATTCCCGCTCCGATCAGCGAGACCTTGGCGACATCGGGATCGGTCGCGATGCCGGCCGCTCCCACCTCGCGGGCCAGCTCTTGGAGGACCGGCTCGGCGCGGGCCAGATCCTGCTTCGGGACGGTGAACGAGATATCGGTTCGACCTTGATCCGAGACGTTCTGAACGATCATGTCCACGTTTACACCATGCTCCGCGAGCGGGCGGAAGATGCCCGCCGCGATCCCGGGACGGTCCGGCACCGAGCTGATCGTCACCTTGGCCTCGGAGGTGTCGTGAGCGATGCCCGAAATGATCGCCTTCTCCATCAATTCGTCCTCCTTCTTGACCCAGGTTCCAGGAACGTCTTCGAATGAGGAACGTACGTGCAGACGCACGCCATGGTTCCTTGCGAACTCGACTGAGCGCACCATCAGTACACGAGCGCCCGACGCCGAGAGCTCGAGCATCTCCTCATAAGAGATCTCATCCAGCCTCCGCGCGTCGGGGCAGATTCGAGGATCCGCCGTGAAGACGCCTTCCACGTCCGTGTAGATCTCGCAGACGTCGGCACCGAGCGAGGACGCAAGCGCGACCGCCGTGGTGTCAGAGCCGCCCCGGCCCAGGGTCGTCACGTTCGCGTCGGTCGAGACACCCTGGAAACCGGCAACGATCACGATGCTGCCTAACTGCAGGGCTTCGCGCACGCGGCGCGAGCGGACCTCGAGGATTCGAGCCTTTCCGTGGGACGTATCGGTGACGATCCCTGCCTGGGAGCCGGTGAACGAAACCGCGTCGCGCCCGAGGTCATGGATTGCCATCGAGAGGAGGGCCATCGAAATGCGTTCTCCGGCCGTAAGCAACATGTCGAGCTCTCGCGCGTGTGGCAGGGGCGAGATTTCGGCGGCGAGGGCCACGAGTTCGTCAGTGGTCGATCCCATCGCAGACACGACGACGCAGACCTCCTGACCCGACTTGGCGGCGGAGACGACTCGCGCCGCGACGTTCTTGATTCGTGCCGCGTCCGCGACGGAGGTCCCACCGTACTTCTGGACAATGAGGGCCACGGCTCCCACGGTAGCCGCTCGGTCGGTCGAGTGCGAGGCTGGTCTGGCCATCTGGCGTCAGCTGCCGTCCAGGCTCCAGTCCTAGCGCGAGCGACGAGGTCGTCGCTAAGGTTCCTCCGGGTTAGGCCGAAGACGAGAATCAGTGTCAGACGCAAACGTCGAAGCCATTCGCGGGGCGTACGAAGCGTTCGTACGAGGGGACGTCGGTGCAGTCCTTGAGTGCTTCGATCCGGGAATCGAGTGGATTGAGCCTGAGCGGCCTGGCCTCCCATGGGGCGGCCGGCATCGCGGACGTGAGGCGGTTGCGAAGGAAGTCTTCGCGCCTGCGCTCGAGCGGTACGAAGAGTTCACGATGGAGCCGCAGCACTACGTCGACGCAGGTCGCCATGTCTTCGTCGTCGGCCACTATCGGGGCCGCACGAAGGCTGGAGCTACGCTCGACCGGCCGTTCGCGCACCTGTGGGAGCTCCGCGACGGTCTGGCCGTTCGTATGGAGAACCACACCGGCTCCGCTCGATGGGAGCAGCTGGAACCAGACGATCTCGGCGCCTGGCTCGAGGAGCTCGGCCTTGTCGCCTACTAACCGGCGCGTGCGACGGCTCCGATGGCTCGGGATCAACGTCTCACGAGCGCTCCAATTCGCTGCTTCGAGAACGTAGAAGCGCGTCGGCATGACCTACGTTTGGCCGGCGAGTCGCGATGCGATGGCGTCAGAGCAACGGCGGATAAGCGAACTCTCGCCCGAGCCCTGGACGTCTGTCCCGACCACCACACGCTTTGGCGGCTGCTACGCGACCTTCCTGAGAGGCACCAGAGGAGGTGGTCGTGCTGGCGATCCGGTATGGGCGGCCGCGGTGCTGATGTCGAGCGCAGAACTCGCTGGTTCCGCCATCGTCCGTGACCGGACCGATGACGCGTACGCAGCCGGCTTTCTCGCCCTGCGAGAGGGGCGGGCTCTCGCGCGGGCAGTCGAAGACCTCCCCGATCGTCCCCACGTCCTACTCGTCAACGCCACAGGCCGGGATCATCCGCGCGGCGCCGGCCTCGCTCTTCATCTCGGAGCGGTGCTCGATGTCCCGACGGTCGGTGTCACGCATCGGCCACTCATTGCCGTCGGCGCTCTGCCGCTGGACCGGTCGGGAGCGGTTTCGCCGCTGCGGCTCGGGGATCGGACCGTCGGGTTCTGGCTTCGGACCAAGCGCGGTACTCGACCGCTGGCGATTCACGCAGCCTGGCGAACCGAGCCCGATATTGCCGTCCAGGCGGTGCTCCCGACGGTGGGTCCGCGGCGGACTCCCGAGCCCCTTCGCGAGGCTCGTCGGCTCGCGCGAACCGAACGTGCAGGTTCTGCTACGGCGTGAGGGTCGTGAACTTCCCGGCGCCGAGAAGCGGCACGAGGAGCTGTTTTCGCGCCGCGTCGTAGCCGATGTCGGCCGGAGAGCCTTTCAGAGTTGCGATCCTCCGAAGCTTTCCGTTCGCTAGGAGTCTCCAGATCTTCCCAGTGCGGAAGTCGGAGACGATCGCGTGCTTGCCCTGGAAGACGATCCCGTCGAGAGCCCTGAGCGCCGGACTCCGTATCACCGGCTTCATCATTCTGGCTTTCGTCATCCGGAGAATCGCGGCTCCAGGCTGTCCGCCGATTCCTGGAACCAGACGTGGATCGGTCGTGACGATCCAGAGCTGTTTGGTCCGCGGATTCAGCGCGATCCCGTTCGGGAGCGCGAAGCCCTGCGGCAACGCGAAGGACTTCACGGCGCCGTTCATCTTGATGCGGTAGACAGCGTTCGCAGCGGTGTTGGTTGCCCAGAGGGTCTTCCCGACGGCGGCGAGGTCATTGAGGAACGTGCCGTTCGGGACCGTAGCGGTGAGATCGATGAACTTGCCGGCGGCTCCCGTCTTCGTGTTGTAACTTCGGATCAACGCTCCGTCGTTTACCCACAGTGTCTGACCGATGACGGCCATCCCCGTGGGGTCGACCAAGTTCTGCACGAAGGTCTTGAGGGCCTTGCCCTTTCGATTCACGATGACCACCGAGCCGTCGGTCGCCGCACCGGGCATCGCTGAGCCGGGCTGAGCCTGTTCGAACGTACCCTGCTGGGAGACATAGATCTTGCCTCTATGGATGAGGGCACTCTCTGGCCGAGTGAGGTTCCCTGCAAAGGCCATAGAGGAGGCCGACAGAGCGAGCATCAGAATTACCGCGAAGAGCTTCATAGGGCCTCCCGATTCGCCGGCCCCGCCGGGCTCAGCTGTGCCGCTTGGATCATACGCCACGAGTTCACGAGCTTCTGTTCAACGCATTCGAAATATCGCGGCCGGCGGTTCGGAGCGAACAAGCCTCGACGCACGAGTTCTGGCACAGTGGCGAGCGAACCAAAGTTCGCTCAACGAGCATCTGACGCAACGCAGACGACCAAGGGAGGAGGAGGATGGGAAATCCGGTCGTTCACTTCGAAGTCCTCGGCGAGGACGCCGCGAAGCTGTCGAGTTTCTACGGCGAACTCTTTGACTGGGCGATCGACGCTGACAATCCAATGAACTACGGGGTCGTGAACACGGGCACAGAGGGTGGCATCGGTGGAGGAATCGGCAGCGCCCGGGGCGGCGGCGGCCACGTCACGTTTTACGTCGCGGTCGACGATCCGCAAGCCTATCTCGACAAGGCTGAGAGCCTTGGCGGAAAAACAATCATGCCTGTGACGGAAATCCCCGACATGGTCACGTTCGCACTACTTGCAGACCCTGAGGGGCACGTCGTCGGCGTGGTGAAAGGAGAATGACGTGCCGGGCGCGCCCGAGCGGATCGTACCGACGTCGCTCGCGGACTACTTCGAGGTGCTGACGAAGGCCGTTTTCCAGAGCGGTCTCAGCTGGCGCGTGGTGGAATCGAAATGGGATGGCTTTCGCGATGCCTTTGCCGGGTTTGATCCCAACAAGGTCGCTGCGTTCACGCCGGCCGATGTCGATCGCCTGACCGAGGACACGCAGATTGTCCGAAACCGAAAGAAGATCGAAGCGACCGTCGACAACGCCGTCGAGATGGTGGCGCTCGACCGAGATCACGGCGGCTTCTCGACCTACCTTCGGTCTCACGATGATTTCGAATCCACTGTCGCCGATCTCCGCCAACATTTCCGCTTTCTCGGGGACACCGGCGCCTACTTCCTCTACGTGGTCGGCGAGGAAGTGCCCTCTCACGAGGAGTGGCAAGCCTCTCGGAAGTAGACGCACATGCGGAGTGAATCCGGCAGCTTTTTCTCTCTGATCTATGCACAAGTCGTTGCCGATCTCGGCACCGTTCGTCTCAGACCCGTATGAGCCCGAGCGATAGGCTTGAGTTGGGTGGCGGGTGGATCGGACCGCCGTTCCCCACCCATTGGGTGGGGACCCGCGATCAGGCGAAGCAGGCCTGGCCCTCTCTTCGGTCAGCGGACTGGTTATTCGTGTGGGGGAGGCGCGAAGCGGCGGCCGGGGGCGAACAGATCCCTTGACAACGTCCGCGATGGTCGTCATACTAGACCAACCGGTCAACTAATGGGACGAACGAGCGACGCCAACGAGCGACTTGTTGAATCAGCCGGCGAGCTCTGGCACAGCCGAAGCTACGGCGATGTCGGCGTCAACGAGATCTGTGAGCACGCCGGCGTGCAGAAGGGGAGCTTCTACCATTTCTTCCCGTCCAAGCGCGATCTCGCGCTTGCTGTGATCGAGTCGCACTGGCAGGTCTTCGAAGGGAAGATGGTCGGCCCGATTCTGAACTCGGACGACCCGCCGCTCGACCGACTGGTGGCGCTCGGCGAGATGCAGTACCGCTTCACGGCGATGATGAAGGACGAGTCCGGCTCGGTGAGCGGTTGCGCCTTCGGGAACCTCGCCGTGGAGATGAGCACCAAGGACGAGGTTCTGCGCGAGCGCCTCGACCGGGTCTTCGACGACTGGGCGAAGCTCTTCGAGCGGGCCCTTGACGAGGCCGTCGAGGCAGGCGACCTTCCTCAGATCGACACGAGGGTCACAGCCCGGGCCATTCAGGCATACATCGAAGGGATGATCGTGCTTGCCAAGGCCAGCAACGATCCCGAGGTAATGCGCGAGCTCTCGCCAGGGATCCTGCGTCTGGCCGGAATCCCGGCGCCGCTCGGATCCGAGGCAGACAAGGTAGCTGCTTGATGCAAGCGGACGAAGTCAGTCAGCTCTCTTTTTTCGCCAGAACTAGACGACTAGTCAACTACTCGGAGGAGGAAAAGCGAGTGTGTGGAGCCGTGGCAGCGATTCCGCGATTCCCTTTGGCATCGGCCCAGGGTGAGACGCCGCGATCTCGGACTCGACGATCGGATTTCTTCGCGAGAGCCGCTTCGAGTTGGTCGGACGACGAGCTCGTCGACTTTGCGAGAAACGGTGAGTCGCGCGCGTTCGAAGAACTCGTACAACGACAGTCATCGAGGATCTACGGCCTGCTGGTCCGCCTCCTTGGCGATCCGACGCTCGCCGAGGATCAGGCTCAGGAGACCTTCGTCAGAGCCTGGCAGGCGCTCCCACGTTTTCGGGGCGACTCCAAGTTCTCAACGTGGTTGATTCGAATCGCGTTGAACGGAGCGCACCGGACTCGGGCACGCGAGGCGAAGCGAGCCGGCGTCCCTCTCGACGAGCCGCACACGCGCTTCGGGATCCCGGTCCGGAGCCCCTCGACTCGGTGTTCGCGAAAGAGTCGGCCGCTCAAGTCGAGCAGCATCTTCGCGAACTGCCCGAGAACTATCGGGCCGCAGTTGTCCTTCGAGACATCGAGGGATTATCGAACGAAGAGGCGGCCGAGATCCTCGACCTCAAGCTGCGCAACTTCAAGAGTCGGCTTCACCGGGGCCGCATGGCTCTCCGGGAGCGACTCGAGGCCTGGGCCACAGCCGAGCACGATCCACCGAGTAGCCGTCGTGCAGCCCTTCTAGCCGACTGAGTCTCTGACCGAAAGCGTGAGGAGTTAGACATGACCGAAACAGCACATCAACAGCAGGGATCAAGAAGGTGGTTCGGCCTGATCGCGCTCTGCGCCGCGTTCTTCATGGTCATCCTCGACGTGGCCATCGTGAACGTGGCGCTTCCGACGATCCAGGTCGACCTCGACTTCTCGCAGAAGAATCTTCAATGGGTCGTTAGTGCCTATGCGCTGACGTTTGGCGGGCTCCTCTTGCTCGGCGGACGCACGGCCGACCTGCTTGGTCGACGGCGCGTGTTCATCGTCGGGGTTGGTGTCTTCGTCGCGGCATCGCTCCTCGCCGGGCTTGCCTGGTCTGACACGGTGCTCATTCTCGCGCGGGCACTCCAGGGCGTCGGTGCAGCCGTGATGACCCCGGCTGCTCTGTCGATCCTGATGACGACATTCAAAGAAGGATCCGAGCGGAACAAGGCGCTAGGCATTTGGGGTGCGGTCGGAGCGTCCGGTGGCACCGCCGGCGTGCTGCTCGGCGGCGTGCTGACGGACACGCTTGGATGGGAGTGGATCTTCTTCCTCAACGCCCCCGTCGGTCTCGCGGTCATGGCCGCGATCCCGTTCTTGGTGCCAGAGAGTCGAGCCGAGCTGAGCTCGAAGGGATTCGACCTCGCCGGTGCACTGACTGTGACCGCCGGAATCGCTGTGCTGGTTTACGCCCTCGTAGAGGCGAACGACGCCGGCTGGCTCTCGGCACAAACCCTCGGACTGTTCGCGGCCTCGGCAGCATTGCTCGGCTCGTTCGTCGTGGTCGAGCGCCGTTCCAAGGCCCCGCTTATGCCGTTCTCGATCTTCAAGATCAGGGCCGTCACGGGGTCGAATGTGGCCGGACTCGCTCTCGGCGGAGCCGTCTTCGGGATGATCTTCATCGTCACGCTCTATATGCAGCAGGTGCTCGACTACTCGCCGCTGCAAGCAGGAGTCGCGTGGCTCGCCATGTCCCTGACGGCGCTCGCGTCGTCCATCGGCGGCCAAGCGCTCGTGACGAAGATCGGGACGCGTATTCCGATGGCTGCGGGGCTTGGAATCGCGGCCGTAGGCATGGTGCTCCTGGGGCAGATCTCCGCCGGTGGGAGCTACGTGGGCGACCTGCTCCCCGGACTCCTCATCGTCGGGGTCGGTCTCGGAATGGCATTCGTCGCAATGTCGATCGGAGCGCTCGAAGGGGTCAAGGATGAAGACTCCGGACTTGCATCCGGCTTGATCAACACAACGCAACAGGTCGGCGGTGCACTCGGCGTTGCTGTCCTTTCGACGCTCGCGATCTCTCGCACCGAGGATCTCCTCAGCTCGGGCTCCGAGCAGGCAAGCGCCCTGACGGAGGGCTTCCAGATCGCACTCCTGGCCGGTGCCGGTTTTGCCGCTGCCGGCGCGATCGCAGCCCTTGTCCTGATTCGTGGCGCCCGCGGTCTCGAGCGCGTCTCCGAGTCGACGGCAGAGCCCGTGTCGGTCGAGGCGTAGCTCGACGTTGACGAAGCAAAAGGCCCCGCGCGATTCGCGGGGCCTTCGTCCTGCCTCGAAAGGACAGAGAGGGGGCCGCCCGACCCCCTCTCTTGGAGGAGTGGAGGGAGTGCGGCAACCGGAAGGGACTGAGAGGTGAGGGCTTTCTCTCTCCCCGCCGCTCTCCCGCTCGGTAACTATGACCCCGGTTTCTTCTCAGGGATTCACGATGTTCACATGAAGCGAGCCAGCCTTACCCGCTGACGAGGGCTTCTTGGAGGCCGCGTTCGAATCTCTCGCGGTCCCCGGTGCCGGTGAGGCGAGCGACGATCACCTGGTCAGCGTTGAGAAAGAGCGTCGCCGGGAGTCCGTCCAACCCGAGTTCCGTCGCGATCGACGCATCATTGTCGAAGACGCTCGGCCAGAACCACTGGTTCTTTTGATGAAACGCCTGGCCCTGCGCCAGGGTGTCGTTGATGTTGATTCCAAGGATCTGAGCCTCTGGATGTGCCAGCGCGAAGGTGTACAGCTCCTGAGCTTGCTCCTGGCAGTCAGGACACCACGACGCCCAGACGTTGATGACCACCGGTTTTCCGGCGAAATCCCTGAGCTCGATTTCGTCCCCAGTCAAGACGTCGATTCCGGCAAAGTTCGGGGCGGCGTCGCCGCCGTTGTCGTCGAGCACGAGTCCGCTCAGCGTTTCGCTGCCCTCGAGAACGAGCCTCTGCACGGTGCCCTCGTCCGTTGCCTTGGAAATGGCGACGCCTCCGACAGCAAGTGCCGACACAACCAACACGACGCCGATGATTCCGACCCAGCGCATGGGATCGATGCTCCAGGGTAGAGATTTGCACCTTGTAGCCGAGAAGTGAACCCCCCGGACGATCTGGGCGCGCCAGACTCGTCGGTGCTCGGGGCATTTCGCGGCTCGGCCGCGCACGGCCTAATGTCAGCCGTCCTTCAGGAGCGTGCGTCCCCTCGGTCTGCTCGATTGGAGATCGCGAACGGCGAAGTAGATCGCTTCGGAGAACGTGGAGTAGGGCTGGATCGTGTCACGGAGGACCGCAATTGGCACTTCAGCCTTGATCGCCAGCGTGACCTGACCGATCCATTCGCCTGACTCGGGACCTACTGCGGATGCCCCGACGAGAACGCGGCCGCGGGTCCGCGGCGAGCTTAAGGAATCCCGAGCAACTCCTGGAGGAGGGTGCCGGCCGCCGGATCCTGCTGACTGAGCAGATGCGAGAACAGCTCGACGATCGTGACCCGGGTGCCGAGCCGGTTGAAGAACTGACTGAGTTTCGTGCCGACGACACCGCCCCCGGGTACGACGAGACTCTTGGGAATCTTGCTGATCTGCGTCGCTTCGCGATTTCGTCCAGAGCGGCACGTCGGCCAAGCCTTCGATCGTTGGCACGGCAACGTCAGAACCTGTTGCGACTACAGGTTTTCGTACTCGATCTCCTCGCCGCCGACATCAA
>CAYTCZ010000008.1:0-29697 GCA_964436315.1 uncultured Gaiellales bacterium | reverse complement strand
CAGTTCCCGCTCGACGAGCGTGATCGGGACCTCCTTGTCCAGGCGCCTGAGCGCCGCCGGAAAAGGCGGGCTCTCGTCGGCGGTTACGCCTGCTCGCGCCAGCCCTGGCGGATCCGCTCGGTCACGACCTCAGGATCGTCGGCCCCCTGCGGGGTCACGTCCTTCAGCAAACCGAGTCGGGTGAGCGTTTCCCGAAGATTGGCCAGGACAGTCCTGCAGGGCTGACAAAAGCCCACATGTTCGTCGACCCTTCGGCGCTGCTCGTCCTCGAGTTCACCGTCGACGTAGTCCGACATGAGTGCTCGCATCTCTTCACACTCGAGCGTGTTACGCCTTCGGAGCTTGTTTAGGAAACGTTTCATGTCCGCTTCTTAGATCGACACACGGGGCCGGGAGATTCGCCCCAGGTTGAAGATTCGACATCTTCTCACACGGTCCGGAGGAATTTGTGGCCGCAAGAAGTCTTGCGCGCCAGGGCAGGAGCCGTCATATAGGGTCGAGCCGGTGAACGCCCAACCGGATGTCGAACTCGTGGGGCTTGCACGCGAAGGCGATGCCGATGCCTTCGAGGAGCTGGTGCGCCGCTACTCCGGGCGTATCTACGGAATGTTGTTCCGCACGATCGGCGATTCCGGACTCGCGGAGGACGCGGCGCAAGAGACCTTCGTCCGCGCCTGGAAAGCTCTTCCGAAGTTTCGGGGTGATGCGAAGTTCTCGACCTGGATCTATCGGATAGCCATGAACGAGACCAACCGAATCTTGGCCCGCGAAGCTCGACGTGAGGTTCTGCCGTTCGATGACGTGATGCTCGAAGTGCCGGACATCGGCGCCGATCCGCCGCGCGAGGCGGAGATCGACGAGCTTCGAGCGCAACTCGAGCAAGGTTTGCGTGGCCTGCCGCCCAACTACCGACTGCCGGTCGTCCTTCGAGACGTCGAGGGACTCTCCAACGAGGAGGCGGCCGAGATCCTCGACCTCAACCTTCGGAACTTCAAGAGCCGTCTCCATCGAGGCCGGATGGCTCTCAGAAAACGGCTCGAAGAGCTCGCGGCTGCGAGCAGCGGCTAGAAGCTCCCGCCTTCCTAGATTTGCCAACCGGTGAAGTTCGCGAGCCGTGCGGTCAGGCTGACGAGATCACCGGTGATCAGGAGCGCGCCGAAGGTCACGAGCAGGCCGGCCGACGCGAAGCTCACCGTCCGCCAGTGGCTCTTGAGCCATCGCGTCACTCCGAGCAGACGAGTGAAGAACAAGCCGAAGAGGAGAAACGGGACTCCGAGACCGAGCGAGTATGCACCGAGCAATACCGCGCCTTCGGTTGCGCCGCCGCTCGTCGCCGAGAGAGTCAGGATCGCTGCGAGTGTGGGACCGATGCACGGAATCCAGCCCACTGCGAGGGCCACGCCGGTGAAGAAAGCGGTCACGAGGCCCTTCTTCCCTTCCTTCACTTCGAGCCGTCGCTCCTGCGACAGCACTCGGGGTAGCGGCAGGCCGAGGATCGCTATTGCCGCGACGATGATGAAAACTCCGGCGACGACCTCCAACGGTCGCCGATTCTCGAGCAGTGCGGTTCCGAACGACGCGGCGCCCGCCCCGAAGGCAATGAACATCAGGCTGAATCCGACGACGAAAACGGCCGTCGAGACAAACACTCGCCGACTCGAACTCCCCGAGCTTGTCGAAGCCGACACCCGCAACGAACGACAGGTAGCCGGGAACGAGAGGCAGGACGCATGGCGACGAGAACGAGACGAGACCGGCCGCGAAGGCGACCGCCAGCCCGACGACGCCGAGCTCGATCATTGAGCGTGCGAGGATGAAGCGGCGAGCGCCGCTTCGACTCCCTGCGTAAACCCTTCGAGGTCGGTCTCACCGACGATCCGCGTCACGATCTGATGCTGGTCGTTGAGGAAGATCGTGGTCGGCATCCCGATCAGTCCCAGCTTCGCTCCCAGACTTCCGCTCTCGTCGAAGATGCTCGGATGGGTCAGGTCGAACTCGTCGTAGAAGTTTCTCGCTCCCGAGATGGTGTCTTGGAAGTCGATTCCGAGCAGTTGGACGTTTGGAAAGGCCTGTCCGAGCTCTTTGAGCGCCGGCGCTTCGGCGCGGCAGCCCGGACACCAATCGGCCCAGATGTTGATCACCACCGGTATGCCGGCGAAGTCCGAGAGGCTCACTGTCTCGCCGGTGATTGGATCGGTTCCGCTGAGCTCGGGCGCTGCCTCGAGATCGCCGACCTCGAACGAGCCTTCCACAATGATCGGGATCTCATCAGAGTTGCGACTCGTGGCGAGGACGACGCCCGCCGCGACCAGCGCCACCACTGCGAGCACGGCGAGGGCGAGAAGCTGATTTCGGCGTTTTTTCACTACGATCCCTCCATGGGGCTGCGCGTTGTGCTCGTCCCTGTGACCCGTGAGGGCGATGAGGGATTCGCCGATCTGGGCGAATCCGTGCGACCCGCATTCAGTTTGATGCGGGCGGAGTGAATCTCGTGTCGTCCAAGCCGGTCGAAGATCATTGCCGAAGGTCATTGATCTGGAAAACTTCGGCAATCGGACAAGGGAGGATTGAGAGTGACCGAAGAACAAACATATGACGACTTGTTGCCGAATCCCGGCTTCGAGATCGAGAAGGGAAGGACGGCCGTCGTCATCACCGATCCGCAGAAGGACTTCCTCTCCGAGGAGGGCGTCGTCTGGGGAGTCGTCGGCTCGAGCGTGGAGGAAAACAACACCGTCGAACACTTGCAGCAACTGCTCTCGGCGGCCCATGAAGCCGGCATCCCCGTCTTCGTCTCGCCCCACTACTACTACCCCCACGACCACCAGTGGGACTTCGGCGGCGCGGTGGAGAAGATGATGCACGCCGTCGGCATGTTCGACCGCGAGGGCGAACTGAGCGTCGAGGGCTTCGGTGGCTCGGGCGCCGACTGGCACGAACCGCTCAAGCCCCTGATTGACCGAGACGACGTCGTCGTCACCTCGCCCCACAAGGTCTACGGGCCGGAGTCGAACGACCTGGTCGTCCAGTTGCGCAAGAAGGGCATCGACAAGGTGATCCTCGGCGGCATGTCCGCCAACCTCTGCGTCGAGGCCCACCTGCGCGAGTTGACCGAGCAGGGCTTCGAGGTCGCCGTGGTCAAGGACGCGACCGCCGGTGCCCAGCTTCCGGGCGGCGACTTCTACTCCGCCGCGATCCTTAACTTCCGGATGATCGCCAGCTCTGTGCAGACGACCGACGAGATCGTGAGCGCCATCCAGGAGGCGTAGGGGCGCTCGATCAATTGAGCGAGAAGAACCAGGTTTCGACCGGTGTGGCTGAGGAGCTGTCCGACGACGAGTTCGTTCGGTTGCTCCTCAACTCCACCGGTGAGGGCATCTTCGGGATCGACCTCACGGGCAGCTGCACGTTTGCGAACCCAGCGTGCTTGAAGCTGCTCGGCTATGAGAGTGACTCCCAGCTCCTCGGGCGGAATATGCACGAGCTCGTGCATCACACACGGCCAAACGGAGAGCCGTACCCGCAGGAGCAGTGCCGTATCTATCAGGCGTTTCGGGAGCACAAGGGCACGCATGTCGACGACGAGGTGATGTGGTGTGCGAACGGCTCGAGCTTCCCGGCCGAGTACTGGTCCTATCCAGTCGAGCGTGACGGAGAACTCCTCGGATGCGTCGTGACGTTCGTCGACATCAGTCAACGCCTTCGTGTCGAGGAGGAGCTCCGTCGGACGGGTGAACTGAATCAGCTGCTTTTGAACTCGGCAGGTGCCGGGATCTACGGCATCGACCTCGACGGAAATTGCACGTTCGCGAATCCGGCGTGCGTCAGGCTCCTTGGCTTCGAGAGCGACTCCGACCTGCTCGGTCGCAACCTGCACAAGCTTTCGCACCACACTCGCCCAAACGGCGAGCCGTATCCCGTGGAGGAATGTCGCATCTATCAGGCATTCCGAGAGCACAAGGAAGCTCACGTCGACGACGAACTCCTGTTCCGAGCAGATGGCTCGAGCTTTCCCGCGGAGTACTGGTCCTATCCCATCGAGCGCGACGGGGAATTGCTTGGCTGCGTCGTCACGTTCGATGACATCTCCGAGCGCCGTCGGGTCGAGGAGGAGCTACGTCAGACCGAGAAGATGGCGGCGCTCGGAAAGATGTCGGCTGGCCTCGCGCATGAGCTCAACAACCCAGCGGCGGCGGCCTCCCGGGCCGCCGACCAGCTTGCCTCGAAGCTCGAGGAACTCCATCTGGCGACGATCGACCTGTGTGGAACACGAATTGGCTCCGACGAATGGGCGGCTCTCACCGATTGGAATCGGGCGGTCAGTGCACGCACGGGAGCGTCGCTGGCGCTCTCTCCACTCGAGGCGAGCGACCGTGAGCAGGAACTCGCAGCGTGGCTCGAGGCCAGCAACGTCGACGAGGCCTGGATGATCGCACCGGAGCTCGTTGAGGCTGGGGTTCGAACGGAAGATCTCGACAGGATTGCGGTGACCGTTCCACCCGAGGCCCTCCGTGAGTCTGTCGCCTGGCTCTGCAAGGCACTCGCGGCGAACGAGCTAGCGGCGACGGTGTCGAGAAGCTCGCGGAATATCTCGGAACTCGTGGACGCCGTGAAGTCCTATTCCCATATGGATCAGGCTCCACTCCAGGTCGTCGACATCCACGACGGCCTCGAGGACACGATCAGGATCCTTGGTCACAAGTTCAAGTCAGGTATCGAGCTCGTTCGCGACTACGACACCGCCCTTCCGAAAGTCCAGATCCGGGGAAGCGAGCTCAACCAGGTCTGGACGAATCTCATCGACAATGCCATCGACGCGATGGGCGAAAAAGGAACAGTGACGATCAAGACGTACCTCGAGGACGGAAACGTCACCGTCGAGATCGGCGATGACGGCCCGGGAATCCCCGAGGACGTCCAGGCCCGAATCTTCGATCCCTTCTTTACGACGAAGGACGTTGGCGAGGGAACCGGCCTCGGGCTCGACGTTTCGCGCCGCATCGTCAGAGCGCGCTGTGGGGGAGAAATCGACTTCCGGTCCGAGCCCGGACAGACCGTCTTCTGGGTCCGCTTCCCGGCCGAGTAAGCTGTTCGGCGGGCCCCTAGAATTCCTCGAGAGGTAGACCCAGTGGAAAAGCCTTTTCTCCTGACGCTCGACGACGACACCGACGTCCTTCGAGCCGTCGAACGCGATCTCCGGAGCCAGTACGGCGCCGACTATCGAATCGTCCGTGCCGATTCCGGCGCGTCGGCACTCGAGGTCCTCGGAGAACTCAAGCGTCGCGGTGAACCCGCCGCCCTTTTCCTCGTCGATCAACGGATGCCCGAGATGACCGGCGTCGAGTTTCTGGAGCAGGCAATTGACGTCTATCCAGATGCAAAGCGGGTCCTGCTCACCGCGTACGCGGATACGAACGCGGCGATCAGCGCCATCAACGACGTTCAGATCGACCACTACCTGCTGAAGCCATGGGATCCGCCGGACGAGAAGCTCTATCCGGTGCTCACCGATCTCCTCGATGATTGGCGGGCGGCCTATCGCCCGCCGTTCGACGGTGTTCGCGTTGTCGGCAACCACTGGGCCCCGGCCTCGCATCAGATCAAGGACTTTCTTGCGCGGAATCAGATTCCGTATCTCTGGCTTGACCCGGAGACGAGCGAGGAGGCGCGCCAACTCGTCAAGCTGGCCGGATCAGAAACCACCGATCTCCCGTGCGTGTTCTTCCCGGACGGCTCGACGCTCGCCAAGCCCGAGAATCGCGAACTTGCCGACAGAGTTGGTCTTCAGACGAGCGTTGAGATGCCCTTCTACCAACTCGTCATCGTCGGGGCGGGTCCGGCCGGACTGGCCGCGGCCGTCTACGGCGCCTCGGAGGGGCTTCGGACGCTCGTGGTCGAGGAGCAGGCGCCGGGGGGACAGGCGGGAATGAGTTCCAGGATCGAGAACTACCTCGGCTTCCCCGGCGGGCTGTCAGGTGGGGAGCTTGCACGCAGAGCTGTAAGTCAGGCGCGTCGGTTCGGCGTCGAAATTCTCACCGCACAGAAGGTCATTGGGCTTGACGCCGAGGGACCGTCCCGAACCGTGAAGCTCTCAGATGGGACCCAACTCAACTGTCGAGCGCTCTTGATCGCGACAGGGGTTTCGTATCGGAAGCTCCACGCCGAGGGGGTCGACGACCTGACGGGCGCTGGTATCTACTACGGAGCCGCGATGACCGAGGGGGAAACTGTCCGGGGTGGGGACGTCTTCCTCATCGGTGGAGCCAACTCGGCGGGTCAAGCTGCGATGTACTTCTCTCGCTACGCGGAGACCGTCACGCTTCTCGTGCGGGGCGACTCGCTCTCGAAGGGGATGTCGCAGTACCTGATCGATCAGATCGGGGCAACCGACAACATCCGGGTGTGGACGAGAACCGAGGTCAAGCAGGTGATCGGCGACGGTCGGCTCGAGCAGCTCGTTCTGAGTCGAGACGGCGGCGAGTCAGAGGAAACCGTCTCGGCGACTGCGCTCTTTATCTTCATCGGAGCGATGCCGCGCACGGATTGGCTCGAGGGCGTGGTCGCGCGAGACGACCACGGCTTCATCCTGTCGGGATCCGACGTCGAACAGAATGGAGCGCTGGCGGCCTACGGACAGCTTGATCGTTCCCCGTTCATGCTCGAAACGAACGTCCCGGGCGTGTTCGCAGCGGGCGATGTCCGCCACGGGTCCGTGAAGCGGGTTGCTTCCGCCGTCGGCGAAGGCTCGATGGCAGTGATGTACGTCCACCGATATCTGAGTTCTGTGTGAGCCGGCGCCTTCGCCGGACCGTGAAACCGCGTACGTGAGACGATCAGTGGGCCGACGCCATCTCTATAACTCCGCACCGAAACAGATGCCTAGAGGAGGATTGTGAAGCTCGAGGAGCTGTCCGAGACAACCCTGCGCGAGCTCTGGTCAGACGTCGAGGGTCCAATCCGAGCCTCTGCCGTGCTGGAGCAAGGGGCCCAGGAATTCGCCGCCACCGTCCATTCGAGCTTTGAAGACTCGGTGGTTCTCGCGCGCGTCTACTTGACGTGCGGCTACGAATCGCTCCCGGAGCAGGTTGCGATGTTCGTCCGCGCGCTCGCGGACGGTGCTGGAGCGACGCAACAACTCAAGCCAACGACCCCGGTCTTGACCCTCGTCGGGACCCACGGTGTGGAGTCCAACTGGAACGATCGCCGGAAATCGCGGTCACACATCGGTATCCCACTCGTGACCGCCTCGTTTGTCAATGAGGTCCCGATGATGGCGCGCCTTCTCCGGGAGCTTGGAGTGCCTGCTGAGTGGGCCGACCATCACGACTTCGAGGTGATCAGAACCATGGGCACGGGGCTCTTCTTCGTCGAAGACGCGGCTACCGCCACGGATCACCAGGGGAGGAAGATCATCCCGGCTCAGAGTTTCGTCAGGGGCTATGAGGTCAAGAGCGTCTTCGGCGCCGGAGCGCCGTACCCGAACGGCCAGTTCGTCGTTCTGATCGTGTTTACGCGAGACGTGCTCGCGCGCGAGTCGGCCGAAGAGTTCCTGCCGCTCGTCGAAAGCTTCAGGGATGAGACTCTGGGCCTCGTCGACAACGGCTCAGTCTTTGTGATCTCCTGAACTCGAGCGCGAGCCGTCTCGCATTGTGCCTCTCTCAACCATCTAGCCGGTCACGATCTCGATATCCGGGCGAAACGCACCAACCGCGAGCCAGAACGGCGTGTCGAAGTTGACGAACTCACCCGTCTCGAGGTTTCGGACCTCCGCCGAGCCGACCTCGCGCCCCTGAGCGATGTTCGCGTCGTCGAGTGACGATGCAACTCCCTCGACGAACACGACTTCGAGCCTTTCGCCGCCGAGTTCGACCTCGATGGAGGCGGCCGCCTCGAGCGCAGTGAACGGGCACCGCGATCGCCGCTTCGCCACGTTCGACGAAGACGACGCGTTCCTTGGGATCGAGTCGGTCGTCCGTTTCGCCCTGAACCTCGAAGAAGGGCGGACTATCGACGTCGTCGTAACCGATGTAGGAGTTGGCTCCGTAGGGACGGTCGAATCCGGTGTCTCGAGAAAGAACCTGTGCGTCGGGGTGCTCACCGATGGCGGCTCCCCAGGCGATCATGGTCGCCGGAACCTGGATCAGTTTCGCGCCGGCAAGCTCTCCGGCGAGTGCCTCTCCACCGAACTGCTGCCACCAGGTCTCGGTCTGGCGATCGAACATGACCAGATCGTTGTTCCTGAGATTGCCGGTCGTTCCGAAATCGAGCAGCTGACCGTCGAGTGTGCGCTCGAAGACGAGGGCCGCGTTGCAGAGCGGACAGAACGTCACGGCCACCGGAACTCCGCCGACGGTGTCGTTGATGATCTCGTGCCAGATCAGAATCTGAATTGGGTAGATGCGCACGTCACCGCCGACCTCGAGGACGATCACCGGCTCGCGCGCATCGATGTTCGAGTCTGCCTCGTCGACGGTGGTAACGGCGGGACGTCGATTGCTGGAATTCCGTCCTTCCCTGGCCCTCCACTCTGAAACTCACTGAGCGGGACGACTGCGTTCGAGAAATCCGGTTGCCAGCCTCGCGTCGAGAAGCGAAGCGTCTGTTTCGCGGTGTGACCCGACGAGCGAGGGATGGATTCCCAGCTACTGTCCGGTCTGATCCGCCAAGACGGTTTCGATCACGATCTCGTCACCATCGCGATCGATCGCGAGCTCGACCGAATCGCCGGGCCGATACTGGCGAAGCGAAGCAAACAGATCCTCAACGATCCTGAGCGGCTCGCCGTCGAAAGCAACGATCACGTCGCCCACAAGGAGCCCAAACCTCTCCGCGGCGCCGCCCGTCACGAGACCTGCGACAACAACGCCCTGCTCGGCCTGAATACCGAATTCGTCAGCGACCTCTGGGGTCAGGTTGGCCGGCTGGATTCCGAGGAACGCATGCCGGGCCTCGCCGTTCTCGAGGAGTTGCTGGACGACGTTCGAGACCGTCGGGGACGGAATCGCAAAACCGATCGAGACCGCCCGAGTGTCCGGAGTGGGTGGGATGGCCGCGACGTTGATACCGATCACCTCGCCGTTCTGATTCGCGAGGGCTCCACCGGAGTTCCCGGGGGAGATCGGGGCGTCTGTCTGGACGAGGTCGACGAGCGGAAGTCCGCCTGCCGGGACCGTGCGGTGTAGTCCCGAGACGATGCCTGCCGTCACGGAGTTGTCGAACCCGAGCGGGTTGCCGAGGGCCACCGCAAGCTCGCCAACTCTCGGAAGCTCTGTCGCGAGTCGGGCGGTCGGAAGGTCGGTCCGGTCGACCGTGAGCAGGGCCAGATCCGTCGTCGGGTCGGTGGCGAGCACCTCCGCGTCGATCCGCTCGCCGTCCATCAGGACAACGGTGACCTCGACGGCATCCTGGACGACGTGGTTGTTCGTTATCACAAGCCCACGGCTGCCGTCCCAGATGACGCCGCTTCCCTCTGCGCCACCCTCTGAAAGGCGAACGAGGATGCTCGTGACGGTCGGCTGAACGGCTTCGACCACATCAGGAATCCGCCCGAACGTGCCGGGATCTCCATCGAGAATCGGAGGAAGCACCTGCTGGATCTGCCCTCCCGCAGTGCTCGGTCCGGCCTCTGTTGAGAGCGCCACGGCTGGAGCCGCGAGCGGGGCCTGCTCGTCGCCGTCCGTCAGTGTCGAAATACCTATTCCGGCCGCCAGCCCGACTGCCACGGCGGCGACGACGGGGAGGCGCACAATCTTCGCGCGTGTCATTGGAGAATCCTCGTTTCCAGTCCAAAAGTCCTGTCACGATGTCTGACCGAACCGAGTCCTCGGGGGATTCAGCTCTCACTTTTCCTACCGGATGAATCTCATCCGGCGATCAGCGATCTAATAGGCATAACCGGATTGCGACGATCCGAGAAGAGAGGCCGGGAAACCGGCCTCTTGGGGTTCTCGAACAGCTTCCGACTTGCGGAGACGTGGGTACCGGTGAGCTATCGTGGCCCCGATGCTTCTCCCGGGTCTGCGTGCCTCCGACCTCAGTGGCGCGGTCTCGTTCGGTGACAGGTCTCTCTCCTATGCGGAGCTCCGCGGCGCGGCGTCCGCGGTTGCGACGAGAGTCGAAGGCCGAGCTCGCGTCGCTGTATGGGCTCGACCTTCGCTCGAGGCATGCGTCGGTGTGCTCGGGGTTCTCACACGCGGAGCGGCCGCTGTGCCTCTCAATCCAAAACTCGGCTCGAAGGAGCTCGAGCACGTGGTGTCGGACTCGGCGCCGGATGCGATTCTCGTTGCCCCCGACGACGAGCTGCCGAGGGGCTGCGAGGGACTCGAGCGGATCGACGTAGACGTGAGGGCTCGTACCGACGAGCTACCGCCCGAGCCCGACACCGAGGATCCTGCTCTCATCATCTACACGTCAGGAACCACCGGACCGCCGAAGGGCGTCGTGCTCTCGCGTCGGGCGATCGCCTCGAATCTCGATGCCCTCTACGACGTGTGGGAATGGACTGCGAATGACGTGCTGGTTCACGCCCTGCCGCTCTTTCACGTTCACGGACTCGTCCTCGGCGTGCTCGGCCCGCTGCGGTGTGGCGGACGACTCATTCACGTCGGCCGTTTCTCACCAGAGGCTGTCGCGGACGCGCTCTCGGGCTCTGGAACCATGCTGTTCGGTGTGCCCACGATGTACCACCGTCTGGCCTCGGCCGGGGATGAGGACCCGACGATCGGGAGGGCTCTCGCGGGTGCCCGTCTCCTCGTCTCGGGTTCAGCTGCGCTGCCCACCGCTGATTTTCGAAGGATCGAAGAGCTGAGCGGCCAGAAGACCGTCGAGCGCTACGGAATGACCGAGACGATCATGAACTGTTCGGTCAGGGCATCGGGGGACCGTCGTCCCGGGTACGTAGGCCCGCCGCTCCCCGGGGTGAGCGTACGTCTCGTCGACGACGCGGGTGTCCCCATCGACGAAGCCGACGATGAGACGATCGGTGGGCTCGAGATTCGGGGCCCGAACCTCTTCACCGAGTACCTGAACCGGCCGGACGCCACTCGGGACGCGCTCCGAGAAGGTTGGTTCGTGACGGGCGATCTCGCCACGCGAGCGCCAGATGGCTACGTCCGAATCGTCGGGCGCCGGGCGACCGACCTCATCAAAGTCGGCGGCTTCAAGGTGGGCGCGGCCGAGGTTGAGTGGGCGCTCCTTGACCATCCCTCCGTGAGGGAGGCCGCGGTGACAGGAGAGGCAGATCCGGATCTCGGCGAGCGAATCGTCGCCTGGATCGTTCCCGAGCCGACCTCGATCCCGGCCCCGGAAGAGTTGTCAGATCATGTCGCGGCGGTGCTGGCTCCGCACAAACGACCGCGGGAGGTCCGTTTCGTCGACGAGCTCCCGCGAAACGAGATGGGAAAGGTCCAGAAGGCGCGACTTAAGAGCGCCTAAGGAATAGCGCCGTCCTCCCGAAGCGCGCGCTGCAGGAGTTCTCCGGCGGCGAGCACGAGGGCGTCGTCACCTGGATGGCCACCGAGCTGAACGGAAGCCGGCAAGCCATCTTCTGCTTGGCCACAGGGCAGGGCGAGGGCCGGCCAGCCGACGATGTTGAACGGGTAGACGAAGCGAATGAGTCCGGGTCGGAACCGCTCGTCTGCGTCGGGCACGTCTGGAGGCGCGACGAAACCGACGGTCGGGGTGAGAACGAGGTCGACGTCGCCGACCGCCTCGAGCCACCGCTCGTGGTATTCGTTCCGCCTCCGGACTCCAGCCTCGTAGTCCGCGTCGGTTACCTCGAGACAGCGTCTCACCTTCTCGCGGACGTTCGAGCCATACCAAGATTCGCGCTCCACGAACAGGTCGCCATGGACCGCGGCGACCTCTCGCATAAACACTGCACCGATACCCTCCGGCTCAGGGAGGTTGATGCGGCGTTGATTCGGGAAATGTGCAGCGGCGTCCTCGACTCGTACGCGAACGAGTGGATCGCAGTGCTCCAGCCATGCGACTCCCACCTCGACCTGTTCGACGTTCTCGAGCCAGCGTCTACCGATACCCGGGACGAGAGCTTCCATCATCGCCGCGCACTCGGGAACCGATCGGGCCATCGGTCCGGCGTGATCGAAACTCGCCGCGAGCGGGAAGCACCCATCCGTTGAGACGAGCCCGTACGTGGGCTTGAATCCCACGATCCCGCAACACGCAGCCGGAATTCGGATCGAGCCACCCGAGTCCGTTCCGAGTGCGGCATCCGCGAGCCCGGCGACCAGAGCGGCTGCTGATCCGCCGCTCGAGCCGCCGGCGATGTGGCCCTTTGCCCTTGGGTTCGGCACGGTGCCGAAATGCGGATTCTGCGACGTTACACCGTAGGCGAACTCGTGGAGATTCGTCTTTCCGACCGACTGGTATCCAGAGTCCTCGAGCCGTCGAACGGCCTCTGCGGTTCGAGTCGGAACATGATCGCGGAAGATCACCGACCCGTAGGTCGTCGTCAAGCCTTCGGTGTCGAAGAGATCCTTGACCGCAAGCCGCTTCTCGCCCTCGAGTTGCGGCGGCCGCGCAAGAAAGATGCCTTCGAGATCGTCGTTGGATCGTCGGCTGAGCGGCACCCGCGCAACCTAGCAGTGGTCATTGAGGGCGACTAAAGCCCGAGCCTGCGGCGGATTCGTACGGAGAAAGGACGCTGGATCTCGGACTGCTTCGTGTGGTTCGGACAGAAATACTGCACCTCGCGCGCAGTTGGATCGTCGGCGTCGAATTCGGTGCGATGCCGCCACTGGGTGACATAGTCGGGTGAAAGCATCGAGACCGTCTTGTCGCAGAAGCGGCAACGTGCCACATAGGCGAGGAGGCTCCGGCGTTCTGCAGGGCGCTCAACCCGAAGGCTCACGGATCCACTATAGAAGCAACGGCAACCGCGGGGCCGTTCCTGGTGCCTCCGTCGCTCGGGAAGTCGCCGCTACGAGGCGACGACTACGATCGCCGCACGATGTCTGCCGAGACCCGCGGCGAGTTGTTCCGGGAAGAGCAGCGATTCACCCAGGTCTGGATCTGGCTGATTGTCGTCGCAATCGCCGGGTTCGCTTGGGCATCGGCGAGGATTAACCGACCCATGTTGGTTCAGCGGTGGTTTGAGCGCTTTGAACGCCGGCTCGAGCGCCGGCTCGAGCGCCGGGTCGCGCCGACGCTCGCGCCCGGCGAGCACTTTTTTGGAGGGGCCGGCTTTACGAATCGTGGAGCAAGTGCCGACGAGAGCGGCGACTCGTCACTGGCCGCGAGCTCGCTGCGAACGGCGAGCGAGCTGGATGAATACCTCGGTGCGCGGGTGGCGCTGGTCACAACCGATCAGCGGCTCATCTTCTACAGCCTCGAGGTCGGCCTTCTACGGGTCGTTCCGAAGGAGGCGCTCATCGAGTGCCCGGTGAGCGCGATCCGCGCGGCAGACGAGCGCCGGGATGGCCAGGCGAAGATTCTCGAGCTCACGTTCGCTGACGGAACGACGCTCGAGCTCGAGGGGCCGCGGCACGCCAACTGGAGCGGGTTACTGCAGTTCGACCGAACGATCTCACGCTCGGGACAGGCTCAGACAGACGATCGCTAGACGTCTGGGCGCTACGACGTCTGCGGACCCTCGCGCGGAGGTGGCTGCGAGAGCGCCCCCGGGACGGGGAACGGCCTGGGTTGGAAAGTGGGTGCTGGCCGCTCTCGGCTCGGCTCTTGCTCGGCTTCGTCGGACTCCGGATCGCTCCTCCCGCCGCGATCTCGGAACACCTCGTCCGGCGACTCACCGGCAATAAGTCGTTCGAACTGGTCGCGATCGATCGTTTCGTGCTCGATCAAGAGCTCGGAGAGCAGGTGGAGTTCGTCGAAGTGCTCTGTGAGTAGTTCGCGGGCGCGATCATGGGCTTCCTCGACCATTCGGAGGATCTCGTTGTCGATCTCTCGGGCGACGTCGTCGGAGTAGTCGGGCTCGGTGCTCATGTCTCGTCCAAGGAACGGGAGGCCCTGTCCTCGGCCCAACACGCGCGGCCCGAGCTTCTCGCTCATCCCGAAGCGAGTCACCATGCTCTTGGCGGTCGCCGTGACTTTCTCGAGGTCGTTGGCGGCGCCTGTCGTAATCTCGTGAAAGACGAGCTCTTCGGCGACGCGACCTCCCAGCGTCATTGCCATCTGGTCGAGCAGCGCCGAGCGAGTGGTGAGAAACTTGTCCTCGCGCGGTAGCGAGATCGTGTAGCCGAGGGCCTGCCCGCGGCTGATGATCGAGATCTTGTGAATCGGGTCGGCGTTCGGCAGGTAATGCCCGACGAGCGCGTGCCCCATCTCGTGGTACGCCGTGATCTTGCGCTCCTCTTCGGAGAGGATCCGAGTCTTCTTCTCGGGCCCGGCGATGATGCGGATGATCCCTTCCTCGAGATCGTTCTGCTCGATCAGGCTCTTGCCGCGGCGCGCCGAGAGTAGCGCCGCCTCGTTGATCAGATTCGCGAGATCGGCACCGGTGAACCCCGGCGTTCCGGCGGCGAGGGCGTCGAGGTCGATCTTCGGTGACAGTGGCTTGCCCCGCGAGTGAACCTCCAGGATCTGTCGCCTACCGACTCGATCCGGGCGATCAACGACGACTTGCCGATCGAAGCGACCAGGGCGCAGGAGAGCCGGGTCGAGAACGTCGGGACGGTTGGTTGCGGCGATCACGATGATCGTGTCCGTGGACTCGAAGCCGTCCATCTCGACGAGCAGTTGGTTCAACGTCTGTTCACGCTCGTCATGACCGCCTCCGAGGCCGGCGCCTCGATGCCGTCCAACGGCGTCGATCTCGTCGATGAAGATGATCGCTGGCGACGCTTGTTTCGCCTGCTCGAATAGGTCGCGAACGCGACTGGCTCCGACGCCGACGAACATCTCGACGAAGTCGGATCCCGAGATCGAGAAGAACGGTGCCCCTGCCTCTCCCGCCACTGCTCGGGCGAGCAGCGTCTTGCCCGTGCCCGGGGGACCGGCGAGGAGCACACCCTTCGGGATGCGCGCACCGAGCGAGCGAAACTTCTTTGGCTTCTCGAGGAACTCCTTGATCTCGTGGAGTTCCTCAACGGCCTCGTCCACACCGGCGACGTCGGAGAAAGTCACCTTCGGCTGGTCTGGGCTCACGCGTTTGGCCCGGCTCTTCGAGAAGCTGAAGATGCCAGAAGCTCCGCCTCCTTGCGCGCGGCGGAAGAGGAAGATGAAGAGGGCGACGATAATGAGAATTGGGAGCAGCGAGAAGAGCAGCGGTCCGAGAATCGAGCCGCCGGTTCCCTCGGAGTCGAACGGGATGCTGGCCGCTTCGAGCCTCTCTTGAAAAGCGATCTGCGCCTCGTCGCTCGGATAGTTGACCTCGACCACCGTTCCGTCGCTCAGCGTGGCCTCGATCTCCTGGTTATTCGGTTTGAAGACAACCTCACTGACCTCGCCTGGCGACTGCTCCACCTGTTCGCTGAGCTGACTGAAAGTGACGTCCGTCGTTTCCGGTCCAGGCGTGATTGAGCGTGCGGCAAGGCCCGCCATCAAGGCGATAGCGATGAGAATCAGAATGAGCCTTCCGCGGGTCATAGAGTGGGAGCCTCCGGCGAGTTTGGTTTCGCTGCGGTCACTCATTTAGACCGCATGCTCCTACTGGGGATTCGCAGAACCGACCTCGTCGGATCATCAATTGCGGGCGGTTGCGTGGCGGGGAGCCGGCACGAGGCCTGCGCTCCCTATACTCGGGCTCGTGCCTCAGGTGATCGGGCTGTGGAGATCTCCGCGACGGAGAGCAGAGATGGAAGCTCTCGAGGTAGCTCATGCGGTCCGGGACCACGGCATTGACGGATGTGCGCACGGGAGACCTGGCGGTCGTCGGCAAGTTCTCTTTGCGGCGTCTCAGGATCTCGACGATGCCGGCGTCGATCCCGGCCTGATTCGAGAGAACATCACGGTTCTTGGCGCCGATGTCATGACTTGGTCCGTGGGGCAACGAATTCGGATCGGCGATGCCGAATTCGAGATCACGATGGTCTGTGACCCATGCGAGCGAATGGATGAGCTGCGGCCCGGGCTTCAACAGGAGCTCGAAGGGAAGCGCGGGATGCTTGCGAGAGTACTCGCGTCAGGCGAGTTGCGTATTGGCGCCGAGGTGATAGCGGGCGACGACCCGTAAGGGGCTCTCGACGGTCAGACGTCTTTGACGTTCGTCACGAGCTTCTCGAGCGATGCCTTGGCATCGCCGAAGAGCATCGCGGTGCGTGGATCGTAATACAGCGGATTCTCGATCCCGGCGAAGCCCGAGGCCATGGAGCGCTTGAGCACGACCACGTTCGAGGCCCGATCGACGTCGAGAATGGGCATCCCGTAGATCGGGCTGTCCGGTACGTTCCGGGCGGCAGGATTGGTGACGTCGTTCGCTCCGATAATGAGTGCAACGTCGGCTCTCGGAAACTCCGGATTGATGTCATCCATGTCGTAGAGCTGCGGGTACGGAACGTTTGCCTCTGCGAGCAGCACGTTCATGTGTCCCGGCATTCGGCCGGCGACGGGATGGATCGCGTACTTGACGGTCACGCCGCGTCTCTCGAGTTCGTCGGCGAGCTCTCGAACGTTGTGTTGCGCCTGCGCGACGGCCAGACCGTAGCCGGGGACGATGATCACTTGATTGGCGTACGCGAGCATGACCGCGGCGTCGTCGGCCGTGATTTCCCGATGGCTCTTGCCGTCGGTCGACTCGGCGGTCGCAGCGACGGTGGGCGCCGCGCCAAACGCCCCGAACAGGACATTCCCAACAGAACGGTTCATGGCGCGGCTCATCAGGAGCGTGAGGAACGTGCCCGAGGCGCCGACGAGCGTTCCCGCGATGATGAGCGCATTGTTCTCGAGCACGAATCCGGCCGCGACCGCTGAGAGTCCCGAGAATGCGTTCAAGAATGCGATGACGACCGGCATGTCGGCGCCGCCGATCGGCAACACAAAGAGCACTCCGAAGACGAGCGCCAGTACGATCAGAATCGACATCCAGACCGTTTCCTCCTGG
Source organism: uncultured Gaiellales bacterium (assembly GCA_964436315.1). Taxonomy (GTDB): domain Bacteria; phylum Actinomycetota; class Thermoleophilia; order Gaiellales; family Gaiellaceae; genus CAYTCZ01. The sequence continues at coordinate 12,680 of CAYTCZ010000008.1, read as the reverse complement.
ATTCCGGCGATCACGGCGACGACGAGCGCCGCAAGGAGGACGAGCCCGTTGACGAACTGCTGACCAGGGAACGTGATCGGTGCCCCCGGCATGATCTCCTGGAGCTTGGCGAAGGCGATCATGCTTCCACTGAACGTGATCGCGCCGATCAGCCCGGCGAAGAGCGCCGCCGCGAGCGCATCGCCATTCAGTGCTCCGGGATCTGGGGCCTGGCGGTTGAATTCTGAAAACGCCACAAGGACTGCCGCACCGCCGCCGAGGCCATTGAACACCGCGACCATCTGCGGCATCGCCGTCATCTTCACGAGCCGAGCCGCGGCCACTCCGATCACTGCGCCGAGCGCAATTCCGCCCACGATGAGTCCGTAGTTGTCGACCTCAGGGAGCGTCAGCGTGAAGGCGATCGCTATGACCATTCCGACGACGGCGGCGGCGACGCCCGAGCGCGCGGTCTTCGGCGATGAGAGTCTCGCGATACCGACGATGAACAGAATCGCCGCGACGACGTACGCGATGTCAACGACGTTTTGAGAAAGCGCGAGGGGGAGCGTCATTCCTCGGGGCGATCTCGCTTCTGTTTAAACATCTCGAGCATCCGGTCGGTGACCAGGAAACCGCCGACCACGTTGACGGTTGCGAGCACAATCGCGATGAACGCGAGCGTTTTCTCGAGGCCGGTCTCCGCGAAACCCGAGATCAGAAGTGCTCCGACCAAGACGATTCCTGAAATTGCGTTTGTGCCCGACATCAGCGGGGTATGCAGAAGGGTCGGCACGCGCGCGATCAGGTAGAAGCCAAGGAAGACCGCGAGGGCGAAGATCGTCAAGCTTGCGATCAGCTCAGCAGTCACTGAAGTCCGTCCTTTCTGTTCCGTGACCGGGAGGCGCCGGTGCTCGGCCGGCTCGAGAAACGAGCAGTGTGGAGCCGGCCCGCCGCGAGAGTCTGGGCCGGACACAACACAACTTGTTGGTCGACTCGCAACAGATTCGTCGCAGAGCGCTGATGTCCCGCATGAAACCCCGCGCTACTATCGATCTCGGGTGGCGGGTGGCCCTCTCCCGACCCGGGTGGGGAGGACTGTCGTTCAGGTCGGGTTTCGGTGGCCCAGCGTGTCATCCTCACGCAGTGACTGCCTCCTTCACGACTCGGCCCTCGTGGGTGATGCAGGTATCTCGCGTGATCTCATCGTCGAAATCGAGGACGAGCTCGCCTTCGTCGATCATGTTGTTGAGGAAGCTCAAGACGTTTCGGGCATACATCTGACTGGCGTGAACCGGCATCGTGCTCGGGAGGTTCAACTCACCGATGATGGTCACGTCGTGCCGAACGACCGTCTCGCCGGGCACGGTCAATGCGCAGTTCCCACCCATTTCGGCGGCCAAGTCGACAATGACCGAGCCAGGGTGCATTCGTTCGACCGCTTCCTCGGTGATCAACTCGGGCGCCGGCTGTCCCGGTATCAGCGCGGTGGTGATCACGCCATCGGACTTGCCGATCTCGATCGCGAGGAGCTGCTGCTCCCGTTCGTGTTGATCCTCGGACAGGGCTTCCGCGTAGCCGCCTGCGGTCTCCGTTCCTTCCAGATCGAGTTCGAGGAACTTCGCACCGAGGCTCTCGACTTGCTCCTTGACGATCGGACGAACGTCAAACGCGGTGACGACTGCGCCGAGGCGCCGAGCGGTCGCGATGGCCTGGAGACCGGCGACGCCCGCACCCAAGACGAGTACCTGGGCTGGGGGAATCGTTCCGGCTGCGGTCGTGAGCATGGGGAAGAACTTCCCGAGGTGGCCCGCTGCGAGCACCGCGGCCTTGTACCCGCCGACGGTGCTCTGCGAAGAGAGGGCGTCCATCGGTTGAGCGCGAGTGATGCGCGGAATCGAATCCATCGAGAAACTGGTGACTCCCTGCTCGGCCAGCTTTTGAACGAGTTCTGAGTTGGTCAGGGGTTGGAGCAGTGCGATCAAGACACTGCCCTTTCGGAGGGCGGAGACTTCGTCGTCCGACGGCGCGCGAACCTTGCAAATCACATCGGCGTTCGTGTACACGCTCTCCGCGTTTGGAGCGATTTCGGCACCCGCCTCCGTGTAAGCGTCATCGAGAAACGATGCCTCCGCGCCGGCGCCGGTCTCCACGATGACGCCGACCCCGGCATCCACGAGACGTCGTACCACATCGGGCACGATGCTCACGCGTCGCTCGCCGGCTTCCAGCTCCTTGGCGACCCCGACCTTCATGCTCAAGGCGAGAGTCTAAGTGGTCGAGTTCCCGGACCCCTCCAGGTCCGCGTTGGCGGAACGCGCTGGGCCGCCGCCCGCATAACCCGTGCCCCGAGCTCGTCCCCGACGATAGGCTTGGGCCATGGAGGACTGGCTAGCCGCGGCGCGTACGACGCTCGCTGAGCGAGCCGGCGGTGAGGTAGACGACTACGCGCTGGGCCAGCAGGAGATCGATGAGCTCCTCGATCTGGCTCGAATTGCCGCGCGCGAGAGCGGAGAACGCATTACGGCTCCGCTCATCTGCTACCTCGTTGGCCTCGCCCGGGGTCGCCATGAGGCAGAACTCGACGACGTCGTCGACGCGCTCGTCGGCAAGTAGATCGAGTGGTTCGCGCAGACCCCTAACCCGACCCTACGGTGGGGCTGCCGCAAATGCGCGTTCCAGGTCCGCGATGAGGTCTCCCACGGACTCGATCCCAACCGAGAGCCGAATCAGACCGCCCGGCACTGCGAACGGGGAATCGGCAAGCGTCGCGTGCGTCATTCGACCCGGATGCTCGATCAAGCTTTCAACGCCACCCAGGCTCTCGGCGAGGCGCCAGATCGACGTCGCTGCCGCAACGGAGAGAGCAGCTTCCTCCCCGGCCGCGAGCTCGAATGAGAGCATGCCGCCGAATTCGTCCATCTGACGCTTCGCTATTTCGTGGCCTGGATGATTCTCGAGCCCCGGGTAGTGGACTCCCTCGACCTCACTGCGACTCGATAGCCATTCGGCAACCTGCGCGGCGTTCTCGGAGTGTCTCCTCATTCGAATTGCAAGTGTCTTCAGCCCTCGGAGTACGAGCCACGAGTCGAAGGGTCCGGGCACTCCGCCGAGGGCGTTCTGCAAGAAGCCGATGCGTTCCGCGAGCTCGGAGTCGTTTGTGGCGGCGAACCCACCGACGACGTCCGAATGTCCTCCAAGGTATTTGGTGGTCGAGTGGACGACGACGTCGGCGCCGTGCTCGAGCGGCCGTTGCAGGTACGGCGTCGCGAACGTATTGTCGACCACGCACATCGCTCCCACATCGTGCGCAGCCCTGGCGACGGCGGCGATGTCGACGATGCTCATGAGCGGGTTGGTGGGCGATTCGATCCAGACCATGTGGGTCTTCTCGTCGAGCGCTGCACCCAAGCTGGCGTTTGCTTGCTCGGTCGTGACGAAGGAGAAGCGGTAGCCCTTGGGCTCGTAGACCTTCGTGAACAGGCGGTAGGTCCCGCCGTAGAGATCATTGACGGAGATGATCCGGTCACCTGGCGAGAGGAGGTGAACGACCGTCGTCGTTGCGGCGAGGCCCGACGCGAAGGCGAAGCCGTGAGTTGCGCTCTCGAGTGAGGCAAGGGCCGCTTCGAGGGCCGCTCGCGTCGGATTTCCGCTCCGCGAGTACTCGTAGCCTTTGTGTCTGCCGACTTCCTCCTGGACGAAGGTCGACGTCTGGTAGATGGGCACGATCACCGCGCCGGTCGCCTCATCCGGCTCTTGGCCCACGTGAATGGCCTTGGTCTCGAAGTCCATCCGCCGGAGCCTAACTGCCGGAGGACGCCAGCTACCGGGGTGGCTTGGTCGTCGGCCGCGCTACCGTGGCCTGGTGGCGGCAAAACGCTCACTCGGAATCCTCCTCGTCGTTGGACTTCTTACCGCCGCATGCGGAGGTTCGGAACGGCTCTCGCAGGAGGAGTACGAATCCAGCGTCCGGGACATCACGACTCGCGCCGGGTTTGCGATCGAAATCACCAGCGAGACGCCGCCTCGAGAGATTCCCGATCGGCTCGATAGCGCCGTCGAGAAGCTCAGAGAATCATCCGATCGGCTCGCCAGTTTGAACCCTCCCGAGGAGGCTCAGGAAGCCCACGATCTTCTTGTCGAGGGGATCGACGAGCTCGGCGATGAGATTCAGCAACTCCGGGATGACGTCGAAGGGATTGACGATCCGATCGAGCTAAGAGAGACGGTCGACAGCCGTCGCGAAGTGCTGCCAGCCCTTGCAAAGATCCAGGAGGCCCAGATGCAGTTCAGTCAACTGGGTTACACCTTCTAGTAGGGGACCGCTTCCCTCAAGGATTTCCGTTCCCACCACCGTGGGAGGCGAGGAACTCAAGCAGGTCGGCTCGCGTCAGAACGCCGATCGGTGCGCCTCTCCTTGCCACGACGACCGCCGCGCTTTCACCCGAGAGGTCCCCGTATACGGTGTTGACCGATTCGTCGACCTCGATGGCAGGGAGGGGTGGCTCCATGGCATCGCCGACGTCGCTCTCGAGTACTGACTGATCTCGGAAAATGCGCTCCAGCAGGCCGCGCTCGCGGATCGACCCAACGACGTCTGCGAGCGATGCAGGGTGTTCCTCCCTCACCACCAGCAGTTGCGAAATCCCGTATCGATGCATGAGGTCGATCGCCTGAGCGACCTTGTGATGGGCTTCGATGTGCACCAGTTCGGGCACCTCGGGCTCTTCCACGCGTTTGAATGCGAGGACGTCGGCGATGGTTGGCTCGTGGGCGCGACGTTCGAGGAAGCCGTACTCGATCATCCAGTTGTCGTCGTAGAACTTCGAGAGGTAGCCGCGGCCTGAGTCCGGTATGAGCGTTGCGATCGTTGCATCGGCGTTCATCCGTCTTGCGACCTCCAACATTGCGAACACCGCCGTGCCACCGGACCCTCCGACCAAGAGGCCCTCCTCGCGCGCGAGTCGGCGCGCGGTGAGAAATGAGTCCCGGTCGGACACTGTGATGTACTCATCGACGACTGAGGGGTCATAGGTCGAGGGCCAGAAGTCTTCTCCGATTCCCTCGACGAGATAGGGCTGCACCGTCGGCGACGAGTAGATCGAGCCGACCGGGTCGGCTCCGACGACGAGCAGATCGGGATTCCGCTCTTGCAAGAACCTTGCGGCGCCCGTCACGGTCCCACCGGTTCCGATCGTCAGCACCAACGCGTCGATCGATCCCTCGGTCTGCTCCCAAAGCTCCGGGCCGGTCGTGTCGTAGTGCGCTTGCGGGTTCGCCTGGTTCGCGTACTGGTCTGGCTTGAACGCGCCGGGAATCTCAGTGACGATCCGGTCCGAGACCGAGTAGTAGCTTTCCGGGGATTCGGGTTGCACCGCGGTGGGGCAGATGACTACTTCGGCGCCGTATGCCCGAAGCAGGGAGACCTTCTCCGGCGCGACCTTGTCGGGCATCACGAACACGCAGCGGTAGCCCCTCAGCGCAGCGGCAATCGCGAGCCCAGCGCCCGTATTCCCGCTCGTCGGCTCCACGATCACTCCGCCGCGCGCTAGCTTCCCGTCCCGCTCTGCCTGCTCGATCATCCGCAGGCCGATCCGGTCCTTCACGCTGCCCCCCGGGTTGAGGTACTCGAGTTTGGCGAGAAGTCGTGGCCCGCCCTCGCGTCCGACTCGCTCGAGGCGAACGAGAGGCGTTTTTCCGATCAGATCGAGGACCGTCGGGTACTCGGGCGCCACGCGGTCAATCTACTCCCGCGGTCGGAGGGTTCTCCGCGGAAGCTGACTGAAACAAGCATCGAAGGGTTGCCCTTGTTGCCAGAAGCTGCTCTCGGGCCAGTGGGGCGGGGCTGGCAAAGGAGACGTGCACGAGGGGCGCAGCACAGTACGTCAAGGTACGGGCAAGCCCCGAGTGTGAAGGATCCGGCCGCCAGCGTCGCCAGGCTGCCCGCGGAGCCGGGCTTCGCCCGGCGGGAGCGGCAGCCGCCCAGTGCGCGAGAGGGTTAGTGGAGGAAGTGGCGGCGTTGGGTGTGGACGATAATTGCGCCCGCACCGTCGACGGCAGCGACTACCTCGTCGTCGCGCTTCGAGCCCGCCGGCTGAACGATTGCCTCAATGCCGGCGTCGATCGCGAGCATCGGACCGTCAGGGAAGGGGAAGAACGCGTCCGACGCGAGCGTCGAACCGCGCAGATCGTGACCCCGCTCTCGTGCCTTATCGACCGCGATTCTGACTGAATCGACGCGGCTCATCTGACCGGCTCCGATGCCGATCGTCTGGAGGTTCTTGGCGATAACGATGGCGTTGGAGCCGACGTGTTTCGCCACGCGCCAGGCGAACAGGACATCGCCCCAGGCGTTCTCGTCGGGCTGCTTGGAGCCGACCACGGTCATTCCCTCTCGGTCATCAACCTCCGAATCGACATCCTGAACGAGCATCCCGCCGAGCACACGCCTGAAGTCCCGATCGCCGTGTATCTGGCTTCGACGCTCGCGGTCGACGAGCACCCGCGTCGCCGGCTTCTCACGAAGACGATCGACCGCGTCGCTTTCGTACTCCGGTGCGATAAGGACTTCGATGAACTGCTCGATGAGGCGCTCCGCAAGGCCCGGGCCGATCTCGCGGTTGACGGCAACGATTCCTCCGTATGCCGACAACGGGTCTGAAGACAGCGCTTTCTCGTACGCCTCGTCGATCGAGGCGGCGATGCCTACGCCGCACGGATTACCGTGTTTCACGATGACGCACGTGGGGAGCGTGAACTCTCGAAGCTGCGCCCGCGCGGAGTCGAGGTCACCGAGGTTATTGAACGAGAGTTCTCGTCCGGACAGTTGCTCTACGCGGGAGAGCAGGTGGCTTCGAACGCCTGCCTCCGCGTAATACGCAGCGCGCTGGTGAGGGTTTTCGCCGTAGGTCAAATTGGAGACCTTTTCGAGCGACACGATGATGTGCTCTGGAAACGTCTCTCGGTCGGAAAACCACGAAGCAATCGAAGCCTCGTACGCTGCCGTATGTGCGAAGGCTTCAGCCGCGAGCACACGGCGCGTACTGAGCTCGAGGTCGCCGCGAGCGCGCAGCTCTTCAAGAATCGAGCCATATCGATCGTTCGAGCAGACCGGCACGACGTGCGAAAAGTTCTTCGCGGCCGCCCGCAGCATGGCCGGGCCACCGATGTCGATCATCTCGACCGCGTCCTCCTCGCGAACCTCTCGCTTCCTGGTTACCTGCTCGAACGGATACAGGTTCACGCAGACCAAGTCGAACGGACGGATCTCGTGAGTTTCGAGCGTTGCAAGATCTTCGTCGTGGTCTCGCCGCGCGAGGATTGCAGCGTGGATCCGCGGGTGCATCGTCTTGACCCGACCACCGAGGAGTTCCGGAACGTCCGTGAGCTCTTCGACAAGAGTCACCGACAGACCTTGCTCTGAGAGAAACGCTGCCGTCCCGCCGCTTGCGACCAGCTCGACCCCGAGCTCATCCAGGCCTCGGGCAAAACCGTCGATGCCGGTCTTGTCATACACGGAGATCAGCGCGCGCTCGATCATCGGGCCTCCTGTGTCAAGGAGGGTAGACCGCCGGCCAGATAGAGGCGAGCGGCAGCCGGAAGCAGCCGATGCTCGACCTGTTGCACGCGCTCGTGCAACGTGTCTACCGAATCGCCCTCCTCGATTGGAACGGCCTCCTGAAAGATCACAGGGCCGGTATCGACCCCCTCGTCCACGAAATGAACCGTGGTGCCCGTCTCGCCCACGCCCGCCTTCAGCGCGTCCTCTATCGCGTGCATACCGGGGAAGTCAGGAAGCAGCGACGGGTGAACGTTGATGGTCGGGAACCGTGCGAGGAACTCCGGCGTGAGCAGGTGCATGTAGCCGGCGCAGATCGCGAGGCCGACGCCGTGTGTCTCCAACCAGTCCGCCATGGCGGTGTCTCGGTCGATCCGCGACGGGAACTCCTCGAGGGCAAAGATCGCAGTCGGGATCCCGGCCTTCGCCGCGCGTGTCAGCGCGTAGGCATCAGGGACATTCGACGCGACTGCAGAGACAGGGAGTCGCTGGTCGATGAGCGCCTGGAGGTTGCTCCCACTCCCGGAAACCAGCACTCCAATCAACCGAGCCACCCATTGGGGCACCCCATCCCACCACCCACTTTCGAGCTTAGCGCGAGAGGTGTCTCGCGAGTGTGAGGGATCGTGTCGAAAGTGTGGCGGGAAAGTGGCGGTTCGTGCTCAGCCATCGAAGACGACTCCGTCCAACCTCTCCTCGAGGCGCCCGATCACCTGAAAATCATCGACCGTGGCGGCCGCGGGGACGACTGCGCAGTACCCGATTCCGAGGTTGAATACCCGACGTTGCTCGTCTTCAGCAACGCCGTGTTCGTCGAGCCACTCGAACACCGCCGGCCGCTCCCACGCCTGCGGATCGATCCGCGCGCCAAGACCGGCTGGAAGGACGCGGCTCAGATTTCCGGGAATGCCGCCGCCGGTGATGTGTGCCATGGCGCGGACATCGACGGCAGCTCGGAGCCGGCGCACGTCGTCCAAGTAGAGTCGAGTCGGGGCGAGGAGGAGGTCGGCATCAAACGGACCCTCGCCGACGAGCGCTCGAACGAGGGTGAAACCGTTCGCATGGAGACCGCTGGAACCAAGCCCGACGACGAGATCGCCGGGCTCACATCGCGCCCCGTCGATGAGCTCCTCACGCCGAACAAGCCCCACGCAGGTGCCCGCGAAGTCGAGCTCGCTCTCGCGATAGATGCCGGGGAGTTCCGCAGATTCGCCTCCGATAATGGCGCAACCGGCCTGCCGGCAGATGTCAGCCGCTCCCTCGACGAGCGATGCGACATCCTCGAGGTCGAGCGATGCTGCAGCGACGTAGTCCTGGAGGAAGAGGGGCTCCGCCCCGGTCGTCAAGACGTCGTTGATGCAGTGAGCTGCCAGATCCCGGCCGGCGTCGGCGAGCCGTCCGGAACGCCGTGAGAGGATCAACTTTGTGCCAACGCCATCCGTGCTCGCGACCAAGAGCCTTGAGTCATCAAGCGCGAACAGACCTGCGAACCCACCGATTCTTCCGATCGCGGACGGCGTCCGGGTTGACTCCAATGCGGCCGCAAGCCGATTGGTGAAGGCCTCAGCCTTTGCGAGCGACACTCCAGCGGTCTCGTAATCGATCCCAGATTCGGGCGAGAAGATCGCCGGGCCGCGGCGAGATCCCGAGCTGCCTTGCATCGAAGGGGCAGTATCGTACCGGGGCACGACCACTGCGCGAGGCGCATTGGTAGAACCGCATCACGGACACGGAGAGCTCATGGCGACGACGACCGATCATCTTTGGCGCCACTTCACCCGCACGGTCGAGGCCGCATCGCCGATCGTGATCGACCGCGCGGAGGGGTGCTACATCTTCGACAGCGACGGGAACCGCTATCTCGACGCCTTGTCGGCCCTCTACTGCACCAACATCGGCTACGGACCGTGGCCGGAGATCGGCGAGGCTGCGAAGGCCCAGCTCGATCGACTGCCGTTCTTCCACAACTGGGTTGGCTACTCATCGCCACCCGTGCTCGAGCTCACGGAGAGACTCGAGGAGATCGTCCCGATCGATGTCGGAAGAGTCTTCTTCGTAAACGGCGGCTCCGAAGCCATTGAGGCTGCGCTCAAGGTCGCACGTCAGTACCACGCGCTGCGTGGTGAAACGAGTCGCTACAAGTTTGTGACGCGCCGGAGCGCCTACCACGGAACGACGATGGGGGCCCTGTCGATCAACGGCAGTCCCGGGCTTCGTTCTCAGTTCGAGCCGCTTCTCCAGGGCTGTCTCAAGGCGCCAATGCCGTATCGGTACCGGTGCCCATACTGCAGCGACCGGCCCGCGTGCAATCTCGAGTGTGCGAACGAGATCGGCAGGATTATCGACAACGAATCACCGGACACCGTTGCCGCAGTCATCCTCGAGCCGGTTCAGAACTCAGCCGGGTCGATCACACCCCCAGACGGTTACTTCGCGCGCGTGCGCGAAATCTGCGACGAGTTCGGCGTCCTGCTCGTGGCCGACGAAGTGATCTGTGGCTTTGGGCGTCTCGGGGAATGGTTCGGCTCGACTCGGTACGACATCGGACCCGACGTCATGGTCATGGCCAAGGGCATCACGTCGGCGTATGCACCGCTCGGGGCGGTCGTCGCATCGCCGAAGACCGTCGAGCCTTTCTTCGGCGCTCCGAAGACGGCCTTTCTCCACGGCATCACCTTTGGCGGCCATCCGGTCTCATGCGCGATCTCTCTCGCGAACATCGGAATCATGGAGCGAGAAGATCTCGTCGGTCACGTCCGCCGCCATGAAGACGAGTTTCGAGCTCGTTGTCAGGAGTTGCTCGATAACCACCCGATGGTCGGCGACCTGCGCGGGTCGGGCTTCTTCTACTCCCTGGAGCTCGTCAAGGACAAGGAGACGAAGGAGAGTTTTTCGGCAGGGGAGCGTGACGACCTGATCAAGAATTTCCTCACCCCTCGGGCCTTGGAGCTGGGCGTCTACATGCGCTTCGATGACCGGGGCGAGATGTGCGCCCAATTCGCTCCACCGCTCGTCGCCGGGCCCGAGCAATTCGACGAAATGACGGGGGTACTCAAGCAGGTCCTCGACGAGGCCTGGGAGCGCATCGAGCGCTAAGACCGGGGCGAGGAGGGCGCTAATGGACATCGTCTCGCGCGGGTTCAGAGGGCGTCGGCGCGACGACGATTTTGGCGATCGGCTCCCTCCCGGTCAGTACGTGACGGACGGCTTTCCAGTGCTCTCGGCTGGTCCGACACCGCGTACGTCACTGGGCGAGTGGACGTTCTCGATCACAGGCGAGGTGACCGACGAGAAACGCTGGTCATGGGACGAATTCCGTGCGCTTCCGAGCGAAACGATCACCGTCGACATCCATTGCGTGACGAAGTGGTCGAAGTTCGACACTGTCTGGGAGGGCGTCGCCGTCGACACTCTTCTGGCGGAAGTGGAGCACGACGCGAGCTACGTCCTCGCCTTCTGCGACGGGGGCTACACGACGAATCTGCCTCTCGAAGACGTCACGGATCACAAAGCGTGGGTGGCTTTCGCCCACGACGATGAGCCGCTCGACCCTGAGCACGGTGGGCCAGCTCGCCTGCTCGTCCCACATCTCTACTTCTGGAAGAGCGCGAAGTGGGTTCGCGGCCTAGCGCTCCGGAGCGAGGATGAACCGGGGTTCTGGGAGGCCGCGGGCTACCACATGTACGGCGATCCTTGGAGGGAGCAACGGTACTTCGGCGACTGACGTGGTCGGCGGCAACGGTCGTTGAGACGACTAATCAGACGCCGCTGGTGAAAGACATCGTGCTCGACGTCCCCGACTGGCCCGATCACGAGGCTGGCCAGCACGTCGATATTCGGCTTACAGCTCCCGATGGCTACCGGGCTCAGCGCAGCTACTCGATTGCTTCGGCACCGGGCAACGGCACGGTCACGCTTACGGTCGAACGGCTTCCAGACGGAGAAGTCTCTCCGTATCTCGTCGATGAGCTTCGTTCGGGCGACCTGATCGAGGTACGCGGCCCGATTGGTGGTTACTTCGTCTGGAAACCGGACCTCGGCGGCCCGATGCTGTTGGTTGCTGGCGGATCCGGAGTCGTACCGCTCATGTCGATGCTGCGCCATCGCGCTTCGACCGCAACTGCAGTCGAAGCGCGCCTTCTCTACTCGTCGCGATCCCTCGCGGACGTCATTTATCGGTCCGAGCTCGACCGGCGCTCGGACGAGGAGTCGAAGGTCGAAGTGATCTACACACTTACGCGCTCCCAGCCTCCCGGCTGGACCGGCTATGCGAGACGGATCGATATCGGCCTGCTTCGTGAGGTCGCCTGGGCACCGAACGCTGACCCGCTCGCGTACATCTGTGGGCCAACCTCGTTCGTTGAGGCGGCCGCGAGTGGATTGGTCGAGCTCGGCTACGATCCGACTCGCGTCCGCACCGAGAGATTCGGTCCGACGGGGGGCTCCGAATGAGGGTTGCCGAGCTACGAGTTGACGGGAACGCCATCGCCGGCTTGTTGGCCGAAGTCTTCGACCGAGAGATGACCGGTGCTTCGGGATGTTGCGATGCGTGCGGCGCGATCGCGCCTCTCGGCGCGACACACGTCTACGGACGGGAGCCCGGCGTCGTCGTCAGGTGTGCGCGGTGCGAGAGCGTGCTTTTGTGCTTCGTCACAGCCCGCGGTGGGCACAGGCTTTCGTTTCACCGGCTGCGCTGGCTCGAGCTAGAAGCCGAGCTCTAAACGGCTGTTAGCATCGGGCGCTCGCGAAGGTACGGCAGCGGGATCGATGGATCCTCGCTGTCGATCTCCCCCGCAAGCCGGTGACCGCTGAACGCGGCCTCGGCCCCGACGGCGGGAGCGACGCGGTCTCCGATTCGGTAGACGGTCTCGATTCCAGAGGCCCGGAGTTCATCGTTCCGGCGCTGGAGCCCGAGACACAGCGAATCGTTCGAGAAGTCGTTGCGTCATCAGGACGACGCCTTCGGCTGGAAGCGCGATGGCTCACCAAACTCGTCGGTTGCGCTCAGGAGCCCGGCCCCGATCTGGTGAACGAGTGTCCCTCGGCGTTGTCGTATGCCGACTTCGAGATGCTGCCGGAGGAGCGGCCCCTACAGCTGATATGGCGGAGCCGTTGTCAAGGGACCAGGCCGCATCGCCCAGTC
>CAYTCZ010000007.1:54708-56279 GCA_964436315.1 uncultured Gaiellales bacterium | reverse complement strand
TCAAGCGCAACGCGGTATTCAGGCCGACTCGCCCGAGTTGAAAGCCCACGCAGCGAGCACTCCGACTCCGGCCGTCCCCGTCGCCGCGAGAAGAAGCGGACGCCTCTTCTTCCGCAGCGTGCGCTTGGCGAGCGGCTTCACCGCCCTATATACGAGGTATCCGATCAGCGCCTGCCGGCGATTCAGCATTCGGCCTCATTCACCAAAGCCTCGATTAGTCCTACATACCCCAATCCCCTGCCCGTGGTCTCAGAAGTGAAAGGGTTGCGGTGGGATTGAGTGCTGAAGGAAAAGGAGGAGCCGGCCAGTCCTCGTGTGTGTGACCGGCTCCCTGCAACGAACGCGAGATCAGGTGGAAGGAGGAAGCAGAGCTTTTCATCCAGCGCACGGTCCTCGCGTTCGCAGCGTGTTTGTACCCAGCCCTCGCCCGCTTCAAACACGTCCGGTGAAGGCAAGGAGATCCTGTAAACAGCCCTTGTGCAGAATGGTCCGAGACAGGGGGATCGAACCAGGTTAGGCCTCTGCCTCGGGGATGACGACGGCGCGAAGTTTCCTCGGGAGGTGGAGCGATCCCTCTGTCTACGTGTGCCGCTGCGTGGAGGGGTGGAGCGTCCGTAGCTCCGGACGCTCCCTGCCGGTCAAGACCTCCCCGCTAGCCACCAGGGCGAGACGCTACCCCTCCGCAGAGCGCCTCGCCCTGTGCTCACGCCTTCTGAGCGTGAGCGAGCGATGTTTGGGAATTGTCAAAAAGCTAGTGCCTCCAGCCCTCGTACGCCAAGAAGGCAAGGAGTGTGAGGAATGCGAGCGCTGCTGTTACGAGGAGCGGACAGGCACTCGCCTGGATGATCCTTCGCGTCCTGTCGCATCGCTCACAGTATCCCCACGGCGGAGCACCCTGAGGATCGGGTAGGCAGTTGAAGCAACCTTTCTCCGGTGCGCTCATCGTGGAACCCCGCGACCCTTCGTCGTCGAGGCGGTCATCCCTCCGCTTCCGCCCCTGCTCGGGGAGACTCCCGACCTCGACGACAACGCCGCGTGGTTCACCACCGCCACTCGCTGGCGGGTGCTCGACGAGAGCCGGTCGCCGTGGATCGGGTCAGTTCGGGGCTTCACCAAGCAACGCCCGCGTGGTCGGGGCGAGAAGAAGTCACAGGACGCGGACCCGCTGGTTCTCCCGTGAGCATGCGCAGAAAGCCGTGGAGGAGGAGCCGGGCCTACGGCGCGGCCCCCGGCCCCTCCTCCAGCCGAACGCGAGACGCAGTGCGGAGAAAGGCATGCGTCTTCCCTCAGAAGCTAGGACATGGGAAGGGTCGGATCGAGATATCGAAGGACTGGTCCGGCCAACCGTGCGATTTCGATTCGCGTGGCTACCCAACCCGAACCGTGGCGGACAGTCCCCATCGGCGCTGCTCGGACTGTTGGTACATGTAGATTGACGGCGATCCGCTAGCCGGGAAGGTGGAGCGGAAGTTGGAGGAATGGCTGGGGCCTCCGAATCAGTAAGAACGAGACTCGGCATCTCGCGCCACCGGGTGAGGGAGATCCTGGTCGAAGAGGGACAGGTCGAGTAG
>CAYTCZ010000007.1:0-54608 GCA_964436315.1 uncultured Gaiellales bacterium | reverse complement strand
CATCTCGCGCCACCGGGTGAGGGAGATCCTGGTCGAAGAGGGACAGGTCGAGTAGTACTCCGTCTACATACGGCCCACAAAGGTGGGGAGATTCTTAGGGAGACGGTGAGGTCCAGGTCCCGCGATGGGACCTGGATTGATCATCTTCCTGAGGGCATGTCAAAGAACATGTCATCTCGCTGGCAGAAGCTCGCTGAGTATCCCGAGGAGTGGATCGACGAGTTCCGTCTTCTGTCATGGGCTGTCATGTTTGCCTGTCCAACCCTGTCTAATCGCTTTCTGAGAAATCATGGAGAAATGCGGGTTCTCGGATAGCTAGTCCACTCCTGTCCGCCCGTCAGAACAACCTCCAGATGTCCGGTTCACCCGCTCCCGGTACAGCTCGCCGACGCCTGCTGAGCGGCCGTCTTTGCCGTGTCACAAAGTCCACAATCGAGCCACCTCGAGCAGAACACTTTGTAACAGCCCCGAGAGCGCGATAAGATGCCCCGAGACAGGGAGGAAACGACACTGCTTAACCGACACTTAACAGTTTTTTGCAGGGATTTCACGGCTCTCTGGGAGAATCGATGATGCAGCCCACGCAGGAGAGGATCATCGTCCGCATGTATCAATACTCGAGGGCGATCTACCGATCGATCAAAGACCTTGTCGACCCGTACGCCCCGGCGGACGCACAGATCGAGTACCGCCGCGCCGTGCTCGAAGCGTGCGAGGAGACCGTCGAGCGACTCGCGAAGGACCCGCGGTACTTCCCGCATCCTGATCGGGCGCTCTTTCACGACATCCGCCGCTACTTCCCGATAACAGCCCAGGCCAAGGTTGCTTGGGCCGTGAGCGAAGGCATCGGCGCCGCGACGACCTATATCGAGAAGCAGATCGAAGCGGGTCTCTTCGACGGTGGAATCTCCCGCTGTCGGGCGACGACACGTAAGGGGAAGCCGTGCCAGCGCTCGCCCCTTCCGGAACGTGAGTACTGCCCGTCTCACCAGCATCTCGAAACCGACCGCGCCGCGGCCTGATTCCCAGCTAGCCGTCGAGAACGAGCTGTTCGTAACGCTCGAGATTCGAGACGCTCACGCCCACCAGCCGTAGCGCTCCTGGGCGGTTTTCAAGGGCACGATCGAGCAGCTCACAAGCGATCCGGCCGATTTCCTCGGCGTCGCTCGAGCCGACTGGGAGCGTGTGCGACCGACTGCGCGTCGAGAAGTCTCGATAACGAAGTTTCGTGGTCACGGTCCGAGCCACTCGGCCGGTGCGCAAGAGGCGTTCCGCAACCCGCTCGGCCATCCGTTCGAGTTCGTCGTGAAGCAAGGGACGCTCAGAAACGTCGGTTGGAAAGGTCTCCTCGTGTCCGATCGACACGGACTTCGGCCTGGAACCGAAGGGTCTCCGATCGATGCCGCGGGCCCGATCCCGGAGGAGTGTTCCAACGCTGCCGGGGACGATTGTGGCGAGAGCACGATCGTCGAGGGCCGCGAGGTCGCCTATCGTCTCTATCCCCGCTCGGATCAGGCGTTGCTCCCCGCGCGGGCCGACACCCGGAAGCTTGCGGATGGGCAGGGGCGCAAGGAAGTCCGGTTCGGTACCGGGGAGAACGACGACGAGGCCACCTGGTTTCCTTCGGTCGCTAGCAATCTTCGAAACCACCTTGCACGAAGAGATCCCGAGTGAGCACGTAAGGCTTGCGGCCCCCCTGACGGCGGCCTGCACGGCCTCTCCAACGAGTCTCGCTTCCGTGAAGTCGCGCACCACCCCGCCAAGGTCAAGATAGCCCTCGTCCATGCCCGTCCACTCCATGCGCGGCACGACATCGGAAACAGCCGTCCGGACGCGCTTCGAGTAGGCCCTATACCTCTTGTGATCAGGTTTCACGAACACGGCGTGAGGACAGCGGCGGAGCGCCTCAGCGGAGCTCATCGCCGACCCGATGCCATACCGGCGGGCCTCGTAGTTGGCGGTCGCGACGACACCGCGGCCACGCGGATCGCCCCCGACGATGACCGGGCGACTCCGGAGCTCGGGACGCTCGAGCTCTTCGACGGCCGCGAAGAAGGCGTCGAGGTCGAGGTGCGCGACAATCATCGGCGACGAACGAGCAGACAGAGACACACTCCCCGGTGGCGGCGCGGGTTCTTGGAACAATACGGGCCGTGTCGCACGACACCGACAAGCTGATTCGGCAACTATCTCTCGTCGCGTTCCTCATGGCCGACCCGAGGCCGCTCACCGCCCGCGACATCAAGTCGAACGTCGAGGGCTACTCCGAGATGTCGGACGAGGCCTTCGCCAGACGGTTCTACTCGGACCGGAGCGAGCTGATCGCCCTCGGCGTTCCCCTAAGCTCGCAACGAGACGAGTTCACCGGCGAGGAGCTCTACAGCGTCGAGTCGGAGCAGTACTTTCTCCCTCCGCTCGAGCTGTCTGATGACGAGCTGGCGGCACTACAGACGAGCTTCTACCTGCTCGAGGGTCGGTTCGCCTACGCAGCCCCTCTCCGACTCGCGCTCCAGAACCTCGCGCTCGGTCGTCCGGCGGCGCTCGAGGGCGCAACACCAAACGGTGTTCGAGTCGAGATGCTCGATCCCGACTACCACGCCGCCGAGATGCCCGGTCGGCTCACGAAGCTCGAGGGAGCTATCTCGAAGGGTCGGACAGTGCGATTCTCCTACTGGCCGATCGGGCGGAGGCAGTCTGCCGAGCGTGTTCTCAACCCGTACGCGCTCTACTCCGACAACGGGGCGTGGTACGTCGTCGGTCACGACCAAAATCGTGATGCGATCCGGACGTTCCGCGTGTCGCGGATCCAAGGTGAGATTCGGTTCGCAACGCGTCGCGAGCGGGATTTCCGGATTCCGGCCGAGTTCGACGTCTCCGCGTTCCGTGGCAGACCCCCGTGGCAGGTCGGCGAGATCCTCGGTGAGGCCCGCATCGCCGTCTCTGACGACACCGCCTGGTGGGTCGAGCGGGCGTACTCCGACCGGGGACAGCTCGATGACGGCGTTTTCATCACTCCCTACGCCTCGATCGACCAGCTCGTGAGCTGGATTCTCCGACAGGATGGTCGAGCCAAACCGCTCGAGCCTCAGGAGCTCGTCGACGGCGTGCGCAGTGCATTGGAACTCGCGGCTGAGCGCCACGACGGTGAGCCTCTGGAGCCGGCTCGACCGGCGCGCAAGCGCCATCGCGAGCTGCACGCGGACCGCACGGCAGGACCGGTCGCGCCCGAGCGCTTCGCCGTGCTGCAAGCGTTGCTCGCACACCTGCTCGCACGCTGTGGTGAAGAATCGTCTGCAACCATCCCGGCGGAGGAGCTGACGGAGGCGTTCGGAATTCCTCCCGAGGAGCTCGACGATCACCTTCAACTGCTGAACCTGGTCAACTTCGGAGGGGGTTGCTACGCGGTCTACGCGACTCTCGATGGGACGACCGTGCATATCCAAAAGGAACTCTTCGGCGACACGTTCCGGCGTCCCCCGAGGCTGACGCCGCTCGAGGCGCGCGCGGTTCGGCTCGCGCTCGAGTTCGTCGGGCCGATGATCGCGGCGGAGGCGCACACGCCGCTTGAACGCGTAAGGCGAAAGCTCGAAGAGACCTTCGGCCGCTTCGAGCTTCAGGAGACGCCGGAGCCCGCCGTTGGCCAACCCGAGGAGGATTTGATCGCGACGCTGTCGGAGGCAATAGAAAAGCATCGCGTTGCCGAGATTGAGTATCTCGCCGTTGGAGGCTCGACGAGCGTGAGAACCGTCGAACCGCATGCGCTGGAACGCGAGCTCCCGCACTGGTACGTCCATACTTGGGATCGAACCAGAGACGCGATCAGGAGCTTTCGCCTCGACCGCATGAAGAAAGCCGCGCTGCTCGAGGAGAGCTTCGAGCCGCGTCCCTGGCTCGCGCCGTCGCGTCTCGAGGAGGCACGAACCGCGCAGGTCTGGTACTCAAGCGCCGTCGCCCGCTGGCGGGTCGAACGGGGCGCGACGGCCCTCACCGATGGCAGCGCAATCGAGGAACTCCGCGTCGGAAGCCCTGAGTGGCTCGTGGGTGAGGTGCTCGCGAACCGCGGGGAGGCCGTCGTTCTCGAGCCGGGCGACCTCCGTGAGCGCGTGCACAAGCGGGCGCGGCAGCTGCTCCGCGGTAAGCACGCGATCGTGAAGTCTACGCGAGAGGCAAAAGCCGGCAAGACGTAGGCTCGCCCAACGGCAAGCGGAGGCCGGCCCGATGGCCCGCACGCCGACGCCATCCTCAGGAGGCTCCCTCCGACCCGCGTGCGCCATCCTTGAGCCGCACAAGCGCCCACCGCCCCTGCTCGGCAAGGAGTTCGTCTTCTCCGGACGCATACGGTTCGACGAGTTTGATCAAGGACGAGTCGCTCGAGTTCCCGGCCACGACCAGCGCGTTGCGACGGAGGTATCTCGGATCGTTGCGCGGAAAGAAGAGTCGGTCGTAGCGGTCGCGAAGCTCGTCGTCCTCCGCAGCGAGCCAGTCGGCGAGCGACACGGTCGGCTCGGCTCCCGAGTCAAGCGGGTCATGCTCTCGGCGGAGCTCAACGCCGCGATTCCACGGGCATACGTCTTGACAGATGTCACACCCGTAGACCTGATCACCGACCTCCTCTCGATACGACTCAGGAATCGGCTCGGACGCCTGCGACCAGTATGAGAGGCACTTCGTCGAGTCGAGGACCCCCGGTTCATCGAGTGCTCCCGTCGGACAGGCATCGATGCAGAGGCGGCACGATCCGCAGTCGAGATCGAGCGGCGCCGACGACTCGATGTCGACACTGGTGACCAGGGTGCCAAGGACGACCCAGGAGCCGAATCGCCGCGTGATGAGCATGGTGTTCTTGCCGTAGAAGCCGATGCCGGCGCGTACAGCTGCTTCGCGATCGACGTGCTGGTTCGCGTCGACGAACACGCGGTGCTGCCCGCCAAGTCGGGCTCCGAGCTCACCAAGCTTGTCGCGAAGTGTCTGATAGTGATCGTTCCACGTATAGCGGGGCAGTCTGCCTTCGCCCGACCCGATCTCCGGAGCCGGCGCCCAGTAGCACAGCGCTGCCGAAATGACCGTCTTTGCCCCCTCGACGAGTCTCTCGGGATGGCAGGAGACGTCCGGCTGCACCATGGTGAAACGCATGTCGGCAAAAAGCCCACGCTCTCGCCGCTCCCGAATATGGTGCTCCGTCTCCTCGTAGGGCGAGGCCGGCGCAGCCCCGAGTACGTCGATGCCGAGTTCTCTGGCGAGCTGCGCGAGCCGCTCCTTCGTCATCGAGGCACCGTAACACCCGGGTGTCTCTCCACGCTTTCGTCGATCACCCTCCACATCTAACCGCCACTCGTGACATTTGCCGCATTATGATTGCAGGTGGGCGGAGGCGAGGGGCACCGCCTTGGCGCTAGGATGCGCGCTCCGTGAAGGCTGTGAGAATTCATGAGGAGGGCGGGCCCGAAGTCCTCCGCTACGAGGATGTCCCCGAGCCTCAACCTGGGGCCGGTGACATTCTCGTCAGGCTCGGAGCCGCATCGCTCAACCGACTCGACGTCTGGATTCGGAAAGGCATGCCCTCCGTTCCGAAGCCGCGCATCCTGGGTGCGGACGGTGCTGGGACGGTCGCCGAACTCGGCGACGGGGTGGAGGGGTTCGAGGAAGGCCAACGCGTCGTCCTGAACCCAGGTCTGGACGACGGAAACCACATCATCGGGGAGCACATGGACGGAACGCACGCCGAGTTCATCGTCGCCCCCGCCGAGTACGTCCATCCGCTCCCGGACGATGTCTCGACCGAGGCCGCAGCGGCCTTTCCGCTCGTCTTCGAGACGGCGTACAGGATGCTCGTGACCAAGGCGCAAATCACCGAGGACGATTGGGTCTTGGTGTGGGGAATCGGCGGCGGAGTAGCGACTGCGTCGTTCCAGATAGCAAAGGCCCTCGGAGCGAACGTCATCGCGACCTCGTCGAGTGAGGAGAAACTCCAGAAGGCGCGCGAACTCGGCGCCGACGCCACCGCGAACCATGACACCTCCGATGTCGCTGCGATCGTCAAAGAGGTGACGGGTGGCCGCGGAGCCAACATTGTCGTCGAGACGGTCGGTGATGCCACCTGGAAGACCTCTCTTGCGGTCGCGGCGCGCGATGCTCGTATCACCGTATGCGGCGCGACGAGCGGCCCCAATCCGCCCGCACAGCTCCATCGAGTGTGGTGGAAGCAGTTGACCATCTTCGGATCGACGATGGGAACGCGTAAGGATTTCGCCGGCGCGTTCGAGCTTGTCAAGGACGGCCGGGCCACGCCGATCGTCGATCAGGTCTTTCCGCTGAGTGAGGCCGCCGCAGCGCACGAGCGGCTGGAGAACGGCGATCAGTTCGGCAAGATCATCCTCGTCCCAGGCTAGACGTTTGATCGGATTATCCGATCAAACGTCACCAGTGCACCCCAGAAGCGGCACGATGTGGCGCTTCTGGGCTTGAGCCTCTCGTGAGGCCGCGAAGCGGCCTCGTCAAGATAGATGCTTGATCATAAATCGATCAAGCATCCGAGACCGCACACCGTACGCCGACGAGCGCTACCATCGTGCTAGTTCGACGAGGAGGACGCGAATGACCGTGGTCACTGACAGAGTCCACCGTGAACCGACCGACCGAGCAGCCGCGGAGGTTCAGTGGCTAGAAGAGCTCTGGGCGCGCTCGCCCGACGCGTCGAAGCCTCGCCCTGTTCGGCCGCACGATGAGGCAGGTCCGCGTCGATGGCCGTTCCTGCTCCTGCTCCTGGCCTGGCCGAATTTCCTGGTTGCCCTCTACTCGATTGCGCCGGCCGAGTCCGCGGCAGCGCCTGCCTGGGCCGAGGCGCTCGGGGCCGGCATGGTGATCGCACTGTTCTTCACGCTCGCCGGCTTCTTGCGGGCTCCGTTCGGCTATGGAACATCAGGAATCGCCGCCGGATTCGGCATGGCCCTCGGGCTGGGCTGTTTCGCCGGTGGCCACACCGGCCTGCTACCGACGTTCCAGCTGGCCGGCTTCACCGTCCTCGCCGGGCTCAGCGTGTTCGCCCTCACGCGATCGCTTCGATCGTAAATAGAGGAGGGCCGGCCCGGTCGGCCAGTGATTGTCCGGCCTTGTCGACCGGCAACAGCTAACCGAAACCGAGGATGAACTTCGCGTCGTCCGACATCTTCTCGGGCGACCACGGCGGATCCCACGTTAGCTCCGCCTCGACCTCTTCCACGCCCTCCATGGCAGCCACGGTCTCGCTGATCTGTTGCTCGATCATCGGCCCGACGGGGCACCCAAGCGAGGTCAGCGTGTACGTGACCTTCACTTTCGAGTTCTCGATCTCAGCGTCGTACACGAGACCAAGCTCGACAACATCCATGCCGAGCTCAGGATCCTCGACGACCCGGAGGGCATCGAGCACTTGCTCACGGGTTGGCATCACTTCGAGTCTACCCGAGTAGACGCACTTCCTCGCGGCGCTCGCGGGCGAAGAAATGAATGCCGTCGATGAAGCGTACCCAGTTGTGTCGTGTGCACATAACGAGCGTGTGGGTGCGAGCGCTATCAGCCAGATAACGCACTCCGCGTAAGAGATCCGAGTTCGTTACCCCCGTAGCGGCGACGGATACGTCGCCGGTTGCAAGCTCGTCCGTGGTGAAGACTTTCCGGACGTTCTCGATACCGGCCTCGGCGGCCTGAGCGATCTCCCCACGCGTCGTCGGCCAAAGCTGCGCTTGCATCTCGCCGCCGAGGCACCGGAGCGCTGCCGCCGAGATCACGGCCTGGCGCGCGCCGCCGATTCCGACGGCCAGGTGGTCGTTCGTGCCGCGAATCGCCGCCGTGATCGAGGCCATCACGTCGCCGTCTTGGATGAGCTTGATCCGGGCTCCCGATGCCCGGAGCTCCTCGATCAGGTCGTGGTGCCTGGATCGATCGAGCACGATGGCGGTGATGTCGTTGGTGTTCCTCCCGAATGAGGCAGCTATCGCCCGCACGTTGTCCCCTACCGGCGTCTCGAGATCGATGTTTCCCCGCGCGACGGGCCCGACCGCCATCTTCTTCATGTACATGGGAGGAAGTGGTGGAAAGGCGCTCGGATCGCCCACGGCGATCATCGCCATTGCGCCATAGTCGCCGCGCGAGACGACGTCGCGCCCCTCGAGAGGCTCAACGGCAAGGTCGACGTCCTCCCCCCCGACTCCGACGACGCTCCCGATCGCCAGCGGATCGCGATCGTCCTCCGAGCCGACAACGATGCGCCCCGCCATTTCGAGCTCATCGAGAGCCGCGCGCATGGCGGTGGTCGAGGACTCGACCGCACCCGAGACGTCGCCGCGGCCGAGCCAGCGGCCCCCGGCGAGAGCGGCGCGCTCGGTCACCGCCGCGAATGCGAGGCAGCCGCATCGACGCCGACCAGGCGCACCAGAGCTTGTGTCGTTTGTATCGCTACTCGCCATGACGGACGGGGGAAACCGAACGCGAAGCTTAGACGCCCGGGGAGAGGCGTCCGGACCCGGTGCTACCTTGGGGCGAGGATGGATCCGGAAAGGCTTGATTTCCAGGCATATCGTGGTGCAGAGCCGCCGCGCTTCGCGAACCCCGCTGAGATTGAATGCGCCAAGCTCCTCGACTTTCACGGAATCCCGTGGGAGTACGAACCGCGGTCGTTCGTGCTCGAGCGCGATGACTCCGGCCGTATCGTCGAAGCGATTACGCCCGACTTCTATCTCCCCGAACAAGACCTGTACCTCGAAGTCACGGTGATGAAACAGTCGCTTCTGACGAAGAAGAACCGGAAGCTTCGCAAGCTCAGAGAGCGCCATCCCGAGGTTAAGGTCAAGTTGTTCAACAGGCGCGACTTCGAGCGCCTGGCTCATAAATACGGACTTCCGCTCGCGTCGTAGGACATTCAGGCCCACAGATCGGCGACATCTACCTCACGGAGGAGGACCTTGAGGCACGGGTCGGCGAGCTCGGCGCGGAGGTTTCCCGCGACTACCGCGACCGCGATCTCCTACTCGTGACCATCCTCAAGGGCGCGTTCGTCTTTGCGGCCGACCTCGCTCAGGCGATCACCGTGCCGCATTCCATGGACTTCGTCTCGTTGGCCGGCTATGGAAGCCCTCTCGGGGGACACTCCGGCGTCCGGATCCTCAAGGACGTTGAGACGAGTGTCCGCGGACGCAATCTCCTCCTCGTTCAAAACGTGGTCGACACGGGGATGACACTCAACTACCTCGTGAAGGTCATGCGCCTTCGCGGGCCGAGCGGTCTCGCAATCTGCACTCTCCTCGACCGCCCCTACCGGCGCCTCGTGGACGACCTCCCGATCCGATACGTCGGATTCACCGTGCCAGACCAGTTCTTCGCCGGCTACGGCTTTGACCTTGCCGAGCGCTACCGCGGGCTGCGGGCCCTCCATGTCATCCCGCCGCCGGCGGCGTAGGCGACTTCTACAGATACCCGAGCGGATCGACCGGAGCCCCGTTGATGCGGACCTCAAAGTGGAGGTGGGGGCCTGTCGAATGCCCGGTTGAGCCGATCGCCCCGATCGCCTGGCCTTGCGAAACTGGTCCAGCCGTCACGTAGATCGCTGACTGGTGTCCGTACGCAGTGGCGACGCCACCGCCGTGGTCGATGATCACGAGATTGCCGTATCCGCCCATCCAGCCCGAGTAGATCACCATGCCCGAAGCGGCGGCAGCAATGGGAGCCCCTGCGGGAGCGGCGACGTCGATTCCCTCGTGCATCCGTCCCCACCGGGGGCCGAAGCCGCTCGTCAAAACACCGCCGACGGGCCAGACGAAACCGGCAGCAGACGGCGACCCTCCGCCCCCGACGGATGCCTGCGGCGATGCCGCCGACACTCCCGACGCACTGGCCGCTTGAGATTGAGCCGCCTGAATTCGAGCCGTTATGTTCCTGCTCGCCGCTTGCATCGCTGCGAGATCCTCCTCGGCTTCGCGACGCTCAGCTCCGACTTGGCCCAGGAGCGATTCCTTGTCCGAGCGAGCCGCAACCAGTTCGTTCTGATGCGAGACGAGCGCATCCCGAACGCTGCGCTGCTCTGCGGTCTTCTCGGCGACGGCAGTTGTTACCTTCGCCTGCTGCTTCTTGGTCGCCGCCGTCTCTTTTCGTGCGACGCGCACCTCAGCCTTGACCGTCTTGAGTGTGGCGGCGATTTCGCGATCCTGCCGGCCGATCTCGTTCAGGAGTTCGACCTGCTCGATCAGCTCATTCAGGCTGCCGGCACCGAGTATGACCGCGATGGCGTCAGGCTGTTCCGTCGTGTAGAGCTCGACGAGCCGTTCTTCGACCCGCGTCTCCGCCTCGGCGAACTGGGAACGCAAGAGCCGGAGATGGCGAGTCTGTTTTTGGTGAAGCTCCTGGAGTTCCTCCAGTAACGCTCGGTTCTCCGCGAGCTCGCTCTCCAGCGCGGCGACCTTGTCGTCGAGCATGCCGATATCGGCCGAGAGTCCGTTGATCTGGGCGGTCGCCGTCTCGATCTCGCTCGTCAGCACACCCTCCTGCGCCTTGGCCTCCTGGATCTGCTGCTCGAGACCCGAGATGCGCGAGTCGATGTCGCGCTTCTCGTCGCTGAGACTCTGGCCAAGCGCACCGGGGACGCTCACCACGATCGCGCCGACAACGAGGCTCAGAAGGGCGGTTAGGAGACGGGGATTGCGCACCTGGATCGGGGGTGGCGCTCGCAAACATGCCGCCTGCGAAGCCGCCGAGGGCTCAGTTCCGTTTTCGTCAACCCGTGGTGATACCACAGACGGTTACAGGAGGTGGAGCGAACGAACCGGTAGAAAGTCACATCCGGCGCGAACTTCCGCCGAGCGCTCAGTCGCGGTCGCCGGATGCTTGTGATGAATGCGTCGAGGTCGCCTCGGGCTGCGCCGTCTCTCGTGGGCTGCGCGGCTCCACCCGGCTTCCCTGGCCGTCGAACTCGTCGAGGGCTTGGATCGCGGCTGCGGCCTCTCGCCGTACGAGCGAAACCTGCACCTCGTAGTCCTCGTCCGAGATCTTTCCTGTTCGATGGTCGAACTCGAGTTCTTTGAGCGCGGCAAGGGCCCTGTCGCGTTCTTCGATCAGCCGGAGTCGCGCCTTCTGGTCATCCGTGAGTTCAGCAAGAGCATCGTCGGAGGCCTCAGGCTCACGCAAGAAGGGTCGGGCAACGAAGACGACGACCGCGACCGCGAGAATCGCAGCCAATACGACGGCGATGACCTCCATCAGGCTCGCGCGAGCGCGCCTTCGCTTGCGAAGCGCTGTTCAAGCCTCCGCTGTTCACGGGCGTCGGGCCACATCGCAACGAGTGAGCCGCCGACGAACACGAGCCCCGCCAGCCAGATCAGGTTCACAAGCGGGTTGACGAGCACCTTGAGGAACACCGATCCGTCCTCGTTGAACTGGTCGGCGATGATGAAGAGGTCTTCGCCACGGAGCCAGTCCGTGTGAATTCCGACCTCGTTCGAGGTCTGCTCCTCCGCGAAATACCGGTTTCGTCCAGCGGCAACACGCACGAGTGAATCCCCGCCGCGCGAGACCTCCACGTTCGCTCGCACCTCGACGGCATTCGCAGCGCGAGCTTCGCTCGTGCCGGCATACGTCAGTGTGTAGTCGCCGACCTGCATCGTCTCGCCAGGACTGAGCTTCTGGATTTCGGTCGTTCCGAAGGCCCCGATCCCAACGGCGCCGAACAGCAGTAGCACGACGGCAGCGTGGACGATGTATCCGCCGTACCGGCGGCGGTTCCTGGCGACGAGGCCGGAAAAAGCCGGCAGCCACCCAATTCCCTGGCCATGGCGCGCGCGTGTGCCTCGGACGAACTCGAGGACGATCGCAGCAAACGCGAAAATTCCGAACGTGTACGCAATCAGGCCGAGCGGACTCGACCCTGCTCCAAGCACGAGGAGAAGAATCCCGCCGACGAGCCCCGCCACCGCCGGCCAAAAAAGACTCGAGCCGAGTGCCCGGAGTGAAGCACGCCGCCAGGCGACGAGCGGACCGATCCCCATGAGCAGAACCAGCGGGAGGCCGAAGATAATCGCAAAGAAGGTGTAGTACGGCGCTCCGACGGTGATCGCGACTCCGCGAACTGCCTCTGAGATGACGGGGAAGATGACCCCCCAAAAGACGGTCAGCGCCAAGGCCACGAGGAAGAGGTTGTTGTAGAGGAACGCCGCCTCACGCGAGACGAGCGATTCAAGCTTCGTCCGCGACCGCAGAAGCGGCAGCCTCGAGGCGATCAACACGCCGGAGAGGACAACGACCACGACGATGAATCCGAGAAACCACGCGCCGATTGACGACTGGGTGAAGCTGTGGATCGAATTCACGATCCCACTACGGGTGATGAACGTCCCGAAGAGCGAGAGGGCGAACGCTCCTGCAACGAGCGTGACGTTCCACACGCGAAGCATGTTCTTCTTCTCTTGAACCATGACGGAGTGGAGGAACGCCGTCGCAACTAACCAAGGCATGAGGGCGGCGTTCTCGACCGGATCCCACGCGTACCAGCCTCCCCACCCAACTTCCTCGTACGCCCATTTTGCCCCGAGCAGCATGGCGAACCCGAGGAAGAGCCAGGCGGCAAGCGTCCAACGCCGGGTGGCGATGATCCAGCGCTCATCGGTCCGTCGAGAGGCAAGGGCCGCCATGGCGAAGGCGAACGGAATCGTCAGCCCGACGAAACCGACGTAGAGCATCGGCGGATGGGCGAGCATGTAGCCGTTCTGCAGCGACGGGGTGAGTCCCCTGCCGTCGGCGACGGCAGCCTGCGTCTCGAACGGAGACGCCACGAAGTTCACGAGCAGGAGGAAAAAGATCGAAACCGCTGCGATGATCGGAATCGTCCAAGGGAGGACATCGCGGGTGAGTCGCTGGTTTCGAAACACGGCGGCCGCCCCGATACCCGTGAGCATGAAAGCCCACAGCAGGAGCGATCCAGACTGGCCTGCCCAGAGTGCCGAGAGAGCGAAGCCCATTGGGAGCTCTCTGCTCGTGTGATCTGAAACGTACTGGAAGGTAAAGTCACGAGTGCCAAGTGCGACGAGGAGCACGGCCACCGCGACCGCGGTTACGGCGAAGGTCGCGAAGAAGGCGTTGCGCGCCGATTCGAGCCAGCGCCGCTTGCCGTAGTACGCCGCGTAGGCACCGGCCACCGAGGTATAGAGGGCGAGGCCCAGAGCGACGGCGAGCGCGGCGCGGCCTAGCTCAGGCAGGGCAAACCTCCCTAGGCAGGCTCGTCTTCTTTAGGCGCGTACTTGGACGGACACTTCGTCACAAGTGAATCCGGCTCGGCAATGAACACCCCGTTGACGAGTTCTCCGCTCATGAACACGTGTCGTCCGGTTCGGAATAGCTCCGGCACAGACCCCTGGTAGACGACGGGAACGGTGGCGGTACCGTCGATGTCCCGCAGGGTGAACTCCATTCCACCTTCGCGCGCGTTCCCCTCGATTTCCCCAACGACCATTCCGGCCAGACTGACTTTGCCACCGTCGTCACTCAGTTGGCTCGGTCGGAGCGACGGCGTCGCGCCGCCGGCGAGGCTGAAGTACAGAAGGAACACGGCCAGCACGGCCGCGACTGACAGCGCGATCACGAGCCGCGCGGGGTTGCGCCTCGTCGTCACGCCCCGAGTGTACCGCGAGACGCAGGTCGGCGAGTCAGCAGTCGGCAGTCGGTGATGTGTTGCCCTCGGGGATGCGATAGCCGTGGTCGCGGCACAGAGAGCCGGGTGATTCCTCGGTCAGGGCATCGCAGTAGCCCTTCCCGTAGGCCGCGCGCATGAACGCGGACACCACCTCGAGATTCCACTCCGTGACCTCCGCCGCCTCAGCCCACAGGTCCGACAGCCGGAGATCGATGTCTAGCTCGAGAAGCTCTATTCGCGTCGGCCTCTTTCGCACGCATCCCAAGGTAATACGGGGGTCGGACGTCAACGGTTCGTTCCATGCGTCCCGAGCCACGCTGGGAGGCCACCGGGGATGGAGATACGCTGCCCGCGTGGGTGCCGTTTTCTTTGGCCCGGCAAGGGTCCCGTCGCGCGACGATCCGGCTGAAGCGGTCGGGTTGCTCAAGAGGGGCGGCTACACAGCTTGCGAGATCGATTTCGAGGGCGGCTTCTGGATGAAGGAGGACTGGGCTCGCGAATTCGGTGAGGCCGCGAAGGCAGACGATATCCGGCTCACAGTCCACGCTCCGATCCCGGCGTTTCTCGGTCACGTCGAGCGGGATGGGAAGCACCGCCGCGCGCTCGGGATGCTCGACCACTCGGCGGGCCTGGGGCTTGCAGCGGGCGCTGAACTCGTCGTCATTCATCCAGGTTTTCTCCTAGGCCGTGGCCGGGAGGAGGCCCTCGCGGCGATCTCCGAGCACCTAGCAGAGCTGAGGGCACGTCTTGCGGCGAAAGAGCGCCATATTCCGTTCGGCGTCGAGATGATGGGTCGAGTTCGGGAAATTGGCTTAGCGGAAGACGTCTTCTGGCTCTGCAGCGAGCATGACTGGGTGGAGCCGGTGATCGACTTTGCGCATCTGCACGCCGTCACGGACGGAAGCTTCGTGTCCACTCAAGATTTCACCGAGGTCCTGGCCAAGGCAGACGGCGTGCTCAGCTCCGAAGCGCCATTTCACGTCCATTTCTCGGACATCGCGTTCGCGAACCGCAACGAGACGAAGCACCTTCGCTACGGAGAAGGCACGCTACGAGCGGAGCCGCTTCGAGACGCGCTCGCGGAGTTCGATCGCGACGCTCGAGTCATAACCGAGTCCCCTGACGAGGAGAGCCACCAGGCGATCCGCGCGATCCTGCTCGAGTCATAAAATCGGCTTCGTGGCTGCCTTTTCCCGCGGCGAGGACGTACCTGATCGAGACGCCCCCGAGCCGGCCCCGACAGGGGGCGGAGCGGGCGACAGCGGCGAGACGTTCCTTCCGCCACGCTCCGGGCGACGGAGGATCGAGTCGGCCGTCGTCCGGACGATCGCCACCGGCGGAATCATCGGCATCGGCACCGCGATCGCGGCGATCATGGGGACTCAAGACGTCAGCTACTGGATTGTCGGACTCGTCGTCAGCGGCGTGACGTTGCTGCTCGCTGCCGTCCTCTGGTCATCGCGAACGCTTTGAGAGCGTTCGTCCGCGAACGCTTTGAGAGCGTTCGTGAACGCTCTGAACGGGTCCGGCTAGCTGCCAGGAACGACGTTGAAGGGATTGGGCCGATCGGTGAGTTCGATCACCTTGACGCTCCCAGGGTTCGTCCAGCCATCACCGAGGTTCTGATCGAGCTTCTCTCTGAGCTCTCCGCTCTGTGCCATCTCTTCGACGATGTCAGCGCCGCCGATGAACTCCCCTCCGATGAAGACCTGGGGAATCGTCGGCCAGTCCGAGACCGACGAGAGTTCAACCCGGATCTCCGGATCGGGAAGGATGTCGACGGTGGCGATCGGCGCTCCGACCGACGACAGCGCCTCGAGCGCACGCGCGGAGTTTCCGCACATCACCATCTCCGGCGTTCCCTTGATGAAGGCAACGACCTGCTCCGAGTCAATCGCCTGTTCGATCTTCACCCGATACTCGCTCATTCAACACCTCGTGTCGTGATTCGCAGTTCGTGGATGGTTCCGTCAGCGAGCGGCTCGGCCAGAGCTTCGTAGACCAGCCGGTGCTGGTCGATCCGGGAGAGCCCGTTGAAGCGTGCGCTCGCCAGCGTCACCTGGAAGTGATCGCCCCCTCCGGTGCGGTCTTCGACTTCCAGCGCTGTGGCATCCGGGAACGCATCGCGCAGCAGCTGCTCGACGGCGGAACTCACGAGACCGACGATACCAGCCGCGGGGCTTGTCTCCGACTCCACCAACGAAGCCGGCATCGGTCACGCTTGGATCATCCATCCATCGTGTCGATCGCCAGCTTGCGCGCCTCCCGTGCGATCGACACGGCGATTCACTGTGATTCGGCAGCTCGTGTCGTGCGACGCCCGACACGCTCCCCGGTGGACGCCAGCGCGCGAGTTCCGGCAACCGCGGCCCTGCACGGACAACGCTTGCCGCGACGACGAGAGATTTTGCTCTTTGGTGCGAAAACGAGACCGTGACGCAGCGTCTTCCGAGCTAACCTGGCAGTGGGTGGTGGGTGGAGAGACATTCCCCACCCGAGGGTGGGGAATGCTTCTATACGGCAAGCGTGAGTTGACGCTGTCGCGACTCGTGACCCGGCTCCGGGCGTCCCGGCGATCCGGCCAATCCACACTGATCGCGAAGACGCGCGAACCGGCGTGCGACCTCCTTTGCGTACGACGCCGACGCGTAGGCGCGTCGGTCGTAGAGCTCCACGTAGCGTGGATAGAGCCAGGGATAGGTCCGCTCGAGCCACGGCATGAAGTGCTCCCGGATAGACGGTCGCACATGGAGGACGATCGACGTGGCAAAGCCGACTCCCGCCTCCTTGCATGCGTCGAGAACTTCTTCGAGATGCTCGTCGTCGTCCGTCAACCCCGGCAGGATCGGGGCCACGAGCACACCCGTCCGGATGCCGGCTGCTGCGAACTGACCGAGCACCTCGAGGCGGCGCCTCGGCGGTGGCGTGCCCGGCTCGACTACCCGCCAGATCGATTCGTCCAACGTCGCGACGCTCATGGCAACGCTGACGCCCGCCCGTGAGTTCAGCCGTGAGAACTCGTCGAGATCGCGCAGGACCATCGTCGATTTGGTGAGAAGTGAGAGCGGGTTTCGGAAGTCCGCGAGCGCGGAAACGACTCCCCGCGTCAGCCGATAGCGCCCCTCGGGATGCTGGTACGGATCGGTCGCGGTGCCCATGGCAATCGTCTCCCCTCCCCACTTCGGCGCCGCGAGCTCGCGGCGGAGGGTCTCGACCACGTTGGTCTTGACCACGATCTTCGACTCGAAGTCGGCTCCGATCCCGAGATCGAGGTACGCGTGGTATGCCCGCGCGAAGCAGTAGTGACAGCTGTGCGTGCAACCGCGATACGGATTGACCGTCCACCGAAACGGCATCCTGCTCTCGTCCGGTACCCGGTTGAGGGCGCTCTTGCAGAGTTCCTCGAGATACGCGGGCCGAACAGCCATGCTGGATTATAGAACATATGTTCGTATGGAGCCAGTTACCTGCGATCCTTCTAAGCGGCGAAGTCAGCCGCGATGCGCCACCAGGACGCATGAGAGGATGGAAGCCGGTTCTAGGTGGTGACGGCGCTCGGAATTCCGACCTGGTCGAGCGCCGAGCGGATCGCCGCCCGCTCCTCGTCGTTGGCCTCGACAAGCGGAAGACGAAGCCCGCCGACGTCGTGCCCAAGCAGGTTGAGGGCAGCCTTGACTGGAATTGGGTTGGTCGTGATCGCGAGAGCTTCGACGACGGGTTCGAGTTCGTTCGCGATTCTGACGGCACCTTCCCGATCTCCCGCCTTGAAGAGTGTGATCGCCTCTTTGACCTGCTCGCCGACGATGTGGGTAAAGACAAAGACTCCGCCCGTGCCGCCGAGCTCGAGGAAGGGGATCAGGAGATCATCGTTGCCCGCGTAGAGATCGAGCGAAGTCTCCTCGACGATACGGCGGGCCTGGTAGAGATCGGTCGTGGCCTGCTTGACGGCTCTGACGTTCGGTATCTCAGCAAGCTCAGAGATCGTCTCTGGCTCGATGTTGATCACGCAGCGCTGCGGGATGTTGTAGGCGATCAGAGGTTTATCAGTCGCCTGAGCGATCGCCTTGAAGTGCGCGACAAGACCGCGCGCCGGCGGCTTGTTGTAGTAGGGCGTAACGACGAGAAAACCGTCTACTCCAAGCTGATCTGCTTTCTCGGTCAGGAGGACCGAGTGTTCCGTTGAATACGAGCCCGTCCCGGCAATGATCGTGGCCCGATCGCCAACTGCGTCGACGGCGATCGAGAAGAGCTCGAGCTTCTCCTCGTCGACGAGAGTTGGGGATTCCCCCGTCGTCCCAGCGACGACAAGGCCGTCCGAGCCGTGGTCGACGAGGTGCGTACAGAGCCGGCGGAAAGACTCGTAGTTCACTGAGCCGTCTGGCGTGAACGGCGTCACCGCGGCGGTGAAGACCTCACCCAGCATGATCCTGAGTGTACTCCCTCTGCAGAAAGCGGGCTAGGTCCGATCTTGGACCGACGCCCGTTTCAAAGCATTGAGTCGAGGCCGACCGTCAGCCCGACCGGCAGACTCGACAGCCGATCCAGAGCGAGGAGGACACCCGGAACGAATGCCTCGCGAGAGACCGTGTCGTGCCTGATCGAGAGCGTCTGCCCGAGGCCGCCGAGAATGACTTCTTGATGGGCGACCAGGCCGGGGAGCCGCACGCTGTGAATCGGGACATCACCCGGGATGAGATCGGCGGTCGCCTTGGCGGTTCCGGAAGGAGCGTCGAGCTTCGTCTCGTGATGGAGCTCGATGATCTCGGCAGCTGGGAGATGTCTGCTCGCCTCCGCGGCAAAGCGCATCATCAAGACCGCGCCGATCGCGAAGTTGGGAGCGACGAAACACTGGATCCCGTGTTCGCGGGCCAACTCGTCAAACGCGGTGAGGTCGGCGGCCGTCAGCCCGGTTGTGCCGACGACGCAGGGAACACCAGCCGTGAGACAGGTTTCGACGTTGGCGCGCACGCTATCCGGCTGAGTGAAATCGACGGCCGCGTCGTGGCCGGCCGGAGAGGGTGTTTCTCCGATCTCGACTCCGGTCACGTCATGTCCCGCTTCGACCAACTTCGGTCGGAGGGTTGAGCCGACCTTCCCCTCGTAGCCGAAAAGTATGACTCTCATACGCTCAATCGAGTCCGTGTCGGTCTCAGGCGGCTGCGGCTTCGACGAGGTGCGGAGAAATTTCGTTGACAGCGCGTTGGAATAGATCCTCCCTTGGCCCAATCGCCACCGCCGAGATCTTGTCACGCGCGAAGAGTTGATGAGCGAGCTCACACACGTCCTCTTTCTTCACCGCCTCGATCTCGGCGAGCAGTCGATCCAGCGAAAGGAGCTCCGTATCGGTGATGACCGACTTCCCGAGACGACTCATCCGATTCGCTGTGCTCTCGAGTGAGAGCATGATTCTTCCTTTGAGATTCTCTTTCGCCCTCGCCAACTCGACGTCTGTCATATTGCCGGCGGCGACATCTTCGATCTGCTCTTCGAGGATACGAATGCACTCGGAGAGGTTCTCTTCTCGAGTGCCGAGATAGGCGCCGACCTGACCTGTGTCCGAGTACTGGGAGCCAAAGGTGTACACAGAGTAGGCGAGTCCCCGTTTTTCTCGGATCTCCTGAAAGAGCCGCGACGATGCGGAGCCACCCAGCACCCCGTCGAGGATCGAGGCCGCGAACCGTCGCTCGTCCGACCGCGGAATCCCGGGTGCCCCAAGGCACACGTGGTATTGCTCCGTGTCCTTTCGTTGGAAGACGAGCGACGGAACTGGAGGAGATCGAAACGGCGAGCGGGCTGCCGGCTGGCGCGCGGGGGGACTCGCGTTCTTCTCCGACAGTCGCTCGACCAGCCAGACGAGCGATTGGTGATCGACGCTTCCCGCCGCCGCCACCACGATGTTCTTGGCCGTGTAACGCGACCGGTGATACGCGGCAACAGAACGCCTTGAAACGGACGAGATGACTTCCGCGGTCCCGATCACCGGACGGCCGAGCGGGTGACTACCGAACACCGCGCGAGCTACCAGGTCGTGGACGAGCTCTTGAGGCGTGTCCTCGACCATTGCGATCTCTTCGAGCACGACCTCCCGTTCGGAGTCGAGATCGGTCAACTCCGGCACGAAGATCATGTCCGTCATCACGTCAATTGCGGTCTCGAGATGCTCGTCGAGCACGCGGGCATACAGAACGGTGTAGTCCCGAGCAGTCGCGGCGTTCAACTCACCGCCCAGGCCGTCGAAGATCTCTGCGATCTCGAGGGCCGAATATGACCGTGAGCCCTTGAACAGTAGGTGCTCGAGAAAATGGCTGATTCCGGCACGCTGATTCGATTCATCTCGGGATCCCGCACCGATCCAGAATCCGATCGCGACCGACCTCACGTCGGGCATGGCTTCTGTGACTACGCGGGTGCCGCCGTCGAGCACCGAAAGCTCATAGTCCTGCACGGCGCCCATCGTAGAGTCGAGCGGAGAGCGAGGTCAACGCGCGCACGCGCGATCAGACGGCGCGGTACTCGCGCCCGGGGTCGCCCGCGATTCGGGCGAGGAAGGCGAGCGCCTTCAGCGGCGGCCTGGCCGCGCCCCGAATGGACGTGATGTCCTCGACCTCACCTCGGACGAGCTTCTCGGTCGCACCCCAAACAAGCCTCGAGCGGGCGATGGTAAACGCGGTACGCGGAAATCGGTCGAGCGCGGCCTTCACGCCCCACGAAGCCCATAGATGGGTACCGAGGTGATCGGTGAGCCGGTCGCTATAGGGAGCGAGGCTCCGGGATCGTCCCTGAAGAAAGTCGGCAACGGCCTCGGCAGCGAACTTCGCACTCAGGAATCCCTCGAACATTCCATCTCCCGTCACGGGATCAACAAGACCCGCAGCGTCCCCGACGACCGCGGCCCTGTCTCGGGCAAGGACGGAGGTGGGTTCACGCAACGGCAATCGATGACCTCGGAAATCCTCTAAGTCCTCCCGCGAGAGC
Source organism: uncultured Gaiellales bacterium (assembly GCA_964436315.1). Classification (GTDB taxonomy): domain Bacteria; phylum Actinomycetota; class Thermoleophilia; order Gaiellales; family Gaiellaceae; genus CAYTCZ01. Next base: position 33,982 of record CAYTCZ010000007.1, on the reverse strand, counting down.
CCGTGAGCGGTACACAACTCGTCGAGCGCGACACGGAGATTTGGTGCCTGCTTGCCCCAGCCGCCAACTCCGACGTTGACATGATCGCCTTTGGGGAACACCCACCCGTACCCGCCGGGAACTGTTCCCAGTTCGAGAATCAGCCGATGTCGGTACCGCTCGGCATCGATCCGATCGTGGGGAACGTTCCCCTCGACAGCGATACCGACCGTCCTATTGCCTCCGAGTACGAGTAGCCGGGAAGCAACGCCGTTGACGCCGTCGGCCCCGACGATCGTGCGTCCTCGGTACTCCTCATCCGTTGTCCGAACCAGTACGCCATCATCGCCCTGGTCAACGTGCGTTACCTTCGTACCGTCGCGGAACTCCGCCCCAGCGTCCACGGCCTGCTCGACGAGAAACTGGTCGAGTCGTTTGCGCTGCGTCATGAAGACGAGCGGCTCTTCTCCCTCTCGCTTGAAGGTACGTCCGTAGGCGAGCCGCAGCTCGACGCAACTGACCTCGTCCTCGACCACGGGATCGATCGGAAAGGGGATGAGCCGAGCAGCTCGACCCGTTACGCCACCCCCGCACGGCTTGTCGCGCGGGAAGGTCGCGCGATCGAGGAGAAGAACCGATCCTCCTGATGCCGCAACGCGGTATGCGGTCGTGGCGCCTGCGGGGCCGGCGCCGACGACGATTGTGTCGAAGACCTGCACCCCGGTTCGTCGACCGTCCCGGTTCGCCTACCGGCGACCCCGGTTTCGGCCACCGCCTCGTCGACGGTCGCCACCACGTCCCTCGCGCGGCCGCTCCGAGTCCGGGCCCCGCTCCGATGCCGCGACCCGAGCTCGCTCGACGAGTTCTTCCGGCTGCACGAGGTTTCCGTTCTCGTGCTTAGCGACGAGTTTCAGCCCGATCCTGCCGCGCATCTTGTCGGCCTCGACGACCTCGACATCCAGTACGTCGCCACGATCGATCACATCGTCGATATGGTCGACGCGGCCCGGCCCGACGTTCGAGACGTGGAGAAGCCCGTCAGTGCCCTTCTTCAGCTCGACGAAGGCACCGAAATCGGTGAGTTTCACGACTTTCCCCGTGTACGTATCACCGACGTCAGGCTCCTTGGTTAGAGCCTCGACGGCGTTGATCGCACCATCTGCCTTCTCGCCGTCGGTCGCGTAGATGAGGATCGTCCCGTCTTCCTCGATGTCGATCTGGACGTCGAAATCAGCCTCGAGCGACCGGATCGTCTCGCCGCCCTTGCCGATCACGAGCCCGATCTGCTCGGGATCGATCTTGACCGTCGTCATTCGCGGTGCGTGCTTCGAGAGCTCGGTTCGAGTTTCTGGGATCGCCGCCAGCATCTTGTCGAGGATGAATTCACGAGCCCGCTTCGCCTGTGCGAGCGCGTTCTCCATGGTCTCCTTCGTGACGCCGGTGATCTTGATATCCATCTGCAGCGCCGTGACGCCCTGCTCCGAGCCGGCGACCTTGAAGTCCATATCGCCGAGGTGGTCTTCGGCCCCCTGAATGTCGGTTAGGACGACGTGATCGTCCCCCTCCTTGACGAGGCCCATTGCGATGCCCCCGATCGGGCGCTTGATCGGCACTCCTGCGTCCATGAGAGCGAGCGTCGACCCACAGACGGATCCCATTGACGAAGAGCCGTTTGATTCGAGGGTTTCAGAGACCAGTCGAATCGTGTACGGGAACTCCTCCAGATCCGGGATCATCGGCTCGAGCGCCCGCTGAGCGAGCGCGCCATGGCCGACGTCGCGCCGCTTTGGGCCTCGCATGAATCCGGTCTCGCCGACCGAGTACGGCGGGAAGTTGTAGTGGTGCATATACCGCCGCTCTTCCTCGAGCGACAGGTCGTCAATCCGCTGACCTTCCTTCGCCGTCCCGAGTGTCAGCAACGTCATGATCTGTGTCTGGCCCCGCGTGAAGAGTGCCGAGCCGTGCGTCCGTGGCGAGACCCCGACCTCACAGGTGACGGCCCTGATTTCCTCGGTTCCGCGTCCGTCCGGCCGGCGTTTGTCGACGGCGATCTTCCGTCGGACCAAATCCTTGTAGATCCCGTCAGCTGCTCGCTTGACGAACTGACGCGTCATGCTGTCCTTCGTTGCCGGCGACTCTCCGTCGGCAGTCGGGGGCGCGACGGGGAACGGCAGCTCAACTGACTCGATCACCCGATCAAACAAGAGTTGGCGCTTCGCCGACCGGAGCTCCTTCGAGTCCTGTTCGGCATCAGTCAGAGCCTGAAAGTCCGACTCGTACTGCTGCCGAACCGGGCTCTCGACCGCGTTGAGCCGTTCCTGCTCGAGGATCATGGCGAGAGCCCCGTGAACGCGGATCCGAGTGATGATGTCTTCTTCAGTCGAAGTCATCGTCAGCTCCGGACAGAGCTCCGCCTCGATCTCCTCGACGACCACGCCTGCCTCGCGGAGACCCTGGGTCTGAATCTCTTGGCGAATGCGTGGGCCGTGCTGCTGCACGAGTTCTTCAACCTGGTCGAGGTCAAGCCACTTGGGTTTCCCCACCTGGCGCCGAAGATCTTCCTGTACGTCGCACAGCTTCCGAATCTCTTCATGCGCGAGGTCGAAAGCATCGAGGATCAGATCCTCTGGGGCCTCATCAGCACCCGCTTCCACCATCGTGAGGCCGTCGCGGGTTCCGACGACGACGAGGTCGAGTCGCGACTCTTCGAGCGCGGAGAGCGTCGGATTGACCACGAGGTCGCCGTCGATCCAGCCGACGCGGACTGCGCCCACCGGGCCGAGGAACGGCAACGGAGAGACCATGAGCGCCGCCGAGGCGCCGTTCAGGCAGAGAATGTCGTACGCCGTCTCCAGGTCCGCCGACAGCGTCGTACAGATGACCTGGACTTCGTTCTTGTAGCCCTTCGGCCACAGCGGCCGAATCGGGCGATCGATCATCCGCGCCGTCAGGATCGCCTTTTCTGTCGGCCTTCCCTCTCGCTTGAAGAAACCGCCGGGTATCTTCCCGGCGGCGTACATGCGCTCTTCGACGTCGACGGTCAGCGGAAAGAAGTCCGCCCCCTCTCGCCCCTCCATGCGTCCCTGAGCTGTGGCGAGCACCATCGTGTCCCCACTCGAGACGAGAACTGCTCCATCTGCTTGTTTCGCCAGTCGTCCGGTCTCAAAAACGATCTCGGCGTGGCCGGCAACGGCAGCCACCCGGGCGCCCGACTCCAACGTGCTACTCATCAATGCCTCCTTCTCCGAGCGAGACGAAGGCGGAGGTTTGAGGCAAAGCCCGGGATGGCGCTCCCTCAAACTTCCACCGGCGTCTCGCCGGCCCTAGGTTATCTTCGTAGACCGAGCTGCTTGATCAGGTTGCGATAACCCTCAACATCCTTTCGCTGCAGGTAGTCGAGGAGCCTGCGGCGTCTCCCCACGAGCTTCAGTAGTCCACGGCGCGAGTGATGATCTTTCTTATGGTCGCGCAGGTGATCGGTGAGGAGATCGATGCGCTTCGTCAGGAGCGCGATCTGGACCTCAGCTGAGCCCGTGTCGGCCGGCGAGTCTCCATACTCGGCGACGATTTCCTGTTTTCCCTCTTTCGTGAGACTCACGACCGCCCTAGGCTAGCAGACGTGTTTTCCGCTCCAGGCATTGCAGCTGGCCATCCCGAGACGGCTGAAGCTGGCTTCGAGATTCTGTCCGACGGGGGCAGCGCCGCCGACGTTGCAGTCGCGGCCACCCTGGCCTCATGCGTGGCGGAGACCGTGATGACAGGAATCCTCGGCGGCGGCCACGCGATCTACTTCGATTCGACCACCGGCCGGGCGGAATTACTCGACTGTTTCGTAACCGTCCCCGGCCTCGACGGGCGGTCGGACGCAGCACCGATGCAGGAACTCCCGATCGAATTCGGTGAGGCCACAGTCGACTATCTCGTCGGAGCTTCCTCCTGCGCCGTTCCCGGCATTCCAGGTGGTCTTCACGAGCTCTGGTCACGCTACGGGAGTCTCAGCTGGAGCCGCCTTGTCGAACCGGCTCTGGCGCTCGCGCGAAACGGGGCGACGATGTACGAAGCGCATGCGAAGTGTCTTGCGATGCTCGAGCCCGTCATGACGATGCGCGAGGGCGGGCGAATCTACGCCCCCGGAGGCCGGCTTCTCGAGGAAGGCGACCTGCTGGAACAACCCGGCCTCGTCTCGGCGCTCGAGGTGGTGGCAAACGAGGGCGCCGGTACCTTCTATCGCGGAACGCTTGCCGACGAGATCCTGGTGCTCATCGCGGACCGAGGCGGGATCATGTCTCAGCGCGACCTCGACGCCTATGAGCCGCGCTGGATCAAGTCCACATGCGTCGAGTACGCGGGCTGCGCAGTGCACACCCGAGGAGGTCTCGCTGGGGTGGGCGACGTGCTCGAAGTCTTGCCGTCTTTTCAGGGTGCCTCGGAGGCGAGGCGTGCTGTCACGCTCGCGCGGTCGCTCGCTGCACCCCGGACGGCGAGCCACACGACGAATGTCTCAGTCGTCGACAGAGATGGAAACGCGTGTGTCGTGACCACGAGTCTTGGCGTTGGTTCCGGCGATTTCCTCCCTGCCTTCGACATCCACCTGAACAGCATGCTCGGAGAATCAGATCTGCTCGTGGAGCCGCTCGAGCCGGGAGAGCGAATGGCCAGCATGATGGCACCGACAATCGTCAGGGACGACGAAGGTCTCTTGCTCGCGGCCGGGTCAGCTGGAGGGACGCGCCTCCGCGGTGCACTCGTGCAAGTCCTCTCCAGCCTTCTCGACGAAGGCATTGCCGCGCAGCCGGCGGTGGAGCGGCCGAGGCTTCATCCGGATGGCCGCATCGTTCACCTCGAGCCAGGCTTCGCCCCGGATGTGATCGACGTTCTTCGGGATATCGGTTACGAGCCGCAGGTGTGGGATGCGCTCCATCACTACTTCGGCGGCGTGAGCGTCGTCACGCGAGCCGGGTCTGCTGCCGATCCTCGCCGAAGCGGACGAGCTCTCGTTCTAGACAGCGACTAACACGCATTTTCCCTGGGCCGGCCGCTTGCCTCCCTCCAGTTTCAGCCTAGCTGAGATGGAATTGCGAGCGTCACTCGCAATGTGGAGAGTTGTGCACCTCGGGACGATATTTTCGTCACAACGGAGGCTCCGCGCTTCGGGCACGCTCGACGTCCTCGGCAATCTGTGCGACCAGAGCTACCTCGCTCTCGAACACCAGCTCGTCGCGCAAGCGTTCCCAGAACTCGATCCGCAAAGGCTCTCCGTACAGATCGCCTTCGAAATCGAGAAGGAAGGCCTCGATCTTTCGCTCGACGCCGCCGTAGTGAGGGTTGACTCCTACGGAGATCGCGGCACGGTGCCTGCCGGCGGCGCCGGCATAGATTCCGAACGCGGGCACGAGAAGATCGGGCTCGACCATCAGATTGGCTGTCGGGAACCCGAGTGTGCCACCCCTTTGCTCGCCAACTCCCACGATGCCCTCAACCTCGGGCGGCCGGCCCAGCATTTGCGCCGAGTCCCGAACGTTGCCTTCCTTCAGCAGACTCCGGAGCCGGCTGGACGAAACGCCCTCGACGATCGGAATCGGTCGGACATCGAGACCGGCCTCACGGAGAGAGTCGACCGTTCCTCGTCGCTTGCGCCCGAAGCGGAAGTCCTCACCCGCGACCACGACTTCTGCGCCGAGCGGCTTGAGCACAGTCTCGACGAACTCCTCCGGTTCGAGCCTCGCGAGTTCGGGCGTGAAGTCGAGAACAAGGATATCCTTGACGCCCATCGCACGAATGAGCTCGATTCGCCGCGGGACGGTGGCGAGGAGTTCGACCTCATACCCAAGGATCTTCCGCGGGTGAGGATCAAAGGTCACGACGGTGGAGCGCAAGCCGGCGTCGATCGTCTCGCCGATCACAGCGCGGTGTCCGCGATGGACGCCATCGAAGGTCCCGATCGCAACGATCCGGTCGGCAGGTTCGAGAGCGGTTACCTGGCGCGCGACGGTCATCCGAGCACAGTCTCCGGCTGAATTTCGCTGTTGCTGGAGCGACCTATCCCAACGAGCTCGTCTCCATGAACAAGCGCGACCGCCCCGTCGAAATCGGCGCCGGTCGGGATTGTCCGGCCTTGCCGAATGAACCGGACCTCTTCTGGCTCGAGCTCTCGCGAGTCGAGGAACGAGACGGCGTCGGACGCCGGCAAGAGCCTCGTCTCCACGACATCGTCGACGTTGAACGGCCCCACGGCGGTTCGTCGCAGGGAGACGCAGTGGCCGCCGATGGCATCCGCAACTGAGCGGACATACGTGCCGCTCGATGTACAAAGGTCTAGCTCGACGATGGGCGGCTCGTATCGCTCGACGACGAGCTTCTTGATTTCAGACGTCCGCTTCGGCATCTCGACGGTGACCCCCTTCCGGTGAAGGGCGTACGCGCGCTCACCGGCGATCCTCACCGCCGAGGCGGCCGGAATCGGCAACTCGACCTTCCCGCGAAGCGACTCGATGTCTTTGAGCTCGGCTACCTCAGTCTGCTCGACCGCGTTGCCTTCGAGATCGCCAGTACTCGTCCTCACGCCCAGCTGGATTTCCGTCCGGTACCGCTTATCGAGGCCGACGAGGTAGCGCGCGAGCCGGGTGGCACGCCCGACCAAGACCAGCAACAAACCAGTCGCAAATGGATCCAGCGTCCCGGCATGGCCGGCCTTGTGCGCACCGAACCGGTGGCGCACATCTCTGACGACGGCGAACGACGATGGGCCCTTCGGTTTGTCGACGAGCACGAGCCCGCACGGATCCTCTGAGCGCTCCTCGGCCATCACAGCGAGCATATGAAACCCGGGGCGATTCGACACATCCGCGAGCAGCGCCGCAATTGGACCAGCGCTCCCCCGTCCTCCTGAAGCGGGCCCGCAGGAGACTCCCCTCGGGTTACTGAGGCGGCGCTCGCAACCGAGGGGAGCCTGGAGGCGCCGGGTTCGGATCCGTCTCGTGCCCGGGGCCGCCGCGGCGGGGCTGGCCAGCGAGGCGAACTCGAGAGCCGTCGACAGTACGTCAAAGTACGGCGACGGGTGGAGATCGAAGCATCCCGCCGCCAGCGCCGTCAGGCTGGCGCGGAGCCGGGCTTCGCCCGGCGGGAGCGCTAGCCGGCCGGTGATCCCGGGAGTTGCGAGAGAAATTCGTGGAGGATGAAGCGCGTGATCTCCTCGACCGACTGCTCACTCGAGAATCCGGCGGCCTGGCGATGACCACCGCCACCGCTCTTGCGGGCGATCGCTGAGACGTCGAGATCCTCGTGTCGCGTCCGGAGGCTGACTCGGCGAGTCGGACCGTTCTGCGTCGGCGGCTCGCGAATGAGCGCCGCTAGCTCGGCACCCTCGACCGCTCGTAGGTAGTCGATGATGCCCTCGGCGTACGGCTCCCCGGCGCCTGCAGCAGCGAAGTCAGTTCGATTGAGATCGGAGACGACCACGCGTCCACCTTCGTACACCTGGGCGCGATCGAGAGCTCTGGCAACGAGCTTGAGCTTCGCAAACGCGACGTTCTCGTACACGCCCCGGAACACCCGGTTGACGTCGGCGCCAGCTTCGACCAGTTCGGCCGCCAAGCGGAGTGCCTTGGGCGTCGTGTTGGCGTACTGGAAGCGGCCGGTGTCCGTTACGACCGCGATGTAGAGCGCTTCGGCGATCTCAGGGCTCAGATCGACTCCGAGTAGCGTGAGCAGGTCGCGCAGAATCTCGCCGGTCGACGAGGCGTCAGGATCGATCGCGTTCAGCTGCCCAAACCTCGTGTTGTCGTGGTGATGGTCGATGTCGATGACGAGATCGAACTGATCGAGGAGATTCCCATCGGGACCGAGCCGCCGCGCATTCGCACAATCCAGAGCGATGAGAACGCGGTCGGACGCGCCAGTCGGCGGATCTCCCCTCCTGAGCTCGCCGAGCAGCATGAAGGAGTACTCCTGGGGAAGCGGAGTCTCCCCAGCCAGGTACATCACCACGTTCTTCTGCAACTCGTCCAGAGCAAGCTTGCAGGCGAGAATCGAGCCGAGAGCGTCCCCGTCGGGGTTCTCGTGCGTGATGAGCAGAAAGCGGTCGTGACGACGGATCGCTTCTGCGATCCGCTCGAGGTCACTCTGGATCGTGTTGCTCTGGGGCGAGCTCATCGATGAGCTTTGTGAGACGCACGGCGCGCTCCACGGTCTGATCGTACTCGAAGCTCAGGCGGGGTGTTCGCTTCAACCGAAGCTCTCGATTCACGTCGCGCTGAAGCACGCCGTGCGCCGACTCGAGTCCGACCAGCGCGGCTTGCCGCTTGCTCTTCGAGCCGAGAACACTCACATAGACCGTGGCGTGGCTCAGATCTGGACTTGTTCTTACAGCTGTGATGGTCACGAAACCGATGCGAGGATCCTTGAGCTTGCCGATCGCCTCGGACAGAACCTCCTGAATAGCGGCGTTCACACGCCGTATCCGCTCTGTCACGGTCTACTCCTGCCGCTCTTCACTCGGGAGCCACAACGTCACGGTAGGAACCGATCAGCTCGAACGACTGACCCGCGAGAAAGCGCTCGGCACCGTCGAGAAGCGCCTCGAGCTCTGACCGCTCCCGCGCAACGCACGCGAGCGTGAGCCGCGAGCGTTGCCATGTGTCGTGGTAGTCGACCTCGGCAACCGAAGCCCCGAAGCGGCGTTGCAGTTGGGCCTTGGCCGATCTCAGTTCCTTTCGCTTGCCCTTAAGCGACTGATTGTCGGGAAAGTGGAGTTCGACCGAGAGGATGCCTATGTAGCCGGCGCCCATTCTCCATATTCAATCGGTCGCGGCAGTCCCGTCGACAGGTGTGACGAGCCCGGTGAGAGCTTCCGGCCCGCGGTTCGAGAGAGCGAGCTATTCGGTGGCGGCGCTGGATGAGGCAGCCGGCGAGACATCAAGATCCGTACGCTCGATCTCGCGCGTCGTGTAAGCCTCCAGGACGTCGCCCTCCTTCACGTCCTGGAAGGCCTCGAGGACGATTCCGCACTCGAACCCCTCCTGAACCTCCCGAACGTCATCCTTGAAGCGCCGGAGGCTCGCGATCGTCGTGTCGTAGATGACCGCACCCTCCCGTAGAACCCGGATTCGCGCCGATCGAGTGATCTGCCCGGTCGTGACGTAGCAGCCCGCGATTACACCCAGTCGCGATGATCGGAAGAGCTGTCGTACCTCCGCTTCGCCGATGGTCTCCTCGACGGTTTCAGGCGCAAGCATCCCGACCAGAGCCTGCTCGATGTCCTCGGTCAGCTTGTAGATGACGCGATACGTGCGGATGTCCACGCCCTGGCGCTCTGCGAGCTCCCTTGCCTCGGCGTTCGGACGCACGTTGAAGCCTGCGATGATCGCGTTCGACGCCGTCGCGAGGTTGACGTCGGATGCCGTGATGGCACCGATGCCGGTGTGAACGACGCTGATTTGGACCTCGGGATGGCTGATTTTTTCGAGTTCCCCGACCACTGCCTCGACCGAACCCTGCACGTCGGCCTTTACCAGCAGGCCGAGCTCTTGAACGCTTCCCTCTTGAATCTGCGTGAAGAGCTCGTCGAGCGTCACGCCCTTCTTCGGCTGCTTCGATAGTTCCTCGGCCCGCAATCGCTGAGCGCGCAGACCGGCGAGATGACGAGCCTGCCGATCGTTCTCGACCACTCGCGCTTGCTCTCCGGCTGTCGGCGGCTTGTCGAAACCCAGAATCTCGATCGGCGTCCCGGGACCCACGTCCTTTACGCGCTCGCCGCGGAAGTCGTGGAGAGCCCGAACTTTGCCCCATCCGTCTCCGGCGACGATTGCGTCGCCGACACTCAACGTGCCTCGCGACACGAGCATCGTGGCCACCGGTCCGCGGCCGACGTCAAGGCGACTTTCGATAATCGGCCCAGACGCCTCCGCCTCTGGGTTCGCCCGCAGATCAAGCTCGGCGTCCGCCACGAGGAGGATCTTCTCGATCAGTTCATCGAGCCCCTCCCCGGAAATCGCAGAGACGTCCGCGTACTGGGTCGTTCCACCCCACTCCTCAGGTTGCAACTCATGAGTGACGAGCTCTTGCCGCACGCGGGTGGGGTCGGCGTCAGCCTTGTCGATCTTGTTGACCGCAACCACGATCGGTACGTCAGCGGCTCGCGCGTGATTGATCGACTCGATCGTTTGCGGCATCACGCCGTCGTCAGCCGCGACAACCAGAACCGCAATATCGGTGATCTTCGCACCGCGGGCGCGGAGCGCCGTAAAAGCCTCATGCCCGGGCGTATCGAGAAAGGTGACCGACCGCCCATCGTGATCAACTTGATACGCGCCGATGTGTTGCGTGATGCCCCCGGCCTCGGTCTCGACAACAGCCGCCTGACGAATCTTGTCGAGAAGAGTCGTCTTACCGTGATCGACATGCCCCATGATCGTCACCACGGGCGGTCGAGCCTCCAGATCCTCCTCCGCGTCGTCGTAGACCTCAGGCTCGAGTTTTTCCTCGTCTGTGTGTTTGACCTCGATCGCACGGCCGAACTCAGCGCTGATCAGCTCGATCGCTTCGTCCGAAAGCGATTGGGTGATCTGAACCATCTCACCCAGGCCCATCATGTATTTCATGATGTCCGAGACCGGAACGCCTATCGCCGCCGAGACGTCCCTGATCGTTGCCCCCGAGTTGACCTTCGCCGGGCCCTTTGGCTGCGCTGGAGCCTGCTGTTGGTCAGCAGGCTTCTCCGCCTTCTGGGCTCCGCCCTCCCGCTGTCGGCCTTCGGCCCGGGGACGCGCTGCCTGAGAATCGATTACAACGCGGCGCTTCTTGCGGCCGCCTGTCGATCCCCTCGGTCGGACAGGTCGTTGGCGATCAGCCATGCCGAGAGCTTAGACCTCCCCCCGAGCGTGCTCAAACTGTGCTTCGGAGCCAGCCATGATCACGACGTCGAGAGTTCCTCCTCGCTTGCCTCGGAAGCGGCGGAATCAGGAGCCTCTTCAGCCGCGGGAACACCGTCCGCTTCCGTCTCGACGACTGCTGACGCTGCCGCCGCCGTGACCGCCGGTTCGTCGGTCGACGCGCCGAGTTCGTCGGCGCCCACCTCGGTCGACTCGCTCGCCTCGTCGTCGTGCGCGGCCGACTCCGTCGGCTCACCCGCCCCGGAACCGGTAGGAGTGTCGGCGACCTCGACCGCCGAGACGGACGCATCCTCCCCGAGCACGGTCTCGGATTCGCTTACAGCCGACTCCTCAGATTCCGCTGGAACCTCACCCTCCTGGCCGGCGAGGGCCCGGTGCGCTGGAATGCCGCAGTACTTCGAGCCCGGCAGAGCGCTGTTGGGACAACGCTTTCCGGTCGAAAGAACCGCCGCACAGCGCCCCGAGAACTCCTCCTCGTCGCCGCCAAAAGCGGCCTCGGCCTCGGATTTCGCAAAGTCGGTCTCGGACGTGATGTCGATCTTCCAACCTGTGAGGCGGGCCGCCAGCCGAGCGTTCAGACCTTCCTTGCCGATCGCCAGCGAAAGTTGATCATCGGGGACGACGACGGTGGCGTCGTTTGCCTCATCGTCCACGAGCACCTCCCGGACGCGCGCCGGAGAGAGGGCCTTGGCGACGAATCGGGCCGGCTCCGAGTTCCACGGAATGATGTCGATCTTTTCGCCCCGCAACTCCGAGACGACCATCCGTACGCGTGAACCACGCGGGCCGACGCAGGCACCGACGGGATCGACACCTTGGGCGTGCGATTCGACGGCGATCTTCGACCGATAGCCGGGTTCGCGCGCGACGCCGCGGATCTCGACGAGTCCGTCCGCGATCTCGGGCACCTCGAGCTCGAACAGCGTCTTGATGAGCTCGGGATCGCGGCGAGAGAGAATGACCTGCGGCCCCTTTGTGCCAGAGCGCACCTCGGTGATGACCGCTTTGATTCGCGCGCCCTGCTCGTAGCGTTCGCCGTCGACCTGCTCCGACCGCGGCAGAAGCGCTTCCACCTTGCCGAGATCGACAAGGACGTTGTTGCGGTCGCCTGCCTGCTGGACGATGCCGGTGACGACCTCGCTCACGCGATCGACGTACTCCTCGTACATCATCTCGCGCTCGGCCTCTCGAATTCGCTGCAGGATGACCTGCTTCGCCGTCTGGGCGGCGATGCGGCCGAAGTCGTCCGGGGTAACGTCCGAGCGGGTGACCTGCTCCTCGGGCACGTCCGACCAGTCGATCGTGAGGTCGTCGTCTGAAATCAACGTATGTGACTTCTCCCCGTCCTCAGCCTCGGCGGCCTCGAGCTCCAGAATGGCCTGTTCGCGGGCCTCCTCGAGGAGTCTTTCCTCGATGTCCGGCGGTAGGTCGACGGACCAGACCCGGAAGTCGCCACTGTCACGATCCAGCATTACCTGAGCGTGACGTGCGGCTCCAGGAGTTTTCTTGTATGCAGCCAGCAACGCGTCCTCGAGCGCCTCGATCAGGGTCTCGCTTTCGATGCCCTTCTCGCGCTCGATTTCGCGGACTGCTTCGAGAATCTCTCTCGTCACTTCTATCGCCCTTCGTCGATGAGATTGCCCCGTACGATCGTCTCGTACGGCACCTCGACCGTCTGGCCGTCCGCAGTCACCACGGTGACACTCTGTGCAGCAGCGTCGAGCACCTCTCCCTTGAAGCGCTTCCGCCCTTCGATCGGTACTGCCGTCCTGAGCGAGACGCGCTGACCCTGTACGTCCGCAAAGTGAGCAGGCAGCCGGAGAGGTCGATCGAGCCCTGGGGAAGACACGTTGAGGGTGAAGTCGGTTCGGAAAGCGGTCAGCAGCCCGGTGACCTCCTCACAGAGTGCGTGGTCGACGCCTTCCGGATGGTCGATATAGATCCACAGGAGCTCCGGCCCGCCCAATTCGACCGCCAGAACCTCGACGTCGGGACGGGCTTCGCGAACGGCGTCGGCGACGTCGCGATGGAGCTCCCTCTCTCGCTCGAAAACCTGCGTCATTTGTCCCTTCTCGCAAAAAATGGGCGCAGTGCGCCCACCTCTCCAAACGGGGAATGTGGTGTCTGTTCAGGATAGCAGCCGAGCTGCGCGATCAGGTGACTTTGCAATTTATGTATCGAGAACAACCGTGACGGGGCCCTCGTTCTCGATCTCGACTCGCATCCGTGCTCCGAACTGCCCCCTGGCGACGGGAATACCATCGCTCTCAAGTGCATCACAAAAGGCGTCGTACAGCGGCTCGGCCACTTCCGGACGGGCGGCAGCCGAAAAGCTGGGCCGGTTGCCGCGGGACGTGTCGGCGATGAGAGTGAATTGGCTGACCGCAAGCACGGCACCGCCGACCTCTTGGATGTCGCGGTTGAAACGGTCCCGGTCGTCCTCGAAGACTCGTAGACGGCTGACTTTCCGAGCAAGTTTGGCCGCCGTTTCGCCGTCATCGTTCTCGGCGATACCCACGAGAACGCAGAGTCCGTGGCCGACGGCGCCGACGACCGTTTCGTCAACCAGAACCCTGGCTCCTGAGACCCGTTGTACGACTGCTCTCATGCCACCATCGACGTCGAGTATCAAGTTCTCGCTCGAAGACACCGATTATGGCCCCGTGGAGTCAGCGAAGCTCCAACTCTCGGAAGCCCAGGGGCTCGGGCGACCTCGCCTGGGTGCCCTCCTCCTTCGCGATGAACTTCTGACCGCCGAGCAGCTCGAGGCAGCCCTCATCGAGCAGGAGGAGACCGGGCGACGCCTCGGGGAAATCCTTGTCGACCGGCGCTGGGTGCCGAGTAAGGCGCTCGCTCGCGTCCTTGCCGAACAGCACGGGCTGGACTTCATCGCGCTCGGGCGCGACGAGGTCGACACGGCGGCAGTGGAGCTGCTGCCGCAGAAGTTCGCGGAGCGCTACACGGCTCTTCCGGTGAAGTTCCTCGAGGACAACCAGGTGCTCGTCGCGGTCGCCGACCCGACCGACGTGCTCGGCGCCGACGATCTTCGCCTTGCCGTCGGAGTGGGTGTTCGTTTCGCCGTGGCCGAGCGACTCGATCTCGAGAAAGCGATCACACACTTCTATCGCATCGAGGGCAAGCTCGAAGTCGAAGCCGTCGAAGCCGTCGAAGAAGTCCGGGACGATATCTCGGAACTCACCTCGGAAAGCTCGCCGGCGGTTCAACTCGTCAATTCGCTGCTCGGCCGGGCAATCGAAGAGGGAGCATCCGACATCCACTTCGAGCCCGAAGCGAAGCACATGGTGGTTCGAGCGCGCATCGACGGAATCACGAGGCAAATCGCCACCGTCCCGAAGCAGATGCAGCAAGCGGTGACGAGTCGCCTCAAGGTCATGGGCGAACTCGATATCGCCGAGCGGCGGTTGCCCCAGGACGGTCGCGTCCGGATTCGTGTTCAGGGACACAACATGGATCTGCGGATCGCGATTCTCCCGACGAGCCTCGGCGAGAAGACCATTCTCCGCATCCATCATGGCGCCGGCGCTCGCCTGTCGCTCGCCGACCTCGGCATGGGATCAGCCGTCGAGGCTGCATTCCGGCGTTCGATCGGTCAGCCATACGGCACCGTCCTCACCGTCGGTCCGACCGGTAGCGGAAAGACGACAACGCTCTACGCTGCGCTGGACATCCTGAACGAGGAATCCCGCGTGCTGACGACGATCGAGGATCCGGTCGAGCACGACATGGAAGGCGTGAGTCAGATCGAGGTCAACACGCGGAGCGGTCTGACGTTCGCACGTGGACTTCGCACGATCTTACGCGCAGACCCCGACGTGCTGCTGGTGGGTGAGATCCGGGACGACGAAACGGCGCAGATCGCCATGCAGGCGGCGTTGACGGGGCACCTGGTGCTGTCGACACTGCACGCGCAAACGGCCCCCGCCGCAATCGCCCGCCTGAAGGAAATGGGTGTCAAGTCGGGTCTGCTCGCTACGGCCGTGAACTGCATCATCGCGCAGCGACTCGCTCGTCGCCTGTGCGTCGAGTGCAAGGAGCCCAAAGTGGCTACTCCGGAGGAACTCGCCGAGCTAGGGCTGGTTCGTCGCGACGACGAACTTGTGCTCTACCAGGCCTACGGCTGCTCACACTGCGATGAGACAGGCTACCGCGGTCGGGTCGCTCTGTACGAGGTCATGCAGATGGAGGGCGACGTCGCCCGGAAGATCGACGCTTCGACTGACGACATCCTCGAGGCTGCGGTCGAACAGGGCATGAAGACTCTGCGCGAAGACGGCCAGCGACTCGCCATGGAAGGGATCTCCTCACTCGAAGAGATCCGCCGAGTGACGGGCGACTTCGGCACCTAGCATCGTCCCGCGGTCTCTCAATCGTCGAGAGCCTCGAGTGCCTCCCGATACGGGTCGCTGTTCGGGCTCAACGTGCGCGCGAGCTTGTAGTGGCCCCGCGCTTCTCGGCTCTTTCCTTGCTTCTCGAGACACCGGCCCAGGGCAAAGTGGGCATAGTCGTTGGACGGCTGCAGCTCGAGCATGATCCTGAATTCGTGCTCAGCCTCGGCAAATCGTCGAATGCGGAAGTACGAGATACCGAGCGCCTCGCGAATCGATGCCTTCCGAGGCTCTCGCCGCTTCGCTTTCTCGAGCGAGACGGTCGCCTGTGCGTGGAGGCCGTCGGCCATGTGCTGACGACCCCGGCGGTAGAGCTCATAGGTCTCGCTCAGAGCTTCACCACTAGATTCGTAGCGACCGGGTGCTGAGCGTTCCACGGACTCTTCGTTGGAGGCTGAGCGAACGCCGCAACTCACGACGGAGCACCCGCAACTCGTGGCGCGATCGGCGGGCGGCCTCTGCCGAGCGTTTCGGCGGCCCATAGCGCGCCAGCGAGACGTTCTTCACGAACGGGCCAGCGCCCACCGAGAATTCCTGCTCAATCGTCTTCCCGAGGTCCTGCAGGGTTGAGGCTTCCGGGACCAGCACGCGTTGATCGGCGAGGTAACCCTCCAGATCTCGACGACAGGCGCTGGCTAGGGCTCGATCATCGCGCGTGGCGAATCGCAGCCTTCGGCGGGCGTACTTCGTAATTGGGAGCGCCCCAACGACCACCGCGAGTCCGACGAGGAGCCAGATGACCGCGTCGGGAATGCCATCGCCCTGCCCGATGCTCGACCCCGGTCCCCCGCTGCCCCCAGGTCCGAATGCCGCGTCCTCCGCGAGACCGGAGAGCCCCTCCGCCTCCTGTCGCAGCGCGAAGAGAGTCGCGCTCGATGCAGTGGCCGTTTGGAGAGACGACAGCGCATCCTGCGCGTCGAACGACTCGGAAACCGCACTGTACGCGGCGGTGAGCTCGCCACGGCCAGGAGTCGGATCAAACGGTATCCAGCCATGCCCGGGGAAGTACACCTCGACCCAGGTATGGCCGTTGTGGTCGGTCACGACCCACTCGTCGCGCACCTCGATTCTCTCACCGCTCGTGAAGCCCGCAGCAACGCGCGAAGGAACACCCAAAAGCCGCAGCATCAGGGCCATCGCGCCGGCGTAGTGCTGGCAGTAGCCCTGCTTTGACTGGGTGCAGAAAGAGACGAGGGGGGGAAGTCCCTCAGTGTCCGTCGACGGCTGCTCCTCGTAGGTAAAACCGCCTTCCTCCCGGAACCAGGCCTCGATCGCGAGCGCTGCGAGATACGGCGACTCGGCGTCCCCAATCACCTCGAGAGCGAGCTCGTAGAGCTGCTTATGGGATGCGACGAGCGGATCTGCTGACTCCGCTTCGAAGATGCCTTCGACGCGGCGACGTCGATTGTCGGCGCCCCAGTCCGGGACCTGGAGCCCAGGGAGAGCCTGGAGAAAGGGGTCGAGCTCGTCCGGGTATGCGGCCAGCGCGGCTCCGAGTTCGCTCGGCTTTGCCTCGGGAACATAGCTCCAGGCGACGTACGTCTGGCCCTGTTCGAGATCTTCCGAGAGAAACACGATCCCTCGATCTCGCGAAACCCCGATCGCGTTGGGGATTTCGATTCTCACCGGCTGGGCCGAGGCGATCAGATGGTTGTCGGTCAAAGCCTCGACAGTCACCTCTTGCCTCACCCAGTTGTCTTCATCCAAGGCCGCCGCCGGCAACAGCGGGTCGTCGAGGAATTCGACCGACGTGGAAAGGCCGAGCGCTTGTGGGTCGAAAGACTCGCGCCACCCCACGCCGGTGTATTCGTCGAGAGCGGTCGCTCGCCAGTAGAGCTGGCGCTCGTCTTCGGGGGTCCGAATGCGCAGGACGACCGTCGGGTCATCCGGGAACTCGATCCCCTGGTAATGCGAGTTCCACACGTACCGAACCGACACTGGATCGTCGGGAACGTTGTAGGGGTCCCAATCGCGCCAATTGAGAAACGCGGACTTCGCAACCGTGTCCGAACTCGCAATGCCCACGGCGAGCGCGCCAATCATGAGAGCCACTCCGGTCGCGAGGCCCAAGCCTCTCGACCTCCGCGGCCCGTCTCGAATCAGGAAGAGAATCGCCAGGATGCCGAGTAGCAGAAGCGTGCCGCTCAGCAGCGGTCGCTCACCGGGCATGATGGTCGAAGCCCAGCCGATCCCCGCGATCATGACGAGGCCGCCGGCGACCGGAAGTCCAGCGGCGATGAGCACCGCACTCGCAGTCAGGAAGCCGAAGATGGCAAGCAAGACCACCGAATGCATGAGCGGCCACTCGAACCGATCAAACGGCAAGCGTGTCTCGTAGAACTCGAGGAAACCCTGCTCGAACTGGCTCGCGAACGGCCCGAAGAACTCGCGCTCGTCGTCGCCGGGCCTGAGATTCGTGAGAGGTATATCGAACGCGATCGAGACGGCCACGAAGGTCGCCGCGGCGACAGTCCCTGCTGTCAGCAACCAGCTTCGGCGAATGAGCATCACCACTGCCGGAAGCAGCGCGAGAGCGACGATCAGAATCAGGTCGGTCCGCTCCGGAACCCGCGTCTCGAGACGAAGCCAGGCGGCCAAAATCAACGCCGCTGCGATGACGAGTGCAATCGGTGTCTTAGCCAACCGCGATCTCCATCGTGTGGCCCCTGAGGACCTTCGCGAGGTCATCTCCGAGCCGTACGACGACCACGGGGACTCCGCCGCGTTGAAGCCGAAGGAGGAGGCCTGCCGCGGCTGGGTCAGCAGCTCCAGAGCTCGTCGTGAAAGTTCCGGGATCGACGTAGACGAGGGAGGCCGGATGTCGTCCGACGGTCCGCTGGAGGATTCGCTCCACGAGCTGCCCCGACAGCGCGGCGGTCACGATCGTGAGCTCGAGGGCGCGCGATGCGGGACCGGTCTCGTCGGCGAGCAGGGCTGCAACGGGCGAGTGGCCCGTGGGCTCCACCGCTGCGAGAAGCTCAAGAGCCTGCTTCCAGTCGCCATCCGCCGAGTGAACGGGCTGGTATTCGCGGTTCGCCGAGTTGATGATGAGTGCCGCGCGCCGTCCGCGGGTCGCCTGTGCTCGCAGGAGGGATCCAGCCGCACTGACCTGCACTTCGAAGGTCGAGTTGGGCGCCCGACCGACCACGGTGCTGGCCTCTGCGTCGAGTAGGACGGCCGCCTCGTCCCTCGGCGAGTCCTCGAGCTCCTTGACCATGAGCTGGCCTCGTCGCGCCGTTGACGGCCAGTGGACACGACGAAGAGATTCCCCCTGCTCGTAGTCGCGGACGCTGTGGAGCTCGAAGCCGCTCTGCCGGCGGAGCATGAGTCGGCGGCCATCCGAGAGCTGTCTGCCGGTTTCGGAGAAGAGCTCGTCGAGCTCTACCAGCCGTGGATAGACGAGAATTGACTCCCTGCGCGAGAGCGGCGTGCTCACGCGGTCCAGGCCGAATGGATCTTCGAGGACCAGTTCGGAGTACTCGAGCCGATAACGGCCGCGCGGGACGGTCCTGAGGACATACCCGCCTCGCAAGGCGCCCTCTTTACGTTCCAGTTCCGTCTCGTGGACGTGTAAGCGCTCGAACTGCTCTCTGACGGCCGCGCTCTTTGCCGAAAGGAAACCGTCCGTTCTGAGCTCGATGTTGACCGTGAGGTCTTCTCCGGCGAGGTGCTCTTTCCCCGAGAGCTTTCGTCGAACTTCGGTTGGCGACTTCTGGATGCGAACCCAGATCGTCGCCCCGACCACCACGAGCAAGAGACCAATGGCGACCGGATAGAGCGGGACTGTGCCAAACGCCCAGGCGACGACATAGAT
The DNA here is from genome assembly GCA_964436315.1 of uncultured Gaiellales bacterium. GTDB lineage: Bacteria > Actinomycetota > Thermoleophilia > Gaiellales > Gaiellaceae > CAYTCZ01. Next base: position 14,894 of record CAYTCZ010000007.1, on the reverse strand, counting down.
CCCCGCTCCAAGGAGGAGCACGAGTCGCCCGCGATCGGTCAGCACCGGTTCTTCCTCTTCATCGAGCCTACCGTCCGATGCCCCCGCTGGAATTCGTTTCCTGGCTCCTAGATCGGTACGGGGGTCCGCTCGACGATGTCCTTAATCAGCTCCTCCGTATCGATGGTTGACGAACGGGCCTCTGGCGCGAGAATCAGCCGATGACCTAGCACAGCGGGGGCGATTGCCTTGATGTCTTCTGGAATGAGGTATTCCCTCCCACGAAACAGGGCGCGTGCTTTGGAAACGCGCAGTAGCGCGATTCCGGCCCGCGGACTCGCCCCCAGAAACAGGCGTGCATCGGCACGCGTCTGTCGTAGCACTGCCACGACGTAGCGGTTGAGGCTCTCCTCGACGAAGATCTCGCGCGCATCTTCGATAGCGGCATGCAGTTCCTCCGCGCTCACCACCGGCTGGAGATCGTCGAGCGGGAAGGAGCTGGTCTGTTCCGTCAGCATCTTTGCCTCATCCGCAAGCGGCGGATACCCAATCGATATCCGCATCTGAAATCGATCGAGCTCGGCCTCTGGGAGTGGGTACGTCCCCTCGTACTCGATTGGATTCTGTGTCGCCATGACCATGAACGGCGAGGGCAGGGTGTACGACGTCCCATCGACTGTCACTTGGCCCTCCTGCATGCACTCGAGCAATGCTGCCTGAGTCTTCGGTGATGCCCGGTTGATCTCGTCGACGAGGAGGATGTTGGTGAAAACAGGTCCTGAGCGGAACTCGAAGGCGCCCGACTGCTGATTGAAGACGTTGACCCCCGTCACGTCAGATGGCAGCAAGTCCGGAGTGAACTGGAGTCGGGAGAAGTCGAGATCGACGGACCGCGCGAGCGCTTTGGCGAGCGTGGTTTTCCCTACTCCGGGGAAGTCTTCGATAATCAGGTGTCCGCCGCCCAGGAGGCAGAGGACAGAGAGTTCGAGAGTCTCGTCGCTGGCGTGGATGACCTGCCTCAGATTCTCCACGACCCGCTGGCCCAGCTCGGCAGAGTGACTCACGCTCGGCCGTGGACTGATGCCGGCCAACCCTTCTTCTCGCGTCATCCAGCCTCCTTCAGAAGGTCTGTGATCTCGTCGAGGATAGAGATGGCGACCTCCTCCTTGCTGCGCTTACCGATCACCCGCTCTCCCGAACGACTGATGAGGACGACCTCGTTGTCGAGAGAGTCGAACCCGATGTCGGCGCGAGAGACATCGTTGAACACGAACAAATCGCCGCCCTTCTCGACGAGTTTTTGCCGAGCTCGCTCGAGTCCGTGCCGGCCCGTGTCCGCGGCGAAGCCGACGAGCACCTGCTCCGTCCGGCGGCGCCGGCCCAACTCTGCGAGCACGTCATGAGTCGGCTCGAGCTCGATCGTCCAGGGCTCCCGGTTCTTCTGTCGCTTCCCTTCGATCGCCTCGGCCGGACGGTAATCGGCGACTGCCGCGGCCATGATGATGACGTCGGCATCGCCTCGGTCGAGCGCTTCCCGCTGGAGATCGGACGCCGTCGGCGTTGAGATGATCTCGACCCCCGCCGGCGCCGGAACCGAGCCGTTCGCATAGAGAAGCGTGACCTCGGCCCCTCGCCGCTTGGCCTCGTATGCGAGCGCAACGCCCATGCGGCCACTCGACCGGTTACCGATGAATCGGATCGAATCCACCGGCTCGCGCGTTCCCCCCGCCGAGATCAGAACCCGACGCCCCTCGAGTTCACGAGCGTTGCGGAGAAGCGCTTCGCAGCGACGGAAGATCTCCTCCGGCTCGGTCATTCGACCAAGCCCACTCTCGCCCTCTCCGAGTTCCCCGCTCTCCGGGCCGACGATCTCGACACCTCGCGCGGCGAGCGTTTCCGCGTTCTCCTGAGTCGCGCGGTGTAGCCACATCCGTGTGTTCATTGCGGGTGCGACCACCACCGGACCCTCGAAGGCCAGGACGGTCTGAGTGAGAACGTTGTCTGCCAGACCGTGCGCCAGCTTGGCGAGCGTGTTCGCCGACAACGGCGCGATGACGAGCAGCTCCGCTTCGAGCAGATGCGGATACAGCCCGCGCGGCTGCTCCCGCCGAGCCAGCGCCTCGAAGGTCCGCGCGTGTACGAATTCCTCGGCACCCGGCGTCGCAATCGGCGTGACCTCGAATCCCGCCATCACGAACAGGCGGATGAGCTCGCAGGTCTTGTAGGCGGCGATGCCGCCGGTGATTCCCACAAGAACGTGGCGGTTGCTCACCTGGTCAGATGGTAGTCGCCCAGCGGAACCACGAACAGTCCGGAACGTCCTACCGGAACTGGGTTTACACAGGCCACTCCCAGGAACGTCGGTGTCAAATCACCACTAGCTTCCTCGGGTCACTGGGGCGGGGCTGGCAAGGAAGGCGAGGCCGAGCCCGGAGGGCAGTACGGTTAGGTACGGCCGACGGGCGAAGCCGAAGCATCCCGCTGCCAGCGTCGTCAGGGCGTCGCGGAGGGCGGCTCCGCCGCCCGGGAGCGCGCCCGGCCAGCGGCGCGAGGGAGCTAGGGGTAGGAGTATTCGATCTTGCCTTCAGCCACTTCTTCGAGCGCCATCGTCAGGTAGTTCTTCGATCGCGACTCGACGAGCGGCGGAGGGAAGTCGTCGAACGTGCCCTCGCCCAGTTGGTGGTGGTAGTTGTTGATCTGTCGCGCACGCTTAGCGGCAACGATGACGAGTGCGTAGCGCGAGTCGACGTTGTCGAGCAGATCATCGATTCGTGGATACATCATGGTGCCGAGAGTGTACCGACGCCCCCGACGCTCTCCGCGACTATGCGCTCGAGCTCGTCGACGGCTCTGGCAACGTCGTCATTGACGACGATGTGATCGAAGTCTCCGGACTCGGCCACCTGGCGCTCCGCGAGCTCGAGACGCTCGTCGATCTCGCCGGAGCTCTCGGTTGCTCGGTCCTCGAGGCGTTCTCGAAGTTCTCGCAAACTCGGAGCTGCGATGAAGATCGTGACGGTGTCGGGTCGTGCGCGCTTGACGGCACGGGCTCCGTCGGTCTCGAGCTCGAGGACACAGCTCGCTCCGCTCGCCGTAATTCGGTCAATCTCGGCGAACAGCGTCCCGTAGCGCTGCCCGGAGACGTAGACAACGTGTTCGAGAAACGCGCCAGCTTCGATTTTTTCGACGAACTCTTCCTCGGTCAGGAAGTAATACTCCCGCCCGTCTGCTTCGCCCGGCCGGCGGGGCCGGGTCGTAGCCGATATCGCGACGGTCAGGTCAGGTCGCCGGCTCAGTAGGCCGTCGATGACCGTCCCCTTGCCGGCGCCGGACGGGCCCGTGATGACGAAAAGCCGTGCGGCCTGAGTCAGCGGCCTAGGAGGCCGACGAGTTCATCGCGCTGCCGCTCCGATAGACCGCCGACGGTCTTCGACTGGCTGATGCGACACTGGTTGAGAAACCTTGCGGCCTTGACTCGCCCGAACTTCGGGACGGCCATCAGCATGTCGAACACCTTCGCGGTCTCGACGTAGTCGGGCGGCTCGCGAAGGATCTCCTGGATATCGACCTTGCCGCTCTTCAGGTCCTTCTTGAGCTGAGCTCGGCGCACACGAATGTCGTTCGCCCGCTTAAGGGCCTCCATCCGTTGGTCAAGCGAACGCTCCGGGGCCTGCACCTGCGCCTTCGAGCCCTGCACGGCGCGGCATTCTAACAGCGCGGATCAGTGGTTCAAGTTGCTGTTTTTCCGTGCTAATTCACGCAATTTGTCAGCACTGGCAACAGGAAGCGGGCCTCCTGAGTGCGCAATCCCGCACGCGTCAAGGGGATTTGCGAATCCAAGTGCGGCCGCTTCCGCCGCAAGTTCGTCACGAATTCGCCGCGCGGCCCATGGATCTCGGAACAAGATTGTTCCGAGAGCGACGGCAGATGCACCGACAGCGATCGATTCGAGCGCGTGACGGCCGGTCTCGATCCCGCCCACACCGACGATCGGAATTGAAGTCGATTCGTACGCGGCGTAGACAGCAGCGAGGGCAACCGGGCGCAGCGCCGGGCCTGAATACCCGCCGGTTGCGCTCGCAAGAACCGGGCGAAGAGTGCGTTCGTCCAGCGCGAGCCCGCGAACCGTGTTGATGAGCGTGAGGCCGTCAGCACCGGCGCGCTCGGCAGCCAGGGCAGCGGCGGCGACGTCGGGTACGGCTGCAGACAGCTTGACGAAGAGGGGCCGTGTCGTGTTTCGTCGCGCCGCACCGACGAGTTCCTCGACGGTGTCGCTTACCGACTCGACGTTTGGACACGAGATGTTGAGCTCGATCGCCGCGATATCCGTCTGTTCGTCCAGCCGGGCGCACAGCGCCGCGTAATCCCTCGAGACCACGCCGGCCACCGAAACCCATATGGGCGGTCCGAGCGAGAGGAGCTCCGGGAGCACATCGACGACAAAGGAATCGATCCCGGGGTTTGCGAGACCGATTGAATTCAGCATTCCCGATGCGGTCTCTGTGATCCGAACGGGTGGGTTTCCCTCCCTGGGCTCCAAGGTGAGCGTCTTGGTGACGAAGGCATCGAGGCCCTCCGCAATCTCTGGCGTCGCGAGAGCATCGAGACACCCAGAGGCGTTCAGAATCATCGGGCTGCTCCGACCGTGGGTGGCTGCGGAAGGCTGACCTGCTCCGGAGGCCTCGGCAGCACCGGGCCCTCCACGCAGAGCCGGCGAATTCTGCCGTCGATCCGGACTGCACAGCCGTTGCACGCTCCAAATCCACAGGCCATCGGAGCCTCCCAGGCGAGCTGACAGGAGTCGGCCGACGCGGCGACCGCGACCAGCATTGGCTCCGGCCCGCAGGCGAGCACATCGTGCCGGCGTGCCGGTATCCCCTCTGTCACGAGCTCCGGCTCAACCAGTACCTCTGCATTCGGAACGAGTGCCGCAGCCTCCGCATGCCAGGCCGTTCGAAAGCCAAGGACGGCGGGGGGCCGACCGAGCGATTCTGAGAGATACGGAAGAGGTGCAACACCGATCCCACCGCCGACCAGTAATGGCCGCTCGACATCGAGGTGAAAACCTCGGCCGAGCGGGCCCGAAACGATGACCTCGTCACCGGCGTCCGTGGCCGCGAGCGCTCTGGTGCCCGGTCCGATCGGGTCGATCAAAAAGGCCAGTTCCGCCCGGGGGGCCAGGCAAAGGCTCATGGGACGCGGCAAGACATGCCCGGGTGGAGTCAGCATGAAGAACTGGCCCGGTAGTCCGGGATCGAGTCCTCGCCGCTCAAGTCTGAGGAACCGATAAGGGCCGACGTCCTCGACGTCGACAACGCTAAGCGCTTCGCTTCTCACTCCGCTCCTGAAGAGACAATGCCGTTTCTCGACCTGCGCGCTGGATCGCTTCGGCGGCGGCGAACGCGCCACCGAGTGTCGTGATGCACGGAATTCCCGCAGCAAGCGCTGCCTCCCGAATCACGGAGCCGTCGGACCGCGCACCGCTTCCTGCGGGAGTGTTCACGACGAGGTCGCAGCTCCCACGACGAATGAGATCAACGACCGTCGTGCCCTGGCCGGACTCGGTGACCTTCCGCACCCCGCTAACGGCGATTCCGGCCGCGGAGAGCGACCGCGCGGTTCCGGCGGTAGCACAGAGTTTAAATCCGAGCTGTGCAAGGAGGCTGCCAAGATCTACAGCGTCCTCCTTGTCGGCGTCTCGGACCGAGATGAAGGCGGTTCCCCGCTCAGGAAGCGGGCGGCCGGCCGCACGCTCGGCTTTGGCGAACGCGGTGGGAAAGTCGCCTGCGGTCGCCATGACTTCGCCCGTCGAGCGCATTTCAGGTCCGAGCACGGGATCGGCTCCCGGAAATCGCACGAACGGGAACACCGCGGCTTTGACGCTCACATGCTGCGGGCGCCCCTCTGCGGGAAGTCCGAGTTCGCCGAGCCGCGCTCCCACCGTGAGCCGTGAGGCCGCCTCAACGAGGTTGACCCCTATCGCCTTGCTTGCGAACGGCACCGTCCGCGAAGCGCGCGGATTGGCCTCGAGGACGTACAGCACGCCGTCGGCAAGCGCGAGTTGGACATTCAACAGGCCGACAACGCCGAGTGCCGGACCGAGGCGCCGCACCGTAGCCCGAATCTCTTCGGTCACGGTTTCGTCGATCGACATCGGGGGGAGCACGCAAGACGAGTCGCCGGAGTGGATGCCCGCTTCCTCGACGTGCTGCATGATTGCCGCGACGTAGACGTCGGAGCCGTCGCACAGCGCGTCAACGTCGACCTCGATCGCGCCCTCGAGGAACCGATCGACGAGGATCTGGACACCGGGTCGCGCTGTCATCGCGATGCTGTTGGGCTCGTAACAGACGCGCATATTGAGGCCACCGAGCACGTACGAGGGCCGTACGAGCACCGGATATCCGAGGAGGCCCGCAGCCTCGATCGCACGTTCAGGGCCAGTAGCGATGGCCCACGGCGGCACGCGGATCCCGAGATCATCACACAGGGAGGCGAACCGCTCGCGATCTTCGGCAAGGTCGACGGCGTCGAACGGCGTCCCGAGGATCGAGAATCCCGCGTCCTCGATCGCCCGAGCCAGTCGAAGCGGCGTCTGTCCGCCGAACTGAACGACGACGCCGCGCGGCCGTTCTCGTTCACAGATCTCGAGGACCTCCTCGACTCCGAGCGGCTCGAAGTACAGCCGGTCTGACGTGTCGTAGTCAGTCGAAACCGTCTCTGGGTTGCAATTGATCATCACGGTCTCGAACCCGAGCTTCCGGTAGGTGGTTGCTGCATGAACGCAGCAGTAGTCAAACTCGATCCCCTGACCGATCCGATTGGGCCCTGCGCCGAGAATCACGACACTCGAGCCGCGATTCCCGACGTCGTCACCTTCCTCTCCCCAGGTCGAATAGAGGTAGTTGGATTGCGCCTCCACCTCTGCGGCGCACGAATCAACACGGCGATAGGCCGGACGAATACCCAGAGCTCTGCGTCGCGTGCGGACGGCCTCCTCGCCGGTTCGCCACTGTCGGGCGATAGCAGCGTCTGACCAACCAAGGCGTTTCAACTCGAGAAGATCAGGCTCCTCCGCCAGCATCTGTCGAGCGCGATCGATCTCGCCCGCAAACCAGGGATGAATGCCGTCCGGGACGCGATCGAGCCCGGCCCAGGGCGTCTCGGATGGGCTGCCGTCGAGTTCTCGAGAACGCATCGCCTTGAGCAGGGCTTCGGCAAACGTCCGACCGATGCCCATCGTCTCGCCGACCGACTTCATCTGGGTACCCAGGCTGTCGTCGGCGCCCGGGAACTTCTCGAATGCGAACCGCGGGAACTTGACCACCACGTAGTCAAGAGTCGGCTCAAAGCTCGCGGGAGTGGTCCGCGTGAGGTCGTTGGGGATCCGATCGAGCGTGTAGCCGACTGCGAGCTTTGCAGCGACTTTCGCGATTGGATACCCCGTCGCCTTCGAGGCGAGAGCGGACGACCGTGACACGCGCGGGTTCATCTCGATCACGCGGATCTCGCCCGAGTCCCGCGAGCGCGCGAACTGGATGTTCGATCCGCCGGTTTCGACCCCGACCGCTCGGATCACCTGCGCGGCCGCGTCCCGCAGGCATTGATACTCCTCGTCCGGCAGCGTCATCTGGGGTGCGACGGTGACCGAGTCGCCAGTGTGAATCCCCATCGGATCGAGGTTCTCGATCGAGCAGACGACGACCACGTTGTCCGATCGGTCCCGCATCACCTCGAGCTCGAACTCATCCCAGCCGAGCAGCGACTCCTCGACGAGCACCTGGCCAACCGGGCTCTCAGCGAGCGCACGAGCGAGCAGGTGTTCCAGCTCGGTGGCCGAGCGGGCAACGCCGCCTCCATGACCGCCAAGCGTGAACGCCGGTCGAAGGATGACGGGGAACGCGAGGTCGTTCGGCAGATCCTCCTCTGTCCGGACGATCGTCGACTCGGGCACGCGAAGCTGGACCTCGTCCATGGTGGTACGGAAGAGCTCCCGGTCCTCGGCTCGTCGGATTGCCGCGAGGCTCGCACCGATGAGCTCGACACCAAGCGCGTCGAGCGTCCCATCCTGCGCGAGCTGGCTCGCGAGGTTGAGCGCAGTTTGGCCGCCCAATGTCGGCAGGAGCGCGTCCGGACGCTCCCGTTCAAGAACGCTCGCGACACCCTCGAGATCAAGGGGCTCGAGGTACGTCCGGTCGGCGAATCCGGGATCGGTCATGATCGTCGCAGGATTGGAGTTGACGACGATCGTGCGATAGCCCTCCGAGCGAAGCACCTTCAGGGCCTGGCTTCCGGAGTAGTCGAACTCACAGGCCTGGCCGATCACGATTGGGCCCGCCCCGATGACGCAGATCGAGTGGAGATCACGCCGCTTGGGCAAGTCTCACCTCCTCGACCCAACTTTCGAGAATCGGCCAGGCATCGTGAGGCCCAGGGCCTGCCTCCGGATGGAACTGAACGGAGCGGGCTCCGTGCGAGGGAATCGCCAGGCCCTCGACGGTCCCGTCATAGAGCGAGACGTGCGTCACGTCAGACCCGTCGCCACGCACGGCAAAACCGTGGTTCTGGCTCGTCACCAAGACTCGGCTGGTGGCAAGCTCTAAGACTGGATGGTTCGCCCCGCGGTGCCCGAAAGGCAGTTTGAACGTCTCGAAGCCCGCCGCGAGGGCAAGGAGTTGATGACCGAGGCAAATCCCGAGAATTGGCACGCGCCCGAGCAGTTCCGAGATCACCTCGACGTGCTTGGGAAGCGCCGCTGGGTCCCCGGGGCCGTTCGACAGCAAGACACCATCCAGCCCAAGGCTGAGCACATCGCTTGCAGACGTGTCATGAGGGAAGACCGTGACGGCTGCGCCCGCGCAAGTGAGCCGTCGAAGAATCGACTGCTTGCAGCCGTAGTCCACAACCCCGATCCTCACGTCACCGCGCGAGATCGTCTGTGGCTCGCTCGCCGAGACTGTCGCGACGAGGCTTCGCCCCGCCATCTCCGGCTGCGCTCGAACGCGGCCGAGCACGTCTTCCACCGATGCGTGACCTGCAACGACGGCCGCTCTGCAGGCACCCTCGGATCGAAGCCGCAGAACGACGGAGCGTGTGTCGATTCCGTCGAGCGCGACCACTCCCCGTGCGTGGAGCCAGCGCTTCCAATCGTCTCCCCCCGCCTGGCGCATGACAACGCCACGCGTGTGAACTTCTGAAGACTCCGAACGCTGTTGCGCGACGCCGTAGTTCCCGACCATCGGCGACGCAAAACAGAGGATTTGTTCAGCGAAGCTCGGATCGGTGACGATCTCTTGGTAGCCCGTCATTGCGGTCGTGAACACGGCCTCGCCGAACGAGACACCCTGCGCGCCGACGGAGCGCCCCCGGAAGACCGTTCCGTCCTCGAGAAGCAGGTAGCCGCTCATTACGGTGCGTGAACGAGTCGACCGTCTGCCACTGTTGCCCGGACGCGCCCGAAGAGAGTCTCGCCGAGAAGCCACGAGTTGGCTGACTTCGAACACATTTCGGCGCTCTCGACGCGCCAGGACGATTCGAGGTCGAGGAGAACGAGATTGGCGTTGGCGCCGACCTCGATTCGCGGAATCGGGAGCCCGAAAGCTCGCGCCGGCCCCGCGCTCATCCGTTCGAGCAGTGTCTCGAGCGTAAGCAGACCGGGTTCGACGAGGCGCGTGTAGAGGACCGAGAAGGCGGTTTCGAGTCCGGTGACCCCGAACGGTGCCGACTCGAACGGGACCTCTTTCTCCTCGCGCGCGTGCGGCGCGTGGTCGGTGGCTATAGACGTGATCGTGCCGTCGCGGAGCGCGTCGATGAGCGCCTCGCGATCACGGTCCGCGCGGAGCGGTGGGTTCATCTTCTGGTTCGGATCGAGCTGCCGGATCGCTTCGTCCGTCAGACAGAGGTGATGAGGCGTCGCCTCCGCGGTCGCCGCGACCCCGTTCGCATGTGCACGACGTACCGCGTCGACAGATTCTTCGGCGGAGAGGTGAAGGAGGTGAACCGGCCTCTGCTCGTACGCGGCGATTGCGAGATCACGGCTGACCATAAGACTCTCTGCGATCGACGGGTAGCCGGTGAGGCCGAGCTCGGCTGACACGGCTCCTTCGTGAATCTGGCCTCCTCTCGACAGGGTCTTCTCCTCGCAGTGAACGGCGACCGGCCGGTCCGCTACTGCTCCGTATTGCAGAGCCCGTCGAAAGAGACCGGGCGCCTCGATTGGCTGGCCATCATCGGTGAAGCCAGCCGCACCAGCGTCCGCGAGTTCGGCGAGCTCGGCGAGCTGGACTCCTTCCTGTCCTCTTGTGACTGCTGCGAAGAAGCCGACCGGGACTTCAGCATCGCGCCGCGCGCTCTCGATCAATGATCCCAGCACGGAAGCCGAGTCAACGACCGGGTCGGTATTCGGCATGGCGAGGACCGCGCAGTAGCCGCCCGCGGCAGCGGCGCGCGTACCCGACCCCAGATCCTCCTCGTCTTCCCGACCAGGGGTGCGGAAGTGCACGTGGGGGTCGACGAACGCCGGAGCAAGGACATTTCCTTTCGCCTCGATGACGCGATGGCCGTTCCGCGAAGCCGAGCCGGGCGGCGTGAGCTGGCTGATGATCCCCTGATCGACAGTCAGGTCGAGCGTTTCCGAGACTCCCTGAACAGGATCGACTACCCGGGCGCCCGCGATCAGGAGATCGGCTTCTTTAGCGGCTCGGACGTGGAGAATTCCGGTCGCTGCCGAGCCGTTCTCCGGTGTCATCGCTACGCCACCTCCTGCATCGCGGCCACGTGGACCTCGGCCGGATCGTGGGTGAGAAGGTCGTAGAGCACCGCCATTCGCGTGACTAGACCGTTCTCGACCTGCCGTCCAATGAGCGAACTCGGGCCGTCTGCGACGCGAGCGTCGATCTCGACGCCTCGATTCATCGGTCCGGGGTGCATCACCGTCTGCCCCGGACGGAGCCGCTCCGGTGTGATCCCCCAGCGCTCGGTGTACTCACGAAGGCTCGGGACGTAGTTTTCTCCTTGGAGCATCCGCTCGCGCTGCATGCGGAGGACGTAGACGACGTCGGCCTCCCAGATCGACTCGATGTGGTGCGAGACCTCACAACCCATCGTCTCGATCTCACGCGGTATCAGCGTCGGAGGACCAACGACCATCACCCGCGCGCCCATGAGCGTCAGGCCCTGGATGTTCGATCGGGCAACGCGGGAGTGGAGCACGTCGCCCACGATCGCGACATGCAGGCCCTCAATCCCACCGAACGCTTCATCGATGGTGTAGAGGTCGAGAAGGGTCTGCGTGGGGTGCTGATGCTTGCCATCGCCGGCGTTGACGACGTGGGCGTCGGTGTTCGCGGCCACGAGCCGAGGTGCACCGATCTCGGGATGGCGGATGACGACGACATCTGGATGGTACGCGGCGATCGTCTGCGCCGTATCTTTCAGCGACTCGCCTTTGTCGACCGCTGATCCCGCCGCCTTGATCGACATCACGTCAGCGGAGAGACGTTTGCCAGAGAGTTCGAAGCTCGACGAAGTTCGCGTCGAGGACTCGTAGAACACATTCACGATCGTCCGGCCGCGCAAAGTGGGAAGCTTCTTCACGTCGCGCTCGAGCGTGCCGGCGAAGGTTCGCGCGAGACGAATGAGTCGCTCGACGTCTTCCCGACCGAGATCGGCGATCGAGATCAGGTGTCGTCGCGGCGGCCGTCCCGGCGGGAGAAGCTCATCGCGAATGAACGGTTGAACGTCAGCCATTTTCCTCCCCTCCGCCCTCGACGAGCAGGATTCGATCGATCTCGTCCACCTCGACGAGTTCGACTTGAATCCGCTCGCTTCTCGCCGTCGGCAGGTTCTTTCCAACGTAGTCCGGGCGTATCGGCAACTCTCGGTGTCCACGATCCACGAGGCACGCGAGCTGGACCCGTTCTGGGCGTCCATAGGCAAACAGCGACTCAATCGCAGCTCGAATCGTGCGGCCTGTGAAGAGGACGTCATCCACGAGGACGCACGTCCGCCCCTCGAGCGGGAAATCAAGGCGTGTTGCCTTGACGACCGGCTGAGGCCTTCGTGGCGACTCCGCCCCGCGCACGTGGAGGTCGTCGCGGTGAAACGTGATATCGACTGTGCCGAGTGCAACCTCGACGCCGGTGAAACCGGCGATCAGACGTCGGAGTCGTTGCGCGAGTGGGACACCGCGCGTGTGAATTCCGACAAGAGCCACGCGCTCAAGGCTGCGATTGCCCTCGACGACCTCGTGAGCAATTCGACGGAGAGTGCGATCGATGGCCTCCGCATCGAGCAGGACCTTGACCGTCTGTTCGGCAGCAGCCACGGACAACCCCTTTCCGGCCTCGCAGGACCGAGTTAAAGGACGACCGGAACTCTAATCCTTGGTGCGGACAGATGTCGGGAGCCCACTACTTCGGAACCTCGAGGTGCCCGCCGAGAAACTCCCGGTGCAGCGCCGGGGTCGTGGCGCTTGGAGCGATAGAGTCGGGACTGGCGGGATGGTGCTCTGGCCAGACCGCGTCGATCAACTCCCCGCGAGGCGCGGGTCGAAGCCGGTTCTCCACGAGATACACAAAGAGCTGCTGCCTTGGCGTCCAGGCAGCGTCTCTTCGACCCGGCGTCCTTCGATCTTGACCACGAGGGGTCCGCACAGCGGGATCCTCATTTCGTCTGATTCAGACCTTTCCAAGGTTTTTCCGAGCTAAAGCCATCGGCCGTTCTGAGGCCTCAATACGGCCGACGATCACGGCCCAGTCCAGCGTGTAAGCAACCTCGCGGGGCAATTCCCGCTCTGCACGCGCCAATCCGGCCTCGAATTCCGGCTCTGGGAGCAGTGCGAGCGTCGAGATGAAACGGCCGCGGATACGCTCCAGCGCCGTCTCTCGGTCGACCAGCGACTCCTGCGTCAGCGGCACGGTTCTCGTGGCTCGAAAGCCGGCAGCCGAGAGCTCGGCTTCGACCGTGGGCGGTTCTGGGAAGCGGGCACGGTCGATCTCGACAAGCGACGGAAAGTACGGAGCCAGCCAGAACCGCTCGAAATGGGAGTGCTGAAATGTCGCGAGGACGGCTCGCCCGTCTGGGCCGAGAACTCGTGCGAGTTCCTCGAATGCGCGGGCCCGATCCACGAGATGGACGATTTGGCGCCCGACCGCCCGCTCAAACCATCCGTCTTTGAACGGTAAGGCCTCCGCCGAAGCCCGCTTGAACGCAACTCGGGGCCCCGGTCGACGGCGGGCCTCGGCCAGCATCTCGCTCGACTGATCGACCCCCCAAACCCTCGCGCCGCGCTCAGCAAGTGCGACTGTGAGGCTTCCGGTTCCGCAGCCGATGTCGAGGACGCGCCGGCCGAGGAGGTCGCCCTCCGCGATCAGAACGTCGAGGAGCTCGCGCCAATTCTCGTCCGTCGGCCGAAGCCGATCATATGTCGGTGCGACCCGACCAAAATGGGGCTTGCTGGCGCCCCGGTTCACCGGCGGTCCACTCCTACTGAGTCCCAGCCGGTCGGACCGGGTCCACTACGGCTCGCCGATTAGGTCGTCGGGATCGGTCATCGACTCGATGGCGTGCTTCGCAGCCTCGAGCGCCGACTCAGGAACGAGGACCTTCTGCGGAGCGTCCTCGAGCTCGGTTGGATGGTGCTCAGCCGTCGACTCCAGCTCCGATTCGATGCCCGCCGAGCTGAGGATTGTCTGGATCTCCTCCGCCTCCGTGAGGTCGTTCGCCAAAGCCACCTGAACCATCCCCGACATGGGTTTCAGCCTCCTCCTTGCGAGCCTTTCCACCGCCCCGAATCAACCGCGGCCCACTTCGCTCGCGGAAAGGGACGTCGATGATATCGAAGTCCCGCGGAACTACTGTTGCGCTGAAAACCTCGCGCGCTTCACGAGCGATCTCGGGCCCGAAGTAGCGGGTCGAGACGTGCGTGAGGGCAAGCATTCGCACGGCGGCGAGACATCCGATCTCGGCCGCCTCGGCTGCAGTCGAATGGCCCGTTTCGACGGCACGCTCGTGCTCCTCTGACGAGAACGTCCCGTCGTGCACGAGCAGATCGGCCTCGTTCGCGGCTTCGAGCACGGAGCGCGCCGGCCGCGTGTCGCCGGTAAGGACGAGTTTCCTCCCAGGGCGGGCTGGCCCGAGCACCTGGCTCGGTACGACTGTCTGGCCGTCCGGAAGTTCGACGGACTCGCCCCGCTGGAGAGAGCCAAACAGCGGTCCCTCGGGCACCCCAAGCGTTCGAGCCGCGTCGAGGTCGAAGCGTCCCGGTCTCTCCTCCTCGAGGAATGCATACCCCTGTGATTGCACGCCATGCGCGGTGGCGAAGACCACGATTTGGTAACCGTCTCGCTCGAGCGTGTCTCCAGGCTCCACTTCGACGAGATCGACCGGGTAGGTCAGCTTGCCGAAGATGCGCTTCAACGTGCGAAAAAGATCGCGGAGCCCGGGCGGGCCATAGACGGTCATCGGTATCTCCCGCCCCCTGAGCGCGAACGTCTTCAGCAATCCCGGTAGTCCGAGGTAATGGTCGGCGTGGAAATGAGTGAGCAGGACTTCAGGCACGTCGATGAGGCCGACAGATGAGCGGAGGAACTGCCTCTGTGTTCCCTCGCCGCAATCCAGGAGGATCCGATCGCCGCCGCGGCGAACGAGCGTGCTGGCGGGCCCTCGACGGGAGGTCGGCACCGAGCCCGCCGTGCCCAGGAAGACGACATCGAGATCCATCGCAGCCCAAGTCTACGAGGGTCCGGACACGCAAATCGACACCCTGCGAATTTGCGGCCCTGGCGAGCCCGTTAGCTTGGGAGTACGAGGACGTCCCCGGGTCGGATCAGGGCGTCTCCGAGGTCGTTCGCCTGACTGATCTGCCAGACGGCCTTTCGTGGATCTCCCGTGTAATGGGTGGCCGCGATCTCCCA
>CAYTCZ010000006.1:16337-56457 GCA_964436315.1 uncultured Gaiellales bacterium | reverse complement strand
AGTGGATGCGATCGGCTGATGGTGCCGACCACGGGCAGACCCTAGGAGTCCCCCGCGAGCTCGGGGAAGAGTAGGACGGTGTCTGGCTCAGCCAGTCCGAGTCCCACGATGAGTTCGGCACCCGGGTCGGGCATCTGCCGGATCACGCGATACTCGTCGAAGAGGTGATCGGCCTCCGACGGCGGCAGAGCTGGAATCTGCCGCACGAGCCAGATGACGTCGAGCGCTTCGAGCTGCTCCACCGCCTCCCTGAGGTTTATCCCGACGAGGTCTGGCATCTTCACGGTGTCATTGTCATCGGGGAGATCGTCGGGGAAGCGGAGCGGGGCTGGCCCAGGCTCGAGCGTAACCACGCTTCCTGATTCCACCCGTTGCCCCGGCTCTGGCATGCTTGTCGACGCCTCCGGCTGCCAGATCGCGCCCAGCGAGTAGGTGTCGGAGATCGCCGGGCGTAGATCCGCAGCGCGGAGCAGTTCGAACGCCTCGAGAAACGGAGTATCGGTGAGGTCTGGAACCAGGACGCCGGCTGGATCGCTTGGTTGCGCTGGCTCCACGTTGGACTCGGTTGGCTGCGCTGTGGCGTCGCTCGTCGTCTCCTCACCGCTGTCACCGGAGCCCGTGCACGCGGCGAACAACAATAAGCTCAACAGAGCAAGAAGCAGAACTCGCAGCAAGCTCACAACCTTCATTCAGACGTACGAGACGGCAGTTTGTCGGCGGAGAAGCCGCTCGGATCGAGTGCTTAGAGCCTATCCCGGTAGGTGCGGTGCCGTCGGGGACGGATGAGACCAAGCAGCTCGGCGGGATCGACCGAAGCGCATATCGACAGAGATATGTGCGAGGGCGATCGCGGCGAGATGTGCCGCGGCTCAGCCGCCAGCCGGGGGTGCTGCAGCTGCCGGGATAGGCTCTAATTAGTCCTTGTCCGGGGTAACAGCCGACCCGGAGCCCGACCCGTCTCCGCCCGCCTTTGCCGCTGCCGCCGCAGCCGCCGCCACGGCCTCCGGGGTTTCGCCGAGATAGGCAGCCTGAACGTCGGGGTTCGCGCGGATCTCTTCAGGAGTGCCCTCCGCGAGCACCGCTCCACGGTGCAGGACAGTGATGCGATCGGCGATCCCAAAGACGACGTCCATGTCATGCTCGACGAACAGAACGGTGAGATCGTGATCGCCGGCGATTTGCTTGATCAGCCCGATCGCGTCGCGCGTCTCCCCAGGGGAAAGACCCGCGGTCGGCTCGTCGAGGAGCAGGAGTCGAGACTCCACCGCAAGCGCTGCCGCGATCTCGAGGGCTCTTTGATCGCCATGGGAAAGTTCGATCGCCGCGGTATGCCCCGACTCCTGGAGCCCGACAAGGCCAAGCAGTGCAGAGGCGCGCTTCCGGATTCCCTCCGGCTGGTCGCCCCAAATCCTGTACGTGACATCCTTCGCCGCAGCCTCGGAGACCGTGATGTTCGTTATCGCGTCGAGGTTCCAGAAGAGGTTCGTCTGCTGGAACGAGCGCCCCATGCCGCGCTTGACCAACCGCCAGGGAGCCGTCCCGGTGATGTCCTCCCCCTCCAGCGACACGTGCCCGCCGTCTGGCTTCATCGTGCCCGTGACGACGTTGAAGAGAGTCGTCTTACCGGCCCCGTTCGGGCCGATGATCGCGTGGAATTCACCTTGTCGGACCGACAAGGTGACATCGTCGACGGCAACGAGTCCCCCGAACCTCTTGGAGATGTCCTGAATCTCGAGCACTGGTTCGCCATTCCTGGCCGCGCGGGCAGGCGCTCTGTCGCCGTCTCCGGCCTCTGCGACGCTTGCTAACGCCGTCACCTCGGAGCTGCCCGCGACTCCGGCGACGACCTCGGGCGCCTCTCTGAGCTCGATTCCGCGGAACCGATCCCAGATCTCAACCGCTTTCGCGAATAACCAGTGGAACAGTCCGACAAGCCCGCCCGGGAGGAGTAGCGCAACGAATAGGACGATAATCCCAAAGACGACGTCCCAAAGCAGGGTCCGTTCGATGACGAAGTCGAAGACGAAGAGCCAGAAGACGGCGCCCGCAAACGGCCCGAGGAAATAGCGAACTCCCCCGATCAGGATCACGATCAGCGCCTGGGCTGACTTCTGCCAGTCGAGCTGAGTCGAGGTGATGTTCGTCTCGCCGAAGACGAACAGCGCCCCGGCGATCGCACCGAACGTCCCGGCGATGACAAACGCCATCATCTCGTATCGCTTGACCGCGATTCCGGCAAACTCCGCTCGTCTGCGGTTCTCCCGGATTCCGCGAAGCGCATCGCCGAAGGGCGACCGCGTGATGATCAGGAGCAGACCCGTCGCCGCCAGAGTGACGCCGAAGATGAACCAGTAGAGGTTGTTCGGGTGCTGGAACGCATTCATCCATTCGGCGGCGAAGATGCCCGTGATGCCGTTCTGGCCACCCGTGAAGCTCTGTGTTCCGTGGGCAATCGCCCAGACCAGCTGGCCGACGCCAAGCGTCAGGAGCGCGAAGTAGAGCTCCTTGCCGCGCAGCACGATAAACCCGATCACAAACGCGGCGACCGCACCCATGAGCGGTGCGAGAGCGAAGCCGAGCAAGGGTGACCAGTCGAGGTGCTTGATCGGGACGGCCACCATGTACGCGCCGAACGCCATGAACATCGCATGGCCGAAGCTGATGAGGCCTGTCGTGTTTACAAGGAGATTGAGGCTCAGAGCGAGCAGGCCGAGATACAGCGCCTGTTGAGTGAGCAAGACCTGCGGCTGGCTCCCGAGAAACGGCATCAGGCCGGCCAGAACGATCAGGACGATCGCGAAGCCCCAGAGCATTTTGTTGGCCTGCTGATAGGCACCGGTGCTCGCACGCACTTTTTGAGAGAGCCCGTGTGTCAGTTCGGAAACGTTGGACGGGTACAAAGTCGCGACTCCCCTGCCGCTAACAGAGAGTCGCTCTCGCGGCGTGCGGTCTGCTCTTGAGCGATCCCGGCTGCTCACGCCACCCGCGTCCCCATGAGGCCTTGAGGCCGAATGACGAGCACGATTACGAGAACTGCAAAGACGATCGCGATCGCCGCCTGCGGAAACCAGAGGATGCCGATCGCCTCGGCAATGCCGACGAGGAACGACGCAATGAAGGCGCCGGTCAGGCTCCCGAGGCCGCCGATCACGATGACGACGAAGGACAGAATGACGAAGTCAACCGCGAGGGGCGGGATGATGAAGCCGCCGAGCGTGAACGCTGCCCCGCCGAGGCCGGCGAAGAAGCTCCCGATCGCGAACACTCCGGTGAAGAGGAGTTTCACGTTGACGCCCGAGAGGCGAAGAAGCTCGGGATCCGAGACAGCCGCGCGAATATCGCGGCCCAGTCCGGTCCGGTACAAAAGCAGGTTGAGGATGATGAAGACCGCGACGGCAAGGGCCATGAAGAAGAATTCGAACGTGGGCACTTGCCGGTCGAGAATCTCGACGCCGCCGCCGAGAAATGGCGGCACGGGCGTAGAGACGCCGCCGCCGCCCCAGATCTCGCGCGTGATCCCGGCGATCATCAGCACGAACGAGAAGGTGACGAGGAGCTGGACCAGCAGCGAGCGGTTGTAGATCGGCCGGAAGAAGAACACCTCGAGGAAGATCCCTGCGAGTGCGACACCGAGACCGGCCAGGATGATGACGATCCAGAACGTCGCGTCTCCGAAGCCGATAAACGGGGTGATCGCAATCGCGAAGTAGCCCCCGAGCAAGAACAGCGACCCGTGCGCGAAGTTGATGACTCGGAGCGCGCCAAAGATGAGCGTCAGCCCCGATGCAACGAGGAAGAGCACCGCGCCGGCTCCCAGACCGGTGATGGTCTGAACGAGATACTCGCTGGCTGTGTACGCCAGAGTCATCGCGCGGTGCTCTTCCTCTGCATTTCTGCCTTGTCTATTCCTTCCTGTTCATTCGAGGCCTGGAACCGTGTCTAGCGTGATTGGCGGGTTCGACGGCTTGTTGGCCTCCTCGTTGGCAAGGTAGAGCTCCAGTGCCTCGTCGGATACGGCCGGGTTGTTCGTGCGTTCCCGAATCTCGTCGGGAAGCAGCACGTCGTGCATGCACTGGACGAACAAGGTGTCTGGATCGTATGAGACGGGGTACTTCGGCAGATCGTTGTTGATCACGATCTCGCCGACCTCGGCGCAGTTGTCCGACATGTGGTTGACGGGGTTCACGGGGGTCGGGTTGTGGTTGTACGGGCCGTCGTAGACAAAGTCTCCGGCCTCGATGGCGGCGACCCAGGCGTCAGGATCGAGCGTGCCGGTCTGCTCGATGAGCGTCTTGGCCAGCTGGATGTCGCTGACGTAGACAGTTGCGAAAGCGCCCGGGATCGGGAAGTCATCATCCGGACCGTAGGTCGACGTCCACGCTCGACAGAACTGATCACCGATCGGCGTGGCACAGCGGAGGTGCCAGTCACCACGGTTGTACCCATAGGTGTTGGCCGGAATCGCGTTCTCGACATCGGGGACCTCGAAGGTCGAGGAGAAGATGAGCCCGGCGATCGTCGTGATGTTCTGATCGTTACCGCTCGCCTTCCAGTCAGACCAGAAGGGAACCATCAGGTTTCCGAAGAACGCCGTGACGATCAGGTCCGGGTCCTGTCCGACCATCGCGTTGATGAATGGTGTGAAGTTGTCCTCGTCGAGTTCAGGGAACTGCTGGTCGACGACCTCGCAGTCGTCACAGATCGCCTCGTAGTAGTCGACGAAGGAGCTCCCGACGTCCTGGCCGTACGCGTAGTTCGGAACCATTACCGCGGCTCGCTTGAAGCCGTTCTCGACCGCCCAGGCGGCCATGGTGCGGCCCTCCAGGAACGTCGAGACAGCCGGGTGTGCGATGTACGGCCCCTGTGCCTCGTAGTTCTCCTGGTACGGCTGGTGGTCAGCCGCGATTCCGGAGAACACGAACTGGCCGGCGGCCTTCGTCAGATCGGGCAGCGCGAACATGCACGCTGAGTTGACGGGGCCGAAGTAGAAGTCGTAGTTGCCCGACGCGATCGCATCGCGGTAGTTCCGCAAGCACTCGGCCGGATCCGCCTGGAACGGCTCGTCCACGAACTCGAGCAC
This sequence comes from uncultured Gaiellales bacterium, assembly GCA_964436315.1. GTDB lineage: Bacteria > Actinomycetota > Thermoleophilia > Gaiellales > Gaiellaceae > CAYTCZ01. The sequence goes on along the minus strand of CAYTCZ010000006.1, from coordinate 51,377 downwards.
CAGCTCACATCCGAGGATCCCGCCTTCAGCAGCGATCTGCTCGCCCCAGAGCTCGATACCCCGGATCGCGTGGACCTGGCTCAGCGCCCCGATCGCTCCGGCGAGGTCCTGGGTCGAGAAGTTCCTGATGATGCCGTCGTCACCGACACCCTCGACCTGGCATCCCTCAGCCTCGGCCGGTGCCGGCTCTTCCGCCGGTGGCTCGGGCGTGGGTTCTTCCGCCGGAGGCTCGGGTGCCGGAGCCTCTTCCGGAGCAGGTGCCTCCTCAGGCGCGGGCTCTGCCGGGGGCGGCGCCGCCGAATCGTCGTCCCCGCCGCACGCGGCCACAACCAGGCCGAGCGTGAGGACAAGGGCGAGCAGCACCAACCATCTGAGCCTCCTTCGCGACCTCGGGCCTTCCGATGGGGTGTCCTTCATACTCCCTCCTCTCCAACTCCTACCGGAGTTAGTCGAGCCCCACAGCGAAGGCTCGATCGTACTTCGCGCGGCGCCTCAGAACAAGGTCTGACCATTGAACCTTGCTCCGATTTCGTGCTCTGAAACGCCCACGCAAGCCAATATCCATTGGACGAGCGCGGCCCTGGATGGTTAGTCATCTCCTCCGCTCTCCAATGTCCGACATTCGGCATCGCGATCATCGACCTCCTCCTACGCCACCACCGCCGACTCGGCGACGTCGGCGGTCGTTCCTTCGCTGAAGAGCGGCTCACCCGCGACCACGCTTCCGCCCTTCAGGACGGCAAGAATCTGTTCTGGTTCAGTGAGTACGCGGATCCGCTCGAGCGGGTTTTCGCGGTACACAGCGAGATCCGCGAACTTCCCGGCCTCGAGCGTTCCGACCTCATCCCCGAAACCGATCACGGTCGCTGCTGTGCGAGTGGCAGTGAGCAACGCCTCGCTCTCGGTGAGTCCAATCTGCTCGACGTAGGTACAGACTTCGTCGAGCAGCCCACCCTGAGGAAACACGGTGAGGCCGGAGTCGCTGCCGGCGATGATGGTCGCACCGGCATCCCAGGCTTTTCGGATCGCGGCAACGTGATACTCGTGCGTGCGCCGATGATTCGAGACGACCTCGGGTGGGATGCCGAGTCCGAGCCCCTGCTCTCCGTACGCGGTGTAGAGACCGAGGGTCGGACAGATCGCCACGTCATGCTCGAGCACTGCCTCGAGCCCTTCGTCGTCGAGGTACACCGCGTGTTCAATCGTTCGGACTCCCGCTCTCGCGGCCTTGATGATGCTCCGCCGAGACTCGGCGTGACAGACGACGGGCCGCTCCTTCTCGGTCGCCTCGGCGACGACCGCACGTAGCTCTTCCTCCGACATCGTGTCGCGCTCGGCCGGGCACAACGGGTTGAAGCCGGTTCCGCTTGCCTCGACCTTCACCCAGTCGACTCCGTCCTTCACCTGCTGCCTCACGACGTCACGAAGCTCCCACGGACCGGTCGCGATCTCGGTTAGCGCGGTCGCGTACTGCTCGCGCCGAAAGATGTGCGTCGGGTGCATGTCGCCAAGACCGCCCCACACCGAGATGATCTGCTTGGATGCCTTGATCCTGGGGCCCGGAATCCGGCCGTCGTTGACCGCGTTTCGAACCACGACCGCGATGTTGCCGCGCGTGCCAACGTCCCGGATCGAGGTGATGCCGAGGCGAAGCAGCTTCTCAGCGTGCATTGCTGCCTCGATCGCCGCCTGCTCGAGGGGCTTAGCAAGCTCGAGCGTGTACGCGGCCTGCACATCGTCGTAGACGAGATGGGCGTGAGCATCGACGAGCCCTGGGAGAATCGTCCGCCCCGAGAGGTCGATTCGCTCGGCGCCGTCGACCGGAGCCGCCGAGGCATTGCCAACCCACTCGATCCGCTCACCGTCGACGACGACGGTCGCGTCAGTGAGAACGTCGCCCGTGCCGGTGAAGACCGTGGCGTTCTCGAGCGCGACTCGTGTGCCCAAGGTGTCCTCCGTCCCCGAGCCCTTTCGGGCCCGGTCCGTCTCATCTCCGTACAGGCGATTATGGCAGGTTTGGCGGTATGCTGTATACCAATGTTGAACCCGCTTCCTACGCGGAGTTCGAACGCTCGCGATACGTATCTCGCCCTTCGCGGAGCAATTCTCTCGGGCGATCTCCCACCCGATTCCCGGTTGTTCGAACGCCAGATCGCGACGCAGCTCGGCGTCAGCCGAACCCCGGTCCGCGAGGCACTCGCAATGCTCGAGATGGAAGAACTTGTCCGCTCCGAGCCGAACCGTGGCACGGCCGTCCGACGCGTTTCGCCGACCGAGGTGCGCGAGACCTACGAGGTCCGCGCAGAGTTGGAGGCCTACGCGGCCGGTCTGGCAGCCGAGTCCATCACCCGGCGCGAAGTCGGAGGGCTCAGTCGAATCCACCGCGACATGACCCGCACACTGGAACGGGCTGACCGCCCTGAGGACGTCCGTGTGAGCGAACTCGCAAGCCTCAACGCCGAGTTCCATCTCACCATTGCCGAGGCGACGCGGAACGAAGTCCTCCACCGAACGATCCAATCGCTCATCGAAACGCCGCTCCATGCGCGCGCCTACTTCTGGTATGCCGATCCGCTCAAGGTCGCATCGATCGCAGATCACGAGCGCATCATCGGACTCCTCGAGGCAGGCGATGCCGAAGCCTGTCGGGAGTTCTGGCGCGGACACCTCTACCGCGGACGCGACTACATCGTCGACTACCTCGAGGCTCGCGAGGAAGGTCCTTGAACGCAGTCAGATTCCACGAGCACGGAGGGCGCGACGTTCTCCAGGTCGACGACGTGCCGGACCCCGAGATCGGAGACGACGAGGTCTTGGTTCGGGTGCGCTCGTGCGCGCTGAACCACTTCGACATCGATCTCCGCGAGAACGTTTCACGGTGGCCCCTTCCACTACCGTGGACCCTCGGGCTCGAGTTTGCCGGCGAGGTCGCTGCGGTCGGCAAGAGCGTCGAGGGGCTTCACGAAGGCCAGCGCGTTTGGGTCCTCCATGAAATCCCGTGCTCGAACTGTCGGTCCTGCCTCGCCGGCGAGGACAACCTGTGCGAATCGCCGGAAATGTTCAGCGTCCAGCGGCCCGGCGGCTACTCGGAGTACGTCGCCGCGCCGGCGCGAGGTGTCTTTCCCCTGCCAGACACGGTCTCCTGGGATCTAGCCGCAGCAGGGCAGATCGTGTTCACGACGGCGTGGCACATGCTCGTCAACCGGGGTCGTGTACGGCCCGGCGAGACCGTTCTCGTCAGCGCGGCAGGCAGCGGGGTTGGACACGCAGCGATTCAAATCGCTGCCCTGGCCGGAGCTCGGGTAATCGCCACCGCTGGACGCGATGAGAAGCTCGAGAAGGCGCGCACCGACGGCGCCCACGAGGTCATCAACTACACGAGCGAGGACGTGACGGCGCGCGCGCTCGAGTTCACCGGCGGCCGAGGCGTCGACCTGGTCGTCGAGCACGTCGGCGGTGAACAATTCGGGGCGTGTCTCGGCGCGCTGCGGCGCGGTGGTCGCCTGATCACCTGCGGCGGACACGCGGGCGAGGTTGTCGACCTCGACATCATTCCGATGTTTAGAAACGAGTGGTCGGTGATCGGAAGCCGAACGGGGACGACCGAGGAGGTCCGGCTCGTCATGGGTCTGGTCGGCGAGGGATCCCTCCGCCCGCGAGTTCACGCGGCCCTGCCGCTCGCAGAAGCATCGGAAGGCCATCGCATCCTCGAAGCACGAGAGCAGTTCGGCAAGGTGGTCCTGAACCCATGAGCCAACTGGAAGGCGTCCGCGCGCCCGAGGAGACAAGGCTGCCGCTTGCCGGAATCAAAGTCGTCGATCTCGCCACGCTCGGAGCCGGCCCGTGGCTCGCCACTCGCTTAGGCGATTACGGCGCCGACGTGATCAAGGTCGAACATCCATCGGCGGGTGATCCGATCCGTCGCCTCGGCTGGTTCGACGGCGACGTTCCACTCTGGTGGAAGGTCGACTCACGGAACAAACGCTGCATCACGGCGGATCTCAAGACCCCCGAAGGCCAGCAGATCGTTCGCCGACTCGCACGCGACACAGACGTGATCGTCGAGAACTTCCGGCCCGGCACGCTCGAGCGCTGGGAACTCGGTTACGAGCAGCTGAGTGAAGACAACCCCGGCCTCGTCATGGTCCGAGTCACAGGCTGGGGCCAAGACGGCCCGCTGAGAGACAAGCCGGGATTCGGAACGCTCGCCGAAGCATTCAGCGGCTGGGCACATCTGAACGGCTTTCCGGAGAATCCACCGACGCTCCCGCCGATGGGACTCGGTGATGCCGTCACTTCAGTGCTCGGAGCGTTCGCAACCATGGTGGCCCTGTACAACCGTGACGTCGATGCGGACGGACGCGGCCAGATGATCGACCTCGCGATCTACGAGTCGCTCTTTTCCTTGATCGGTCAGCAGGTGATTCTGTACGACCGCCTCGGCGTCGCTCCGGAGCGCACGGGCAACGCGTTTCCGTTCGTCGCCCCTCGCAACGTGTACGCGACGAAGGACGACCGCTACGTTGCGCTCGCAGCCTCGACGCCGGCGATCTTCGAGCGCCTTATGCACGCAATCGATCGACCGGATTTGATCGAGGATCCGCGCTTCTCTGAAAACGCGGCCCGGCTAGACCACAGGGACGAACTCGACGACATCATTCGGGCGTGGATGGCCGAGCGCACCCAGGCGGAGATCATCGAGATCTGCGATCGGCACGAGACGGCGGTTGGTCCGATCTACGACATCGAGCAGATTTTCGAGGATGAGCACTACCGAGCTCGCGACGCAATCGTCACGATCGACGACTCAGAGCTCGGTCCGACCCGCACGAGCAACGTCTTCCCACGCCTGACCCGAACGCCGGGCGCGGTTCGACATCTCGGCCCGAAGTCGGGCGCCGACACGGACGAGGTTCTCGAGAGCCTCGGATACACGGAAGACGAGATCGCAGAGCTCCGCCAACGGAAAGCCATCTAGAGAGGCGCAGGTTCACGACACGGAAGGAGCCAGGCTCATGGGAGATTCAAAGCATGACGGCGCTAACGACTACGTCTCGATCTACACACCACACACCGAAATCGATCCGGCGTCCACGTGTCTCGTCGTCGTCGACGTGATGTATGCGACGGGGAACCCGGAGACGGGCCTCGGACGTCTGCTCGCCTCCCAGAATCGACTTCACGAGGCTGAGTACCGCTACCAGCGAATCGCTGAGAAGGTGATCCCGAACTCCCGCCGTCTCCTGGACTACTTCCGAGAACACGATCTCCGCCGGATCTTTCTCACGTACGGATCCGAGGTCTCCGATTACTCAGATCTTTCTCCCCAGATGAAGTCGCTCTGCGAGGCAACCAACAATCGCGTCGGCGAGCGAGAGCACGAGATCGTCGACGAACTGCGGCGGCTTCCGAACGAGCGGGTCTTCAACAAGATCACTCCGAGCGCCTTCACCTCGACCCCGATCGAGATCGTCCTTCGAACCTACGGCGTCGACACTCTCCTCTTCACGGGCGTCTCGACGAACATGTGCGTCGAGCACACGATGCGCGACGCAGCGAGCTACGGGTTCTACTGCTTCCTCGTCGAAGATGCGTGTGGTGCGGACAGCCCTGAGATGCATGAAGCCGCCGTGACGGTCGTCCAGCGTCTCTACGGAACAGTGGTGTCGACGGACGAAACAATCGCGAAGATCGACGCCGCCCTCGGAGCGAGCGTTTCGGCCTAGGAGGGCCCTCGTGGACCTCCCTCAACGGATTCGAGTTGTCGACGTCAGCCCGCGGGACGGGCTGCAGAGCCTGGACGAGACTTACTCCACCGAGATCAAGCTCGAGCTCGTCGACCTGCTCGTGAAAGCCGGTCTGTCGACAATCGAAGTGACCGGCTTCGTTCGCCCCGATGTCATCCCCCAGCTCGCCGACGCCACCGAACTGGTCGAACGCCTGGAGCAGGTCGACGGTGTCATCTACCGCGCCCTGGTGCCCAACAAGAAGGGTGCGGAGCTCGCAGCGGCCGCGGGTATTGGGGAGATCCTGGGCCTGATCACCGCCACGGATTCCTACAACAGGAAGAACTCCAACATGACCGTCGCCGAGAACCTCGAGCACGCGGCGGCCATCACGCAAGTCGCCCGCGATCACGACATCCCAATAGTCATGGCGATCGGAATGGCGATGTTCTGTCCGTACGAGGGAGACGTGCCACCCGAGCGAGTACTCGGGATCATCGAACGGCTACGGGCTGAGGGCATCGACGAGCTGTATGTCGCGACGAGTGTCGGTCTCGACGGGCCCGGCACGGTGAACGAACTCTGTTCGCGGATCTTGGATCGCTGGCCTGATCTCCGACTCGGCGTCCACCTTCACAACACGAATGGGATGGCACTGGCGAACGCGCTCGCGGCCGCCGAAGCGGGCGCGACGTTCGTGGAAGGGGCAATCTGCGGCATCGGAGGCGGCATCCGAATGCCTTACGGCATGGCGCCGTACGGCAACGTCGCGACCGAAGATCTCGTTCACATGTTTCACGAGTCGGGCGTCGAGACCGGCGTCGAACTGGAATCGATCCTCCACGCAGCGCGGGCCGTGCAGGAGCTGCTCGAACTCGAATCGATCTCGAGCTACGCTTTGAGCGGCGGAACCAAGGAAGCTGTTCTCGAACGCGGCAGAGTGGCGCCGCGCTCATAGTCGGTTAGCGTTCGAAGCTCTCGTGGTGCTCGAGCCACCACCGAGCGATGTCGATGCGCCGGGCGAACCACACATCACCTTGGTCGCGACCGTATTCGATGAACTCCCGGAGACCGTTCGCGCGGCCGGCCTCACCGGCCCACCGCGGGTGGAGACCGATCGACATCATCTTGGGATAGCCGGCAGCACCTTCTGCCCTGAGCTCGTCGAGGCCGCGGCGGCAATAGTCGAAGAAGTCCGTAGGGCTCCCGTAGCCCTGTGGGAGCACGTAGCGCCCGTCGTTGTACGTCAGCGTGTACGGAACGATGAGGTGCCGCGTGCCATTCACCTCGGTGAAGTACGGCAGATCATCGTTGTAGGCATCGGCGTCGTAGACGAAGCCACCCTCTTCGACGACGAGCTCGCGGGTGTTGACGCTCGGCCCGTAACGGCAGTACCAGCCGAGTGGTCGCTCCCCGCACGTCTTCTCGATCGATTCGATCGCAGCTTTCATGTGCTGGTGCTCGGTCTCTCGATCGAAGAGCCAGTGCTCGCTCCAACGCCATCCGTGCGAGCACGGTTCGTGCCCCGCTTCCTGAAGCGCCTGCCCGACCTCCGGATTTCGTTCGAGGGCCACGGCACACGCGAAGAACGTCACCCTGACTTCACACTCGTCGAAGATCCTCATCAGCCGCCAGATTCCGGCTCGGCTGCCGTACTCGTACACCGACTCGGCGCACAGGTCGCGGTACTGCGGATCCATGGTGTAGGGGATCTCAGCGAGACCTTCGTTCCGGCCGTCGCCGGCCGGCTTCGAGTACTCCGAGCCCTCCTCGTAGTTGACGACGAGGTTGACAGCCACCTTGGCCTCATCCGGCCAAACGACTTTCGGCGGACGCCGGCCGTAGCCGACGAACTCTCGTCGCGGGCCGGGAACGTCCTGGTCGATGAGTTTCATCGCGTTTCTCCCTTCGTCGAGTGCCAGGCGAGGCACGGGTTAGCCGGACGTCTGGGCGCCGTCGACCGGCAGAACGGCTCCGGTGAGGTACTCGGGGCCGTCGAGCAGGAGCCACGCCGCGAACGACGCCACTTCTTCCGGCTGTCCGAGTCGACCGACGGGAATGGTCGCCTCGATCTGGCGCTGCTGCTCCTCGCGATCTCCCGGTGCCATCGATTCCCCGATGGCCCAGATCATCCGTGTATCCATCGGTCCCGGACAGAGCGCGTTGACGCGGATGCCGGAGCCCGCGCACTCGAGCGCGCAGACTCGGGTCAGTCCGACGACGGCGTGCTTCGAGCCCACGTAGGCCGAGAGCTGTGGCCAACCCATCATTCCGCCGGTCGATGCGGTGTTCAGGATCGTGCCGCCGCCGTTTGCACGGAGGGCGGGAAGCGCGTGCTTCATGCCGAGCCAGACGCTTCTCACGTTGACGCGGAAGACGCGCTCGAAATCGTCGTCGGGATAGTCCGGGATCGGTTGGAGCGGCCCTTCGATGGCCGCGTTGTTGAAGATACCGTCGAGCTTTCCGAAAGCCCCCTTTGCTTGGGTGACGAAATCCTCGACGGACTTCGCGTCCGAGGCATCGGCAGCGTGTGCGCGCACCTCACCAGGCAGAGCGTCGGCCAGAGCCGCGACTCTGTCGGCCCCTTCTCGGTCGATGTCGACTGCGAGGACCGACGCGCCGCGCGCTGCCAGGGCTTCGACGGTCTTCGACCCGAGTCCACCCCCGGCTCCAGTGACGATGATCGCCTTCTCCACTGCCAGGTAGAGCCCTTAGCGCTCGCGTTCGTAGGTACGAATGGGAGCACTTATAGATTGAGGACGGGCGATGCTAACATCGCCCCCAATGGTTAGTCCAATGGTCCGACAGGCGTTCGCATGAGTGCTTCTCCTGATGGGCAAGGCGCACCTGCGCTCGAGGCAAGCGGACTGAACGCGTTCTACGGCAAGAGCCAAGTCGTCTTCGACCTCGACTTCACGGTCCGGAAGGGGGAGATCGTCACCGTCCTCGGCCGCAACGGCGCCGGAAAGACAACGACTCTCGGGGCGATCGCCGGCGTCGTGAGCAGCCGTGCTGCCTCGCTCAGCGTCGATGGGCAGGACATCTCACACTTGCCCGCGTTCAAGCGTGTCCGCTCAGGACTCTCGCTCGTACCGTCGGGATCGCGGGCGTTTCCGAATTTGAGTGTGCACGAGAACCTGACGATGGTGAGACCCGGCAACCACGGGGGAATCGAGTGGACGATCGACGATGTGTACGCGACGTTCCCCAAGCTTGCCGAACTCCGAAACTCACAGGGCGGACAACTCTCCGGAGGCGAACGTCAGATGCTCGCGGTCGGCCGTGCCATGGTCGCTCGGCCAAAGCTCATGATGATGGACGAGCCGACCGAGGGACTCGCCCCGATGATCGTCCGTGATATCGGGGCGCGCCTTCGAGAACTCACTGCGGAAGGTCTGGCCGTCCTGCTCACGGAACAGAACCACCGGATCGCGCTCGAGACCTCCGACCGCGCATATTTCATCGAGAAGGGGCACATCGTGTGGGAGGGGGCGTCGAGCGAGGCAGGCGAGGACGTTATCGCTCGCTACCTCGCGGTCTAGCGAGCCTTCTCGAACTGCATCCGTCGCGAAGGTTCAGCCGTCAAATCCCACGAGACGGTCTCCAGGATGCCCGGTACGCCCCTCCTCACCCCCCGCGACGGTCAACGGCTCGTCGACTCGGCCCCGTTCGGGGTGTGGTGGGGCTACGAAGTCGAGTCGATCGGGGAGGGAACGGCGACGGCTCGGCTCCCGTACCGCGATGAGTTCCTCCGCCCAGGCGGATACCTGCAGGGCGGGTGCGCGATGGGATTGGCGGACGTGACGTTCTGGCTCGCGCTGATGTCGCTCGTTGGCGAAGAGACCATGGCGCTCACCGTCGAGATGAAGACGAATTTCCTACACGGCGCAAAGGGTGATCTCCGGTGCGAGGCACAGGTCCTGAAGCTGGGGCGCCGGCTCGTCTACGGCGACGCTTCGACGACCGATGCCGACGAGAATCTCATCGCTCATCACACGTTGACGTACATGCGGCCCTCGTAGATCCTTGCTTGCCGTGCCCGCCGTCGACCGCGCCCTGATCGCCGAACGGATCGAGCGCGACGTCGAAACGCTCGCCGGGTCGAGCTACACGCTCTCCGACACGGCGATCAAACGCTACGCATACACCGACGTCTACCGGAACACCCTCGACTACTTCGAGCAGGAACTGGAGGCGGTCGGCTTCCACGTCGAGGAAGACTGCGTCGGCAATTTCATCGCGCGAAACCGACCCCGCGGCGAGTCGGTATTCGGCCTCGGTTCGCACTGTGACTCGAACCGAAACGGCGGCAAGTACGACGGCACGCTCGGCGTCGTAACCGCCCTCGAAGTGTGCCGCCTGAACCACGAACTCGAGCTCGGACTCCCACTCCAACTCATCTCGTTTCTCGAGGAGGAGAGCTCTGGCTTCGGCGTTCCGATGTTGGGCAGTCGGGTGATGGCTCAGGAGATCTCCGAAGAGGAACTTCGGTCGGCGCGATCGATCGACGACGGACGGAGCTTCTGGGAACACGCGGCCGAAGCCGGCTACGAGCCCGACCGATGGCGCGAGTCAATCGAGCACCTCGCAGATCTCATCGGCTGGATCGAGCTCCATATCGAGCAAGGTCGAGTGCTTCAGGACAGCGCGATCCAGATCGGGCTCGTCACCGCGATCGTGGGCATCGTGTGGGCGGACATAACGGCTCGTGGCCGCGCCGACCATGCGGGAGGGACGCCGATGGACCTCCGCGCCGATGCGTGCCTCGCCGCAGCCGAGTGCGCCCTCGCGATCGAGGACATCGCGCGGACGGCGGGACCCGGAACAGTCGCGACAGTTGGCGAGTTCGAAATCGAGCCGGGGATCGTCAATGTCGTCCCGGGCGACGCGAGAATCTCACTCGACGCCCGAAGTGTCGACCCGGCGATTCTCGACTCGATTCTGGCTGACGTCGCTTCGAGTGCGCAAGAGGTCGCAGAGCAACGAGGCCTCTCCATCGAGGTCGCAGAGCGAGCCCGGCTCGAGCCGACTCCGATGGATCCGGGCATTCTCGACGCCCTCGCGGCGGTCGCGGAGGAGGCCGACGTGCGCTATCTGCGTCTCCCGTCCGGCGGCGGCCACGACACACAGCGCGTCGCAAAACACGTGCCCAGCGCAATGATCTTCGTTCCGTGCAAGGACGGCATCAGCCACTCACCGCTCGAGGAGGCAAATCCCGCCGACGCAGCGGTAGCAGCCGAGGTCATCCTTGGAGCAATCGCCCGTCTGACGTAGCGTCCGTTTGCTTCAGGCGCGTGCAGCAGCAAGCGGAGGCAGCTGCCGGCACCAACCGGTGGCCTCCTCGAAGGCGTGCGCGACCCGAAGCACGGTTGCCTCGTCGAGCGGCCTCCCAACGATCTGAAGACCGATCGGCAAACCGTCGTCGTCGAAGCCGCAGGGAACGCTGAGCGCCGGCTGGCCCGTGACATTCCAAGGAGCGGTGTACGGGATCAGGCCAGGCACGTCCACCGCCGGATCCATTCCGTCGAGAGCAGGAGCAGTCCGCGGGAGCGTAGGCGTAACGAGAGCATCGAGTCGCTCGGCGGCGAAGGTCTCTGACACTTCCGAGCGAAGTCGCTGGCGGGCGCGATGCGCTGCCTCGATGTTGCCGGCTGGGATCAGTAATCCGAACTCGAGCATCCACCGCGTTTCGTCAACGTAGTCACCGGGGCGCTCGTTGAGCCATTGTCGATGGAGAGCGGCGACCTCGGCCGGCAGGATCGTGAACGCGGCGGGGAGAGCAAGCACGAGCGACGGGATCTCGACCTCGACGAGATCAGCACCGAGGCCCGCGAGTTCTTGAAGCGCCGTTTCCACTGCCTCCCCGACGAAGCCATCGAGCTCCTGGCCGAAGAAGTACGAGCGATCGAGACCGAGGCGAATGCCGTCGATGCGAGTGTCGAACTCCGTCCCGTGGCGTGCAGTTGGTTCGTTGAGCGATCGGGGATCAGCTGGGTCATACCCGGCGACAGCTTCGAGCACCGTGGCGACATCGCGAACCTTCCGACCGAAGATTCCGATGTGATCGAGGGAGTGCGAGGACGCGGAGCGGATGACGCCGCTCAGACTGATCCGTCCGTGCGTGGGTTTCAGCCCGACCACTCCCGTGACCGCCGCGGGCTTTCGAACCGAGCCGCCGGCGTCGGTTCCCAGCGCAGCGAGCGACGAGCCGACCGCGACCGACACCCCGCCTCCAGCGCTCGAGCCTCCGGGATAGTGACCGAGACGCCAAGGATTCTGTGTCGGCGGAACGTCCTGCCCGCACGCGAACTCGTGGGTGGCGTGCTTGCCAACCAAGACCGCGCCGGCGTCGCGCAGACGGCGGACGCAGGTTGCGTCCTTCGACGGGATGTTTCCGGTCAACAGCCGCGACCCGGCCGTGGTCTCGAGGCCGGCGGTCTCGATGACGTCTTTGGCACCGAACGGGATGCCGTGGAGCGACCCGATCCGGTCTCCGGCATCGACGGCACGCGCCGCTTTCCGAGCGCCGTCGACGTCGACACGTGCATAGGCGTGAACGAGCGGCTCCGTCTCCTCGAGCCGTGCCAGGGTTGCATCGAGGAGCTCGACGGCGCCGACCGACCGTCGGTCGAGCAGATCGCTCGCCTGGCTCAACGAGAGATCGGCGAGCTCACTCACGCCAGCGCGGGTCGACGGTGACAGCCGAGTCATCGTCGGCGAGGTCGAACTCGAGCAGCGGTGCGACGAATTCGTGGTGTGCGACGAGCGCGGCAGTGACGTGCTCGAGGTCCTCGGCCGGAATTGTCAAGCCCGCAAGATCGGCGAGCTTGGCGACCTCATCTGGACTCAACGCCACTCCAAGCAGTCTATGAGATAGTCCTGGTATCTCGTTTCAAGCGCTCATTGACAACCTCCACGAGGCGGTCGGGGCGAGTCGTACGACTCTCCGACTCGACCAGCCCAATGCAGTCTTTCCGGTCGTCGCCGAAGCGCTGGCGCCCGGCATTCGCAGCATCCGCGACGATACGAAGATCGATCTCAAACGTGCCGCAACCTATGAATTCTTGGCCAACGAGCAGCGAATCCTCGTCCAGGATGACTGCGCCGCCAACGACCCACCGCCGCCCAAAGAGCTCATGGAGTACTACGGTGTTCGGGCGCAGATGTTGGCTCCTCTCGTCCGCGATGCTCAACTGATCGGGATCATTTCGGTCCACTACGCTCCGGGACCCCGAGCCTGGACGGAGGACGACGTAGCCGCTCTCGAGCGGACGGCGAAGGCGGCGCAGGCAGAGCTCGACCAGGACTCGTCGTGACGCGTCGTCGATCCGGCGGCGTGCTGGACTGGGATCAGCGCGTCCTGCGGTCTGTTCTCTTCGCCCCCGGCAACCACGCCCGAAAGCTCGAGAAGGTCGGCTCCTTCGGCGCTGATGTCATCGCGCTCGATCTCGAAGACGCAGTCGCCGACGCGGAAAAGGCGGAGGCGCGGACGATGGTTCGCGCGGCGCTTCCGACCTACGACGAGCGGACGATCGTCTCCGTCCGCGTCAACGCCGCCGACACCGGGCGCCTCGAAGCGGATCTCGAGGCGGTCGTTTGCGACGACCTCGATTGCGTCCTGATCCCGAAGGTCGAGAGCGCCGAGACCCTTCCGTGGGTCGACTCGCTCCTCAACCGACTCGAGAAGGAGCAGGGGATCGAGCAGGGCACGATCCGCGTGCTCACCCTCGTCGAGACCGCTCTCGGGATTGTGCGGGCCGACGAGATCGCGCTCGGCTCGCCGGAACGGGTCCTTACCTTGATCTTCGGACTGGGCGATTTCTCGAACGAGATCGGCGTCGATCTGACCGCGGATGCCGCCGAACTGCTCTACGCGCGCTCGCGGGTCATCGTCGCCGCGCGGGCCGCGCAACTGCGGCCAGCGCTGGACGGTCCATACCTCGACCTCACGAACCACGAAGGCCTCCGAGCCGATTCGCTTCATTCGCGCCAGCTCGGCTTCGAAGGGCGGGTCGTTGTCTACCCGCCGCAGGTTGAGCACGTCCATCGCGCCTACTCAGACCTCCCCCACGAGGAAGCCGAGGCTGCTCGGCGAGTCGTCCAGGCCTTCGAGGAGGCAGAGGCCGAGGGATCGGCCTCGATCCAGGTCGACGGTCGGTTCGTCGATTACCCGATCTACTGGCGGGAGAAGCGCAAGCTCCAGCGCTACGAGGCACTGCAGGAAGAGCCGGCGGGTAAGGCTTGAGCGAGCACGTGACACCCCTCCCTCTCCAGGGCCTCAAGGTCGTCGATTCCGCGACCCTGTTCGCCGGGCCCGTCATCGCGCTGTTCCTCGCCGACTATGGAGCCGACGTGATCAAGGTCGAGCACCCGCGGGGCGACGGACTCCGAACGCTGGGCTGGCACAAAGACGGGGTCTCGCTCTGGTGGGCGCTCGTGGGCCGCAACAAACGTTGCGTGACGTTGACGCTGTCGCAGCCGCGCGGTCAGGAGCTGATGAAAGAACTCCTTCGAGACGCCGACGTGTACATCGAAAACTTTCGACCCGGAACACTCGAGCGCTGGAACCTCGGGCCCGACGTTCTGCACGAGCTGAACCCAAGCCTTGTCATCGTTCGCACCACCGGCTTTGGCCAGGACGGTCCCTACAGCTCCCTGCCCGGGTTCGGGACACTGGCCGAATCCATTTCGGGCTACGCACACATCAACGGATGGCCCGATGGACCGCCCACGTTGCCGCCGTTTGCCCTCGCCGATTCGATCGCGGCGCTGACGGGGATCTCGGCCGCGATGACGGCGCTCTGGTGGCGCGAACACGGGGGCAATGGCAAGGGTCAGGTCATCGACCTCTCCATCTACGAGCCGATGTTCTGGGTGCTGGGCCCGCAGGCGCTCCTCTACGACCAGCTCGGGATCGTCCAGAATCGAACCGGAAACATCGCCCCGTTCACGGCCCCGCGAAACGCCTACCAGGCAAAAGACGGTCGCTGGCTCGGGCTATCGGCCAGTGCCCAGTCGATCGCCGAGCGAGTAATGAAGATCGTCGGTCGGGAGGATCTGATTGACGAACCCTGGTTCCGCGACCATACGGGCCGCGTGGAGCATATGGAGGAGCTCGACGAGATCATCCAGGGATGGATCGGTGAGCGGACCACCGAAGAGGTACTGGAGGCATTCGCGGAGCACGAGGCCGCGATTGCGCCTATCTATTCGATCTCGGACATCTTCGAAGACCCCCAGTATCAGGCCCGTGACACGGTGACGACCGTCGAACATCCGAAGCTCGGGCCGATCAGGATGCAGAACGTCATTCCACGACTCAGCGAGACGCCGGGTCGGATCGACCACCCTGGTCCCGAGCTCGGCGAACACAACCGCGAGATCTACATGGGCGAGCTCGGCTTGAGCGAGGACGACCTCGCGGCACTCGAAGAAGAGGGCATTATCTAGCGACACCTGACTCAGGAGGAGCGATGGCCGCCGATCGAGACGACATGAAGGAAACTGCCGAGTTCTACGCCGAGCGTGGAATCGGCAAGCGCATCGGCTTCGGACACAACCCGGCAGTCCTGGTGATCGACATGGCGGTCGCGTTCAACGACCCGGCCTACAAAGTCGGAGGCGATCAGACCCCGACCGTCGAGGCGATCCAACGCCTCCTCCCCGCGGCGCGAGAACGGGACGTCCCAGTGATCTTCTTCACGACGGCCTACGATCCGGAGGGACGGGAGGCGGGGATGTTCGGGAAGAAGGTGCCGGCCCTGCTCGAGCTTCAGCTCGGGAGTCCAGGAGTGGAGATCGACCCGCGCCTCGCGCCCGAAGACGACGAGATCGTGATCACGAAGAAGTACGCGTCGGCCTTCTTCCAGACGAACCTCGCCTCTCTCCTCGTCACCGAGGGCATCGATACGATCATCCTCACCGGCTGCTCGACGTCGGGCTGCATTCGGGCCGCCTCGATCGACGGTGTGTCGCACGGTTATCGCGTGATCGTCCCCGAGGAGTGCGTTTCCGACCGAGCACAAGGACCGCACGAGGCGAACCTCTTCGACATCAACGCGAAGTACGGCGACGTCTTACCCCTCGGCGAGGTGATCGATTACGTCGAGGGCCTGCCTCAGGATGCGGCCGAGCGGCGCGTCGCTGCGGCGGCAGCTACGTAGGAGCCCAGCCTAGTCGAGTTCGCCAAGCGCAGCGGCGATCGCCGAGCGTTGGACCTCCGTCGTTCCGGCGGGGATACGCAGGTTCCGGGCAACGCGAAAGATCTTCTCGAGGCCCTCGTCGGCGAGCAGTCCACGCCCGCCGTGAACCTGAATCGCTCGATCGGCGATTCGGAAGAGCGCCTCGTCGCACCAGGTCTTGAGCACGGAGATGTCTCGGCGATCGGACGCCGTCGCCGCGCCTTCGAGAACGCGGCTGCGATCGAGGCGGGCGAGCATCTCGAGCGACAGCGCCCGCATCGCCTCCCAGTCCATCACCATGTCGCTCAGCATTCCCGCGACCGCCCCCAGTTGGGCGATCGGGTGGCCGTACGCCTGCCGTTCGTGGCTGTAGGTGAGAGAACGGTCGAGACAGTGCCGAGCGAGGCCGCTGCACATGCCACCACGCCGAGTCCGCGCCCAGTTGATCCAGAGGAAGGCGAGTTTCTGGGCCTCGCCGACATCACCGATGAGCGAACTCGACGGGAGTCGGACGTCGGTGAAACGCAACTCGCCGGTCTGCCCATCGGCCATGATCGTCTGCTGCACAGGCCCGCGTTCGACTCCCGTGGCGTCGAGCGGCACCAGGAAGGCCGTGAGCTCGCCTCGCTCGGCCCCGTCGACGCGAGCGAAGACCTGCGCGAGCTCGGCGAACGGCGCCCCGGTGATCAGGTGCTTGTGCCCGTTCAGCACCCACCCCTCGCCATCCTTCCGCGCCGCCGTCTGAAGCGATGGGAAGTCTGAACCCGCGCCTGGCTCCGTGAGGGCGAAGGCGACGTTCGTTCGGCCGGCAAGGAAATCCGCGCCGTACTCGTCTCGAGCAGCCCGACTCCAGTAGGCAAGAAGGTGGCTGGGTCCGTCCGTCCAGGCGAAGCTCCACTGTGCTCCGTGCAGCCCCCGTCGGAAGACCTCCTCCTGAAGATAGAAGCAGTCGACGAGCGCCAAGCCGAGCCCCCCGTCTCCCACCGGGAGGTGTGGGCAGTAGAGACCCGCATCGGCCGAGGCCTGCTGCATTCGCCGTTTCAGGTCGTGGAGGCGTTCGACCAAGCGACCGTCGGGCTCCATCGCAAACGCGCTGTTGGGCACCTCTCGCTCGACCTCGGCGCACATGGGAATTGCGACCTCGTCGAGAAAACGTTGGAGACGGGCGGCTGCCTCGCTACCCTCCGGAGAGGGCGGGTAGCCCGAAGAAGGCCTCAGACTCGCCACGTCAGCGGCCGGACGCGAACCGTGGTTCGACCTCGCCTCGCGGAATCGCAAGCGGTGACCGACGGAGGAGCGCGAAGGAGATCTCGACCGACCAACCGATCAGAATCGCGAAGGCAAGCGTTCCGACGCCCACCGTCCCGCCCAGCGCCCACCCGCACAGGAGCGCGAGCAGCTCGAGCACGACGCGCGACGCGCCCACACGAACGTTCGCGCGTGTCGCGGTCACGAGCATGAGCGAGTCGCGGGGCCCAGCGCCCATGTTCGCACCGATGTAGAGCGCCGTTCCCGCCCCGAACAGGAGGATGCCGAGCAGCAGGAGAGTGATGCGGCTCAGGTAATCGCCGTCGTCCGGCGTCGGCACGCCGTTCGTCCAGATCAGGAGATCGATGAAGAGACCGACGATGACGAAATTCGCCAGCGTGCCGAGACCCGGCCGATGCCCGAGCGCCCACGCTATCAGGACGACGAAGACGCTCACGACAATGGTCGCAACCCCGAAGGAAAGCGGCGTATTCTTCTCGACTCCCTGGTGAAGCACGTCCCAGGGTGAGAGCCCGAGGTCAGCCTCGAGAATCGCGACGATCCCATACGCAACCAAGAACAGGCCAACCATGAAGCCGATGCCACGCGACGGATAGCCACCCCGGAGGAACGGCACTTGCTTATTCATCGCCTACCCGGAGTTTGTACAGGGCCGAGGCGTCGAGGTCGCTGTCACCCCGCGCAACCAACTCCTCGTAGAGTGCGGCAGTGCTCGAGGCATGAGGTACGTCGACGCCCAGAGAAGAGCTGAGCTCCAGGGCAATTCGAAGATCCTTCAGCATCGTCGTGACCTTCCCGCCAGGGTCGTAGTTCCGGTCGATCATGCGGGAGCCCTGCACTTCGAGAATGCGCGAATGGGCAGAACCGCCACGCAACGCCGACTGCACGACGTGGAGATCGAGCCCCGCCTCCTCCATCAGCGCGAACGCCTCGGCAACAGCCTCAATGGTCAGACACACGATGATCTGATTCGCAACCTTGGCCAGGTGGCCGGCACCCGGACCACCCACCAAGACCACGTTTCCTCCGAGGCATTCGAGCACCGGGCGAGCGAGCTCAAAATCCGCCTCGCTGGCGCCAGCCATGATCGCAAGTTCGCCGTCCGCAGCCGCCCCTGGGCCTCCGGAGACCGGCGCATCGACCCAGCCGATCCCGTCGTTGGCGAGTCGTTCGGCGTGTGCTCGAGAGCGAGCCGGCTCCGACGAGCCCATGTCGAGGACCACGTGGCCACGGGTCAGGCACGGCTCGATCGCCGCGAGCATTTCGTCGACCGCGGCGGAGTCCGAGAGCATAAGGAGAACGATGTCGGCTCTCGCGGCCTCGTCGAGGTCTTCGCAAAGTGGAATTCCGTCTACCAGGTCCGTGTCGAGCATCGATCGGTTCCACCCGCGAACATCGAAGCCACCGGAAACGAGGGTACGCGCCATCGGCCGACCCATCAGGCCCAGTCCAAGTAACGCGATTCGCGCGTCATTCCTAGCCATGCCGCACCGGGCCCGAGGATACCGTGTTACAAATCTCCCACTCCGCACGGCCGGACCGCCGACGAAACGAGGTAGATGTGTTCGAGGGATTCAGCCGAGCTCAGGTGGAAACGTCGGAGGCGACGATCAACGTCGTGCACGCCGGCGCGGGCGAGCCGGTCCTCTTGCTCCACGGGTTCCCTCAGACCCACGCCATGTGGCATCTCGTCGCCCCCCGCCTTGCAGAACACTTCACGGTCGTCGCGACTGACCTTCGCGGATACGGAGATAGCTCCAAACCGGCGAGCGCTCCTGACCACTATTCGTACTCCAAACGTGCAACTGCTCGAGATCAGGTCGAGGTCATGGAGTCACTCGGCTTCGAGACGTTCGTGGTGGTCGGTCACGACCGAGGCGCCCGCGTCGCCCATCGAATGGCGCTCGACTACGAGGCTCGAGTATCGAAGCTTGCCCTCCTCGACATCATCCCGACGCACACGGTCTTCTCGAACGTCAGCCAGGAGCTTGCGACGGACTACTACCACTGGTTTTTCTTGATCCAGCCGCCGGGATTTCCTGAGCGCCTGATCGGAGCCGATCCGAGTTACTACCTTCGCTCGAAGTTGGGAGCCTGGAGCGGCGACGCGGCGTTCGCACCCGAGGCGGTGACCGAGTACGAGCGCTGTTTTCAGGATCCCGAGGCGATTCGCGGAGCTTGTGAGGACTACCGGGCCGGCGCGTCGATCGACCTCGAGCACGACGAAGCCGACCTCGACCGTAAGGTGTCATGCCCCGTTCTGGTTCTCTGGGGCGCACGGGGGAAGTTGCCCCGGCTCTTCGAGCCGCTGGCGACGTGGCAGGAGAAGGCAACTGACGTGCGCGGTCGTGGCCTGCCGTGCGGGCACTACCTCGCGGAGGAACTTCCCGACGAAACCACTGAGGAACTCCTTCAGTTCCTCCAGGGCGACTAGCTCGAGAGCGGTGCCCAAAGAGCACCGCAGACACGGAGCGCATTGCCGCCGAGGATCTTCGTCACGTCCTCGTTGGAGTAGCCGCGGCCGAATAGGCCGGCGGTGAAATTCGGAAGCTCCTCAACCCGTTCGAGACCGTCGGGGAAGTCGAACGCCGAGCCATAGTCGACCGGGGACTTGCCGTACGTGAGTTCCTCTTCCATGAGATCGCGGGCGAACTCCACGTAGTCAGGGCCCACAGCCACGTGATCGACTCCGATGAGGCCGACGGTGTGATCGACGTGGTCGAGAAGTCGATCGAGAGTTCTCGGCTCGCCGATGAAGGCCGGGAAGAAGCATGCGCCGACGTAGCCACCGCTCTCGGCGATCGCTGTCAACTGCTCGTCGGTGAGATTCCGGACATGAGGGCAGAGCGAGGCGGCGTTCGCATGCGACGCGACGATAGGCCCGTTGGCCAACTCGACCACATCCCAGAACCCGCGCTCGGCGAGATGAGACACATCAATCAGGATTCGCAGCCGGTCGAGCTCGGCAATCAATTCGCGGCCTGCGCCTGTGAGACCGCCCGCCCCGGACTCACCCACGCCGTCGGCGAACTCATTACGACCATTCCACGTCAGCTGGAGGGAGCGAAGGCCAAGCTCATGGAACTCGCCAAGGAGCTCAAGCCGTCCATCGATCGGTCGAGCACCCTCGAAGTGGAGAACGAGGCCGATCTCATCGTCCTCAACGACACGGTCGAGATCGTTGCGATCCAGGACGATGCGCACGCCGTCGCAGTTGGCGGTCTCCTGGTGCGCATCGTCGATGAGCCCGCGGGCCCGAACGTCGGGACGGCCGATTGCGTCCATCGTGAGCGGCTGGTCGCCGCCGACTGTGATGAACTCGACGTTCACTCCCCCTTTCCGCAGGCGGTCGGCGTAGTCGCGGCAAAAAGGCGAGGACTCACCGGCACGCCTACGTCGCCACACGTCCATCGGGATGTCGCTGTGGCACTCGACGACCGGCGTCTCGAGATGGAACCGCCGAGCGCGGTCGAGCAGTTCTGGCGCTGGCATCGACCGATCCTATGTAAAGGACATCAGACTTCGTTGGGCGGAAGTGCCTGACGCAACTTGAAGCGTTGGATCTTGCCGGTGGCTGTCTTCGGCAGCTCGTCTGCCGTGATGATCCGACGGGGACGCTTGAAGCCTGCGAGTCGATCACGACAAAACGTCATCAGCTCCTCGGAATCGATCGCGCTCCCCGGGGCGGGAACGACGCAGGCGACCGGCCGCTGAAGACCGAGTTCGTCGTTTTCGCCGACCACGGCCGCCTCGAGTACGGTCGGATGCTCGACGAGGATTCCTTCGACCTCGGCCGGCGATACCCATTCACCCGACACACGGAGCATGTCGTCAGACCGACCGAGATACGTGAAGTAGCCGTCGCCTGATTCGACGTAGATGTCTCCCGTGCGGGCCCATAGGCCTTGGAACGTTCGCCTCGACCAATAGGTCTCACACCAATAGCCGGTTGCAAATGACTCACCCTTCACCAGCAGGTGTCCTTCGTGACCAGCCGGAAGCGTAACGCCGTCGTCATCGACTACGCGAGCCTCGTACCCCGGAACGACCGTGCCCGAGCTGCCTGGTCGGACCGCGCCCGGGAAGTTCGAGATGAAGATGTGCAGCCCCTCGGTAGAGCCGATGCCGTCCAGGATCTCAACCCCGAAGCGATCGCGGAAGTTCCGCCAGATCTCGGCGGGAAGTGGCTCGGCCGCAGAGACACCGAAGCGCACCGGCGCGAACGTATCGTCGGGAAGGTCCGACGCAAGCAGCGCCGCATAGAAGGTGGGGATGCAGAAGAAGAGCGTCGGAGCCTCAGCACTGACGACGTCGGCGACAAGATCCGCCGTCGGCGGACGGGCGGGCTCGAGGATCGAAACGCCTCCTACGCTGAACGGGAAGGTCATGGAGTTGCCCAGTCCGTAGGCGTGGAAGAGCGGCCCGACTGAGTAGCAGCGATCGGAATCGGTGATCTCGAGAACGCCCTTCGCGTACGACTGTGCCGTGATCCGCAGATCGATGTGCCGGTGCATCGCGAGCTTCGGATGGCCGGTCGTGCCCGAAGTACACAGCCAGAAGCCGGGGGAATCCTCGACGGTGTCGTACGGCTCGACTGGTTCGGTCGCCGACATCGCACCGTCCCAGGAGTGGACGGTGACGTCAGTGGTCTTCGCCGAGTCAGGTGGATCGACCAGGACGACGGCCCGGATTTCGTCCACCTCTGCAGCGATCTCTACCGCCTTTTCCGATTCGGTTGCGACAAGAAGGACGGCCCGCGCATCACGCGCGATGACCGCCAAGTCAGCGACCGGAAGCAACGGATTGACCGGCACCGGAATCGCTCCGATGCGCATCGCTCCGAGAAAGGCGGCGAGAAACTCGACGCCGTCGAGCATGACCAGGACAACGCGCTCTTCGGGGCGAACGCCCATCGCGCGAAGGCCGCACGCCGCACCCTCGACGCGACCGAGGAGTTCCGCGTAGGTCAGCGACTCGCCGCGACACCGGACGGCGAGATTGTCGCCCCTTCCCTCCTCAATGTGGCGGTCAAGGAGCCATCGGGTGGCATTGAAGCGCCGTGCCATCTCGAGAGCGGCCACAGTATCGTCTGGAACGGTGTCGCACATGCTCGCCGACCGAACGACGCAAGGTAACGACCGAAGTTGAGCGACGCCCGCGACAGAGTTGCGGTTGTCGACGCGACGCCGGGGGACGAGCCATACCTGGACCGGCTCCGAGCAGAGCTGCCTACCCAGGTCGCTCTTGGGGCTCCCGACGCGAATGAGATCGTCGAGCGATCGGGTTCAGCGTCGGTACTCGCAACGCTCTATACGTACACGAACGTGAACCGTGACGTCTTCGAGCGGCTCCCGGATCTTCGCCTGGTCGCCACTCGCACAGCTGGTTACACCCACATCGACGTAGCAGCTGCCGAAGACTTCGGCGTGGCGGTTGCCGTTGTACCAGGAGCGTCGACACCGTCGGTCGCCGAGTACACCCTCGGCTGCATGCTCGCGCTGGCGCGAAATCTCTCGGCCGCATGGGAGTCGACGCGAAGCGGCGAGTGGGCATTCACCGGGTTCGGGGGTGTGGAACTCCGCGACAAGACGCTGGGCGTCGTCGGACTCGGCTCGACGGGCGCACGAACCGCGGAACTCGGCCACGCAATCGGCATGCGGATACTGGGCTGGTCTCGCGAGATGAAGAACCTTTCGGACGTCGAGCAAGTGCAGCTGGACGAACTCCTTCGCCGCGCCGACGTGGTCTCACTCAACATCCCGCTCGTCGATGAGACGCGGGGATTTCTGAGCGCAGACCGCCTTCAACTGATGAAGTCCACCGCGCTTCTCGTGAACCCGGCCCGGGGAGGGATCGTCGACGAAGACGCCCTCTGTCGGGCTCTCGAGCGTGGCGAGCTTGCCGGGGCCGTCCTCGACGTTTTGGAGACCGAGCCCCCGAGCCGCGAGCGCCTCGAGCAGCTTCGTGCCGTTCCCAATCTTCTGCTCACGCCACACATCGCCTGGCACACGGACGAAACCCTCCGGCGGCAGTTCGATGGAATGATCGACAACATCCTTGATTTCTCGGCCGGGAAGCCAACGAACCTCGTGACAGGGCGGTAACAGCGGAGTAAAGGAGATCGCATGGCAGCTTCGTACGAGTTCGCTCTCGTGGGTGGAGAGGTCCTTCTCCCCGACGGATCGATCCGGCAGCTCAACATCGGCACCAATGGCGGCGTTATCGCAACGCTGACCGCGGACGGCATTGATGGAGCCGAGACCCTCGACGCCTCGGGTCTCACAGTCGTTCCGGGGATCATCGACGAACACTTCCATGTCTTTCGGGGATACGGCTGGGAAACGTACGAGGGCGCGACGAGGTCGGCCGCCAAAGGTGGCATCACCACCGTCGTCGACATGCCACTCGACAAGCCGGCAACGCTGACCGCAAAACTCCTCGAGGAGAAGCTCGCGGCGATCGCCGGCGAGTGCCACATCGACTACGCGGCGTTCGGCGGCTATCTCGAAGAGGATCCGGACGAGATCGCGGCAATGGCGAGCGCCGGCGTCGTCGCGCTGAAGCTTTTCACCGGAGGCGTCGCTCCTCCAGG
Source organism: uncultured Gaiellales bacterium (assembly GCA_964436315.1). Classification (GTDB taxonomy): domain Bacteria; phylum Actinomycetota; class Thermoleophilia; order Gaiellales; family Gaiellaceae; genus CAYTCZ01. The sequence continues at coordinate 27,609 of CAYTCZ010000006.1, read as the reverse complement.
AATGTATCCGGGAGTCGACACAGGACAGATGCTCGACGCCATGCGCCGAGCGAAACAAGAGGATCTCACGGTGGTAGTCCACTGCGAGAACGCCGAGATTGTTGATTTCGAGACCGCACGGCTGCAGGCGCAAGGCCGAACCGATCCCGCGGCCTGGGATGAGGCCCGTCCTTGGTACTCAGAGGTTGAAGCCGTTCAGCGCACGGCGCTGGTGGCCGAGGTCACCGCTTGTCGAACTGTGATCGCGCACATGTCATCTCCGGAGTCCGCGATTCCCGTTCGCGACGCGCGAGCCCGCGGCGCCGATGTCTGGGTCGAGACATGCCCCCACTACCTCTGCATCACCCTTGAACAGATGGCCGAGGATGGTCGCTTGAAGTGGAACCCGCCGAGCCGTGGTCGAAGCTCCGTCGACAAACTGTGGGAACTGGTCGCGGCCGGCGATGTCCACGCAGTCGGCTCGGACCACGCTCCGCTTCCCAAGCTGCCGGGCGCGGACATCTGGAACCAGCTCCCCGGCGCCGGAAATGGGGTCGAGGCGATGTTGTCGCTCACCGCAACCGAGGCGCTGCGGCGCGGTCTCCGGCTGTCACGCGTCATTGAGCTGCTCTCATCGACTCCAGCCGAGCTTTTCGGTCTCGCGCCTCGAAAGGGGACGATTCAGATCGGTTCTGACGCCGATTTCGCCGTGCTCGAGACGAACGGAAGAAAGACGCTCGAGGCGAACGAGCTCGAATACCACGAACAGGAGAAATGGTCTCCCTTCGACGGCCGCGAAGTGACCGTCTGGCCCGTCTACACGGTTCTGCGAGGTCGGATCATCTATGCCGAAGGCGAGATCAGAGGAAATCCGGGCGATGGTGAGTTTCTGAGTAAGCGAGCGCGGATCGCTGCGTAGGCGTGCGTCTACGCGCTTCGCGCAAGGGACGTTTGGAGAATCGCCACGACGACTGACATCCGGGGAATCGTCACAGCGAATCGCTCGAGGACTTCGCGAACCTCGGGTTCTTCGATCGCGGTCACGCGGGCCGGGAGGTCCCTCAAAGCCTGACGAGCGAGCGCATCGAGCCGATCGGCGCGAGCGGTAATCGTCCCGTCGGCGACCCGTGGCTTGAGGATCGCCCAGAAGAAGGCCAAGAGATCGGAGTCGTCGGCGAAATGACGAAAGAGCCCGGGGATGAGAACGGCGTCGCCTGGGGCGGTCAGGGCAGCCGCCATCTGATCGAGAAGCAGCCGGCCTTGGTCCCCAAGCTCCTCGAGCGATGTCATCGGGAGGATGGCTCCCAGCGGGGCCGAGAGGCTCTCGATCTCGTCGCCGATCGTCGTCGGAGCTGTCCCCGGCACCCCGGATAGGAGCGCCATGACAGCGATGAGATTCCGTGAGTTGCCCCGCTCGTAGGCCGCGAACGTCGCGAGTGCGAGCTCCAGCTTTTCCGCGTCGAGCACCGGAGCCACCGAGATGCCTGGCGACGACCCGTCCGCATCGGAGCGCGCCGCCCCGGAGATTGCCTCCGCTGCCTCGATCGTTCTCGGATCCACGAGGTTTGGCCGGAGCTCATGCCAGGCCGCTTCGAGGCGCCCCGGCACGGTTGCCAGGTAGCGGTAGACGAGGTTGACGAGCGGCAGCCCGGTCACGGCCTTGATGTCCTCATAGACCTCCGCGACGCTTCCCGTCGCGTCAGACTCAGGGATCTCCGGCAGTAGGGGTGCTGTCACAGGGCGTCGCAATCCAGCTGGAGGGAGGCCCGCATATCCTATGGTGGGCGTACTTCACGACCCACATCGCCACGGGGAGCCCCATGGACGAGCAGATGGAGCGCCACGAGCTCACGACCCCGCCTCGAGCGGAGATCGTTCGAAGCCTCCGGCAGGGTGATGTCCCGGCGACCGCCTTGACGGAGGCGTATCTCAGACGGATCGACGAACTCGACGGTCTCGTCGGTGCGTATATCACCGTCACGGCAGACACAGCTCTCGCGGAGGCTGCCGCCCGCGACGAGGCGCTCGCTCGGGGTGAGGAGCCGGGGCCCCTCCACGGACTTCCGGTCGCCTTGAAGGACAACATCGACACGGCCGGAGTCCGCACTACGTGTGGCTCGAACTTCTTCACCGACCATGTTCCGGACGAGGACGCCGAAGTGGCGCGACGACTTCGCGACGCCGGTGTCGTCCTGCTCGGGAAGACGGCACTGCACGAGTTCGCGTACGGCGCGACGACACAGAACGTCCACCACGGGAATTGCCGGAATCCGTGGGACCTATCGAGAATCCCGGGAGGCTCGAGCGGCGGCTCGGGTGCCGCGCTCGGAGCGGAGCTGTGTGCCGGAGCTCTCGGCACCGATACCGGGGGGTCGGTGCGGATCCCCGCCGCCCTGAACGGGGCGACGGGCATCCGTCCAACGATCGGCCGCGTCTCGAACCGCGGCGTCTTTCCGGTCTCGTGGACATTCGACACCGTCGGTCCGATGGCCCGATCGATCGAAGACGTGGCCGCAATCCTGCAAGTTCTCGCAGGGTTCGATCCGGGAGATCCGGTCTCTGTCGATTATCCAAGCGAGGACTTCGAGCAGGCCCTACGAGGAGAGGTCGACGGGCTGCGGATTGGCATCCCGACGAACTTCTTCTTCGACGACGTGGATCCCGAGGTGGAGGCGGCTGTGCTTCGTGTCGCCGATCACTTCGCCGAGCTTGGCGCAGCCGTGGATGAGATCGAGATTCCTGGAGCAGCCGAGTCGGTCACCGTGACCACACGAATGATCTGGTCGGACGCCCTCGCGGTTCATCGCGAGCGGCTCGAGACAGAGCCAGAACGGTTCGGCGAGGACGTCCGCCGGCGGCTACCGTTGGGCTTCGACGTCAGTGGTGCCGACTATGCGGCGCACCGGCAATACGGTCGGGAGTGGACACGCCAGGTGGAGCAGCTGTTCGAGGACGTGGACATCGTCCTCTCCCCACTCAGCGCAATTGTCGCCCCGGAAGCCGAGGGCGCCGAGATGATCGAGACCACAGTGCGGCTGACCGTGTTCACGTACGGGTGGTCACTGGCCGGAATCCCCGCGCTTGCCCTCCCTTGCGGGTTCTCGTCGGACGGCCTGCCGATCAGCGCCCAACTGGCGGCAGCCCGCTGGAGCGAAAGCACCTTGGTGCGCGCCGGGGCGGCGTTCCAGCGAGACACCGACTGGCACCTGGGCACGGCACCGCTCACCGCGCAGGATTAGAGGCCGGTGGGAATGGCCGTTACGCGCGAGCAACTCGAGCCGCGTTGGAAACGCCTCCAGCAGGCGATGGCAGCCGCCGACCTGGATGCGCTCGTCCTCGCGGCCCGTGGAGTGATCGCCGGTTTCGGCCTCGTGGTGTACGTCGCGGGGTACACACCGATTCTGCGGACGTCGTACGCGCTTCTTCGCCTGAGCGGTGAGCCGATCCTGTTCGTGCCAAGCAGCGCGGATGCCGCAATCGCACGCGAGAAAAGCTATCTGGCCGACGTCCGGTCGACCGGCGAGGGTGATGCCAAACGGGGCAGTGAGACCCTCGCGACGGCGCTTGCCACCGAGATCCACGAGACCGGCGATCGCCGAGTCGGGATTGCCGGCCTCGGTCAGATCGTGCCAGTCGCAGACTACCTCCTCTTGCAGCAGGCGCTTCCCGATGTCGAGCTCGTCGATGCCACCGGCCTCGTGGCCGAGGTCAAGGCCGTGAAGGAACCGTGGGAGGTTACGCGGCTTCGTAAAACCTTTGCCCGTGCCGACGATGGCTATCAAGCTGCAGCCCCCCTCCTTCGACCGGGAACTCGAGCGCAGGCCGTGGTGGCCGAGATCGAACGCACACTGCGCGCGAACGGCGCATCGGAGCTATTGGTCTTCGTCGACAGCGCACGCCACTTCGCCCGTCGAACGACGGAGAGCGTGCTCGAGGCCGGCGATCTCGTGACCGTGCTCGTCGAGGTCGCAACTCCCGACGGCTTCTGGGTCGAGCAGGGCGGCCTCTTTTCGATCGGCGAGCCCAACGCAAAGTCAAAGGCGATGGCCGACGCGTGCTACGAAGCGCTCGGGCTCATCAGCACTCGCATCGCTCCCGGTGCGAGCGTCGCCCACGCGGCCGCCGCGCTGGAGGAGGTCGCCGAGCGCTACGAGCTCGCGACCGGGCTCGGGCTCGGCCACGGGATCGGCGTCGACCACGACCTGCCGACGCTCTCTTCCTCTGATCGAAGCCGCTTCGACGTGGATCAGGTCGTGAGCGTCCATCCGAACTACGAGAATCCAGATGCAGGTCTCGGCGCCGTCGTCGCAGAGGGCTTCCATGTGACGCCCGAAGGCTGTGAGCAGCTCTCCGGGCTCCGGCACGAACTGACGGTTGTGGAAGGATGAAGGTCTGAACGAAGCGGAGTGGCTGGAGCGGGCACGGAAGTACTGCTTCCGGGCCAGACTCGACCGGCCGCACTACGACGGGCCGGTGTTTTCGCATGGGCAAGGCTCGGTCGTCTTCGACGTCGAGGGCAAGGAGTACCTGGACTTCAACTCAGGCCAGATGTGCTCGGCGCTTGGGCACAATCATCCGCGCATCATCAGTGCGGTCGCAGAGGCTCTCCAGACGCTCGTCCACGCCAGCTCCACCTACTACAACGTTCAGGAAATCCAGCTGGCGGAACGCCTGGCCTCGACACTTCCGAGCCCACTTCAGAAGAGCTTCTTTGGACTCTCGGGATCCGATGCGAACGAGGCCGCGATCGGGATCGCCAAGAAGGTCACCGGCCGGTACGAGATTGCGAGCCCCCACGCGAGCTTTCACGGGCTCAGCGACGGCTCCCGCCAGGTGACGTACGCATTCGGCCATGCGGGGATTCCGCCGGGACCGCCTGGCAACTTCGCTTTCTTCACCCCGTACTGCTACCGGTGTCCGATCGGCCATGAATACCCCGACTGCGACATTCGTTGCGTCGATGCGAGCGTCGAACTCCTCGACGCCCAGATGTCCAGCGGCCTCGCCGCGGTGATCACGGAGCCGCTTCTCAGTGCCGGCGGCGTCATCGAGCCTCCGCCTGGATGGCTCCGGCGGATTGCCGACGAAACGCGGGCCCGAGGAGGGCTCTTCATCCTCGACGAAGCGCAGACCGGCCTCGCCAAGCTCGGAACGATGTGGGCTTTTGAGCGCGAGGACGTCATCCCCGATGTCTTGACGATCTCGAAACACTTCGGCGGAGGAATCGCGATCAGCGGGATTGTCACGAGCGAAGAGATCGAAGAGGAGGTCCTTCGGCGTGGCTTCACCTACGCGCACTCCCACACTGCGGATCCACTTGCGTGCGCCGCGGCTCACGCAACGCTCGTGGCGATCGAGGAGGAGCGACTTACCGAGCGCGCCCAGGTGATCGCTCAACAGCTTCGCGAGCGGCTCGAGCAGCTCGCGAGCGTCCACTCGCTCATCGGCGATATCCGGGGACGTGGGATTCTGCAGGGAATCGAGCTTGTTGAGGAAGACGGCGCACCAGCCTGGTGGGCCGGCGAGCAGATCGGCGAACACTGTCTTCGTGAAGGCCTTCTGTTCAGCGTCCGGCGGAACGGATCCGTGCTGCGCTTCGTCCCACCGTTCTCGACGACCGAGGAGCAGCTCGATCGAGGGACTGAGATCCTCGATGGGGCGCTCGTCGCGGCAAGCGCCGGTGCGACCGCATGAGCGACGTTCCGTCGACAAACCGGCTCGGGATCCTGTTTCCGGGAGCACCGGCGATTCCCGACATGGTCAGGCTCGCTCAGAAGGCCGAAGACCGCGGCTTCGAGTCGGTCTGGGTCGCCGAGACACGGATGACCCGTGACGGCTTCACCCCGGTTGCCGCAATCGCAGCGGCCACGAAGCGCCTCAGGATCGGCACGGGCATTGTGAACGTCTACACGCGCACGCCGGTCGTCATCGCGCTCTCCTTCATCGGACTCGACGAGATCGCTCCCGGCCGGATCGTTATGGGGCTCGGCACCGGCTCCCCGCTCGTCCTCGCTCCGCAGGGAATTCCTTTCGACAAGCCTCTCACCAGGCTGCGCGAATACATCGAGGTGATCCGGCCGTTGATCCGTGGCGAGGAGGTCGTCTACGAGGGGACGGCCGTCGAGTTGGCAGGTGCCCGAATCGAGGATCTCCTGTCGGAGAAAGGTACTGACGGAGCAGCGGATCGTCTTCCTCTTTACCTCGGCGTCACCGGACCGCGCGCCCTCGAGCTTGCCGGCGAGCTCGCCGACGGGGCGATGCTCAACGTCTGCCTGCCGACGAGCTACGTCACGCGTGCGCTCGAACGTATTGGAGAGGGGACCAACCGGGCTGGCCGATCTCTGGAGAACGTCGAGATCTCGATGGGAATCCTCACCTCACCTGACGCAGACTCGGCCGCCGGAAAAGACCGCGCCAGAAGCTTCATCGCCCTCTATCTCTCGATGTTCCCGAACATCGCCAAGGAAACGGGACTCGACGCGGAACTGCTGGAACATACCCGTGCCACGTTTCGCTCCGAGGGACTCGAGGCAGCCGCAAAGCTCGTCGGTGACGACATCGTCGATGAGGTCGCCGCCGCCGGGACGCCCGAGGAATGCCGCGCCCGCCTCGACGACTACCGTCGCGCCGGAGTCGAGGTCCCGAAACTCATCGCCGCCGACGGGTTGATCGAGGAACTCATCGACAGCCTCGCCCCGTAGCTCAGGATCGATGTCCGACCCAGCCAGCGTCGGAATCATCGTCAACCCGCTGTCCGGACGAGACGTCCGGCGACTCGTCGCCAACGCCTCCGTTTTCGACAACGCCGAGAAAGGGAGCATGGTCTTTCGGCTCCTGGCGGGCCTCGGAGCGAGCGGCGTCGATCGCGTTCTGATGATGCCCGCTGCCGAAGGCGTCTCGGGCAGCCTTAGCCGGCGGCTCGAGCGATCAGAAACCGCCCGACTGCCCGTGCTCGAGACGCTCGACATGGAGTGTCAGCTGACCGCCGAGGACACCGGGATCGCTGCCCAAATGATGGTCGATCGCGGAGTCGCCGCGGTGGTAGTTCTCGGCGGCGACGGAACTCACCGCGTCGCCGCGAAACACATCGGCGACGCGCCCCTCTGCCCCATGTCCACCGGGACGAACAATGCGTTTTCGAGAATCGTCGAGGCGACGGTCGCAGGGCTCGCGACGGGGTTCGTGGCGACAGGTCGGGTGAAGGGGCCGGACATCCTCCGCCGAGAGAAAATCCTGACCGTCTCGGTCAACGGAGCTCCCGATCAGGACTGCGCTCTCGTCGACGTCGCGTTCAGCGCCGACCGTTGGGTGGGTGCCCGAGCGCTCTGGCAGCCCGAGAGTCTCTCGGAGCTTGTCGTGTCGTTCGCCAACCCCGACGGGCTTGGCCTCTCAGCCGTGGCCGGGCAACTCGAGGCGCTTCCGCGGTCCGGCGACCAGGGCCTCCATATCCGCCTGGGCGACCCGGAGCAGGCACCGATGGTCGTGTCCGCCGCCATCGCCCCGGGTCTGATCGTGCCCGTTGGCGTGGTCGGGTCGCGGAGGGTGGAGCCCGGTGAATCGATCACCATCGCCCCCGGCGGCGGTTGCGTTGCTCTGGATGGCGAGCGCGAGATCGAGCTCGGCCGAGATGATCGCGTCGAGGTTCACCTCAGTTCGGAGGGCCCTTTGACGATTGCCGTCGATCAGGTGATGGCCGAGGCTGCCGACCGAGGATTGCTACGCGCTGGCCGTCCTCAGGAACTCGTCGACTAGACGATTGACGTCGCCCGCCGCCTCCATGTGCGGTGAGTGGCCGACTCGATCGAGAACCTCGACGCGGGTCGCGGCGGCCGCATCCGCATGGGCGGCCGGGAGAACTCTGTCCTCCCGGCCCCAAATCACGAGACGCGGCACGTCCGTCGCCGCGACGTCGGCAGCGACCACGTTCGTCTGCTTGCCATCAGGAAAGAGGCTGGCGGCCGTGGTCTGCAGGGCCTCAGTTACTCCATCGACACGTTTGTACTTCAGAAGGTCATCCACGAGCTGGCGGGTGACGAGCGAGCTATCGGCAAAGACCAGGCCAACGATTGACTTGAGCTCCCTCCGACTGCCGGCCGAGACGAAACCGTCGATGTAGTCACCATTGATTTCTTCTCCGTAGCCCGCGCTCGCAATCAGCGTGAGCGACGCCGTCGATTCGGGGCGGCGCGTCGCGCAAGCCGAGGCGATCAGCCCGCCCATCGAATGTCCGACGAAGTGGACGCTCTCGAGCCCGGCCGCGTCCACGAACTCTTCAACCACAGTCACGTACTCGTCCAAGCTTCCTTCGCCGACGTCCTTCGTCGAAGCGCCGTGTCCGGGAAGATCGAGCGCGATGGCGGTTCGGCCGTCGGCGAGTGACTCCTGGTTGAAGAGCCAGTTCCCCATATTGCCGCCAAAGCCGTGGAGCAGGAGCACGGCTGGAGCGCCGTCCCCGATCGCCACATAGCGAACCGTTCGCCCGCCGATCGTGATCGACTCCGGCTCACGTTCGGCCTCGGCCTCCTCCTCCGGCACGAAGCTCGCGTCGAAGGCCGCGATGAACTCGTCGATCTCCGCGTCGGGGATGGCCGGGTCGGCGACGATAGCGAGGAGCGCGCCGACGGGTCGGGTCTCTCCGATCTCGGCGACTCTTCGCCGTAGGACGCCGGCCGCTGGGGCCTCGACGATCCCGTTGATCTTCTCGGTCTCGACCTCGGCCAGATCATCGCCCTTCTGGACAGGAGCTCCTTCGTCGACGAGCCAATCCACGAGCTTTCCTTCGGTCATCGACAGGCCCCACTTGGGCACGCCGACCTTGTGGATCTCACTCACGTGGCGACCTCGGCGCCGACGGCCTCCCGTACCGCTGTCGCAACCCGGTCGGGGCTCGGTACGTAGAGATCCTCGAGCACCGGACTGAACGGTGGCGGGGCGTGCGGCGCAGTGACCATCCTGATGGGCGCCTCCAGTGCGTCGAAGCAATTCTGGGCGACGAGCGCAGAGACGTCCGACGCGATACTGCAGCGGGGATACGCCTCATCGACGACCACGAGCCGTCCGGTGTTCTCGACGCTCTCGTAGATGGTCTCTTCGTCGAGAGGCGATGTCGTCCGCAAGTCGATGATCTCGCACTCGATCCCGTCTTCGGCCAGACGATCCGCCGCTTCCAGCGACGTGTGCACCATACGGCCGACCGTAACGATGGTCGCGTCGCCGCCCTCGCGCACGAATTCGGCCTCGCCAAACGGCACGACGTAGCTCTCCTCCGGAACATCGCCCTCGATCGCATAGAGCGTCTTGTTCTCGAAGAACATCACGACGTCGTCGTCGCGAATCGACTGGATCAGGAGTCCTTTCGCGTCGTACGGAGTCGAGGGGATTACGACCTTGAGGCCGGGGATATGAGTGAACAACGGGTAGAGGCTTTGTGAGTGCTGGGCGGCTGCCCGGATTCCAGCGCCGAACATCGTTCGGATCACGACGGGGGTCACCGCCTTCCCGCCGAACATGTATCGGAACTTCGCCGCCTGATTGAAGATCTGGTCGAAGCAGACACCCATGAAGTCGACGAACATCAGCTCCGCGACCGGACGCAGGCCGGATGCCGCAGCTCCGACAGCCGCGCCGATGAAAGCCGATTCGCTGATCGGGGTGTCGAGAACGCGGTTTGGATATTTGCCGTTGAGGCCCTTCGTGACCCCCATAACGCCTCCCCAGGCGTCGATTTCCCCGTCGGTCCCGGCACCTCCGACGACGTCCTCGCCAAAGACGACGACTGTCGGATCGCGGCTCATCTCCTGATCCAGGGCCTCGTTGATCGCCTGCTGGTACGTGATGTTTCGTGCCATCGCTGATCCTCAGTGCTCCCCTTCGTAGGTACCGTGATGTAAGGCCGCGCGAACACCAAGCAGGCCAAGGACGCAGGGAGCGTCCATATTGACCTGAAATACGGGCGCGACCGAGGACGCCGGCGTTGCGCCGGTTTGCAGCCGGTCAGACGTCGACGTATTTACGGAGGGGGGCACTTAGTACGAGACGTAGACGTCCGTGAGGAGATCGCGTGCTTCCGGATCGGAACCGGCCTTCGCCTCGGCGACTGCCTCGTCGATCAGACTGCCGACTTCCTCATTGATGGACTGGAGGTCCTCGGGCTCGACCAGACCCGAGGAGGTCACACGCGTGGCGAATTGCTCGAGGCAATCCTTTTCAGCGCGGACCTTCTCCACCTCGCCGGGCGCTCGGTACGTCTGGGCGTCCCCCTCGAAGTGACCGAAGTAGCGGTTGACCTTGCACTCGAGGAGCGACGGCCCACCTCCGGTCCGTGCCCGTCGAATGGCCTCGCCGGCCGTCTCGTAGACGGCGAACACGTCGTGACCGTCGACGACCACGCCCGGAAGGCCGAATCCATCTGCGCGCTTTGCGACATCGATGCCGCTCTGGTGGAAGTTGACCGACGTGGACTCGGCATAGCCGTTGTTCTCACAGACGAAGACGACCGGCAGATGCCACACCGCAGCGAGATTCAGGCTCTCGAGAAATGTCCCCTGGTTCGCTCCTCCGTCTCCAACGAACGCGATGCCGACCTGTTCGGTCCCACGCACCTTCGCGGACAGACCAACTCCGCAGACGAGCGGAGGAGCACCCCCGACGATCCCGTTCGCGCCGAGCATCCCGAGATCGAAATCGGCGATATGCATCGAGCCGCCTTTGCCGCGGCAAAGCCCTTCTTGCTTCCCGTAGATCTCGGCCATCATCGCCTTGACGTCACAACCTTTGGCAATCGCATGTCCGTGACCGCGGTGCGTGCTCGCGATGTAATCGCCATCGTCCACGTGGGCACAGATTCCGGCCGCTATGGCCTCTTCGCCCGCATAGAGATGGACGAAACCGGGGATCTCCCCCGTCGCGAACTCCGCGTGCAGGCGCTCCTCGAACTCGCGGATCGTTCGCATGGTGCGGTAGAGCTCGAGCAGCTCCGCCTTCTCGAGCGTGCCGGTACCTGCGGCTGTCGCGGGCGTCATTGCATCACCTCACTCCCAGTACTGCCATCGAACGAAGGAGCATAATCCCATCGAGACGGCGAAGCTTTCCGTAGGAGACCGCCGACGCGGGAGGAGGCGAACATGGAGCATTCGCTGGAGAACCAGGAGCTTCGAGACTGGTACCGGGAACGCGGGTTTGGAGGCCGCGTCGGCTTCGGTAAGCGACCGAGCCTCCTGGTGATCGACCTTGCCAAGGGATGGCTCGATCCGAGCGCGACGCTCGGATCCGAACAGCCCGAAATGCTGGACAG
>CAYTCZ010000006.1:0-16237 GCA_964436315.1 uncultured Gaiellales bacterium | reverse complement strand
AGAGTCGACACCGTGATCGTGATGGGTGTGAGCACGAGCGGCTGCATTCGCTCGACGTGCGAAGACGGGTTCAACCACAACTTCCACGTCATCGTCCCGAAGGAGGCTGTCGGTGACCGCTGCACGTCGGCCCACGAGGCCGCTCTCTTTGACATCGACAACCGCTTCGGAGACGTGATGACGGCAGAGGAGGTTAAGGCCCATTTGGCCAGACTCCGAAACCCAATCCCAGAGGTCGTTTGAACTCGCGACGTCGGAAATCTCACTGACCAAGGAGGAGTCTCATGAGCTCAGAGCCGAACCGAGCACCGGACGACACCCAGGGGCTCGCGTCCTGGCACTACATCTGCGAGATCCCTGAGTTCCCGCTCGACTACCGAACCACGGCCCTCGTCATCATCGACCTCCAGTACCAGCAGGCTTCGCGCGAGGACGGATTCTTCAAGCGGCTGGCTGAGGGTGGCCTCGCCGAGGACTCCGAGTTCGCAATCAACAGAGTCGAGAGTCTGGTGATCCCCAACGCGAGAAGGCTCGCAAAGTCCTTCCGCGAGAATGGCGCCCCGGTCATCTACACGAGATGTGCCTCGCTTCGCGGCGACGGCTCTGATCAGACATGGCGCCACCGTCAGTTCGGTTGTGTGTGTACCGTCGATTCACGAGACGCGCAGATCGTTCCCGAGGCCGGCTACCAGGACGGTGACATCCTGCTGACGAAGTCGGGCTCGAGCGTGTTCAACTCGACCACCCTCGAGCACATTCTGCGGAACATGGGAATGACCACGATCGTCGTCGCAGGCATCTGGACGAACAGCTGTGTGGAAGGGACGACCCGAGATGCGGGCGACCTTGATTTCCGCGTCGCGCTCGCCGAAGACGCCTGTGCGGCGATGAGCCCGCGAGGCCACGCGAATGCTCTCGAGTACCTGGACAAGAACTTCTGCCACGTCTGGTCGACAGATGAAATGCTCGAGCGGCTAGCAGCAGGGTCTGTGGGGGACGCTTCCGAAGCCGGGATCGCGGCCGGGGTCAGTTAGCGCCGCCGAGCGGCCGTTGCTTCGGACCGACCACCGTCGCTCGGAGTTGCTTCCGTTACGCAGCGACCCGCTTCGGGCACAGAATGCCCGGCGCGATGTTCTACTATGTAGAACATGAGTCGCGTGGGAATCCGGGAACTCAAGCAGAACGCAAGCGCGGTCATCCGACGCGTCAAGGCCGGCGAGTCAGTGGAGGTAACCGAACGAGGTGAGCCAGTTGCGCTGATCGTCCCCACTCCGAAGCCTGACGATCTCATTGAGCGCCTCGTCGCGGAAGGCCGAGCAAAGCCTGCGCGAGGCCACCTCCGTGACCTCCCGGACCCGATCGAGCTACCGCCCGGGCGACTTCTGCCCTCCGAAGCGCTCGCCGATCTCCGCGACAGCGAGCGCTGAGCAGTGGCCGGCGTGGCCTATGTCGACGCCTCGGCGCTCGTCAAGACGGTCATCAGGGAGCCGGAGTCAGACGCGTTGATCAACGACCTCGACCGGTTTTCGGTCCACGCATCAGCGGCCCTTGCGAGGGTGGAGGTCGTGAGAGCCGTTCGACGATCCGAACCGCGCGCCGTGCCCCGGGCACATGAGGCGCTCGAGAAGCTCGTGCTCATTGGACTAACGGACTCGCTCCTCGACGAAGCTGGACTCCTCGAGCCTCCAATCCTCCGCAGCCTCGACGCCATTCACCTCGTCGCCGCACGCTCTCTCGCCCCTCAGCTCAGCGCATTCGTGACGTACGACGATCCCTTGGCCAGAGCGGCCTTGGCACTCGGCCTGCCCGTCGAATCGCCACGGTGAGGTGGGGTCAGGTCTCTGATGTTGCAGCAGCTGGTGAGGTGGGGTCAGGTCTCTGCAACATCAGAGACCTGACCCCATCCCGCGTTCCACGCGATCTGCGAAGTCGTCCAGCCGGTAGACGGACGCTGCGTTTCGCCAGAAGACGCCTTCGAGCAAATCGCCGTTGAGTCCCAGGTCGGAAACGGCTTCGGCGTTCCGGCGGATCCCGGGCACCCCCGGCCAGTCGGTACCGAAGATGAACCGCTCGGCAAGACGCTCGAAATCGAACCGCGCGAAGTACTCCGGCAATTTCTTGGGTGGAAGCCCCGAGATCTCGATCCAGACGTTGGGACGACCGAGTGTGAGGATCGCGGCAACGTCATAGGACCAGCCGCGACCGCCGTGGGCCAACACCACCTTGAGGTCCGGGAAGTGGTCGATCACGTCGTTTACGTGAGCTTCGTCGACGTAGCGATTCGCCGCTCCAGGGAAGACGCTCGTGCCGAAGTGGATCACAATCGGAACCCCGCGCTCCTCGCAGCGGGCGTAGGCCTTGTAGAGCTCCGGGTGGTTGGCGGGGAAAGCTCCGTGGATCGGATGGATCTTGAGCGCGACGGCACCGAGACCCAGTTGGCGTTCGAGTTCCACGTCGGCCGGGTAATGGAGATGGGGATTGACGTTTGCGATCAGCCTCATGCGCTCGGGGTTGTGGGCGATGAGCGGAGTGATCTCCTCAACGGTCTGCATCCCGGTCACTCGAGGGCTGTACTCGGCGAGAAGGAGCGCAAGATCGACTCCCTGGCCGGCGAGGAACTCATCGAAGCGGGACGCACTCATCGTTCCGTCGTCCTTATAGAGGGCTTGAACGTCGGCAGCGGTCGGAAACCCTCCGGTCCACTGACGCCAGTTCAGCTTGAGCCCCGGCAGCGTCGCGGCGTGCACGTGGGCGTCGATCAGCGGGATCCCGTCGATCATGGGTCGCCTGCTATCCGCCGGCCGGCGCGGCCTGGGGAACGTGGTCGAGGAAGTGCGCCCAGCGGTCGTCCTGACCGTGAACGACCCGGTCGTAGGCCGCCTGGATCTCGCGAGTCACGGGACCGGGAGCGGCAACCTCAATGCCGTCGATAGCTCGGACCGGGGTGATCTCCGCGGCCGTGCCTGTCACGAAGAGTTCGTCGGAGCCATAGAGGTCAGTTCGGATCATCTCGCCCTCATGGACTTCGTAGCCCAGGCTCGTGGCGAGCTGGATCACGGTGTCCCGGGTTATCCCTGGCAGGATCGAAGCCGAGAGGTCGGGAGTCGCCAGGATGCCCTTCCAGACGGCGAAGATGTTCACAGTCGGCCCGTCGGCCACCGTACCCTCCTCGGTGAGGAGAAGCGCCTCGCCGTAGCCTCCCCGCCGAGCCTCCTGGGCGGCCAGCATCGAGTTCAGGTAGATCCCCGTCGCTTTCGCCGCATGGGGGATCGTGTTCGAGCCCATCCGCCGCCACGAGGAGACCTTCAACGTGATGCCGGCTTCCTGTGCCTCCTTTCCGAGGTACGCACCCCATGGGAAGGTGATGACGGCGACATCGACCGGGCTCGAGCTCGGGACAACACCGAGATCCCCGTAGCCGTAGAAGGCGATCGGCCGGACATAGACCTCCGGAATCCCGTTGACCGTGATCAACTCGTGGATCGCGGACCTCAGGTCGACACGGCTGAACGGGAGATCGATCTGCAAGATGCGGGCTGAGTTCTCGAACCGTTCAAGGTGCTCGTCCAGGCGGAACACGGCCGGGCCCTGCGGAGTTTCGTACGCCCGCATTCCCTCGAAGACACCGGTGCCGTAGTGGAGGCCGTGCGCGGCGAGGTGGACCTTCGCGTCGTCCCAATCGACGAGGTCCCCGTTGACCCAGATCTTCTTGGTCGCTTCCATGACTCGGGATGTCGGGCCGAGCTCAGCCGGCGCCGAGCTTTGCCCGGGCCTCGGCGGTCGCCTCGGCGTCGACGGTCTCACTCTCGAGATCGACCACGACGCCGTAGTCGGCCCGCGCGGTCTCGACGTTGATGAACTCCTCCAGCACGTCCTCGAGCACGCGCTCTGGATCACGCTCCAGTGGATCGCCGTAGCCCGCGGCGTTCGGACTCACAGTCCGGACGGTGTCTCCAGCCTCGGCCCACTTGGACTGGAGTTTCGAGGGCAGTGGAACATCCTCTCCCTCCTTCGTTATCCAGTGCACGGCGCCCGGATATCCGTCCTTGCCACCGAAGACTCCGGGAGGCGGGTGTCGGTGACCATCCCCCTCGAGGCTCATGTGTGCTCGGGAGAGGAACTGGATGTCTCGGATCGAGCCCATTCCGCCCCGCCACTTCCCGGCCCCGAGGTGGTCGGTCCGGAGCTCGTAGCGCGTCACGCGGAGGGGATAGTGCGCCTCGATGTCCTCCACCGGATTGTTACGGGTGTTCGCATACAGCACGTCGACCGCGTCGATGCCGTCCTTCCCGAGTCGACCGCCGTATGCACCCTCGGTGATGTCCATGTACACCCAGTGGTTCTCGTCGACGACGCCCGAGTACGCGATGACCTTCATGTTTCCGATCCCCGACGAGACCCTGTCGGGACAGACCGGCGCGAGGGCGCGCATGAGCGTGTCGGCAACGATGTTTCCCGGACAGAAGCGACCGATGGTCGCGCAGGGAAACGTCGGGTTCGCGAGCGACCCGCGCTCGGCGATGATGCGAATCGGCCGCACGAGGCCGGAGTTCTGCGGAACGTACTCGTGCGTGGCAGTGTCGAGCAGAATCGAACGGAGCGTGACGTAGATCGAGATGTCAACCGTGCCGACAAACGGCATGTTGATCGCGCGGTCCGAGATCTGCGGTGACGTCCCGCTGAGGTCGACCGTCATCGTGCCACCCTCGACGGTGACAGTCACCTTGATGCGCTGGTCGCGCTTGGACGGGTCGGGATCATCGGCGAAGCCGTCGATAAAGCCCTCCGCGCTGTAGGTGCCGTCGGGCAGCTTCTCGATCTCGGCGCGCATCATCCGTTCCGAGTAGAGAAGGAGGTCCTCGGCGGCCGCCTCGACCTTCTCGCGGCCGTACTGCTCGAGGAGCTCGACATATCTCGTTGCGCCGATGTGGCAGGCGGCAACCTGAGCCTCCATATCGCCGACGACCATGTCGCTCGCTCGGATGTTGTCTCGGAGCAGCTGCCACACGACCTCGTTCTTGACACCGCGGTCGTAGACCTTGAGCGCCTTGAGCTGCAGGCCCTCGGCGTAGGCGTCGACCGCATCGACGATCCCACACGAACCCGGCGTCATCGCGCCGACGTCGAGGTGATGGGCGGTCGTCCAGCTGAAACCGACCAGTTCGCCCTCGAAGAAGATCGGAACGCAGAAGCCGACGTCCGGCTCGTGCGAGGCGCCATAGAACGGCGAGTTGTGCACGATCACGTCGCCGTCGTTGAACGCCTCGCCTCGCTCTTCGAACAGCCGGAAGATTCCCTGCTGGTATCCCGCAATTGGGCCGAGCTGGAGCGGCGTCGAAAGCGGGCACTCACAGATCTGCCGTCCTTGCGCGTCCAGGAGCGCAACCCCGAAGTCCTCCGACTCGCGAATGATGGACGAGTACGACATGCGCGTCAGTTTGTGGCCGACCTCGAGTGCGATGTTGTCGAGAGCTCCAGCGATAACACGCGCAGTGATTGGATCGATGGGCTCGCGAGTCCGTTCGCCGGGTGAGAACTCGATGATGTCGACCGGTGCTGCCTGAGTCTCTTCGGTTACTGCCATGTCGGTTCCTCTCCGTTTACTAGATCCGAATCAGGACGTCACCGGTCGGCAGCACCTCGGCTGCCGAGCCCGGCGGGACGACGACTGTTGAATCGAATTGAACCAGGATCGCAGGTCCCTGAACCTCCTCCCCCACGGGGAGTTCTTCCCGCCGGAAGAAGCTCGTTTCGACCGACCGCACCTCGCCGTTCTCCCTGAACTGCACCGGTGCCTGATCAATGCGCGCGTCAGCTACGGAGGTTCCGGTCGGTGTCGGAAGCGCCGGGAGCTTCGGAGCTTCGCCGACGGCGATCACGCGGATGTTGACGATCTGGATCGGATTTCCCGGGAAGACGTGACCGTACTCCTCTTCGTGGATCCGATGGAACGCGTCTGAGAACTCGCCGATCGACTGCTCGTCGAGTTTGGTCGAGGGCAGCTCCACACGAAGCTCGTACCCCTGGCCGACGTAGCGGCAGTCAGCGGCACGCGTGAGCGCGATCCCGGACTCGGGAACTCCGTCGCGACTCAGTTGCTCACGTGCCTCGGTCTCCAGTCGCTCGAAGTCGGCGTTCAGCTGTTCGAGATCGGCGTCTGTATCGAGCATGAACTCGTTCTGGATGAGGTCGTACTTCAGGTCAGTCGAAAGAAGGCCCATGGCGGAGGTGATTCCCGGGTAGATGGGAACGAGCACCTGCGGAATCTCGAGCGAGCGCGCGACCTCGGCAGCGTGCAGCGGCCCTGCGCCGCCGAATGCAACCAGCGTGAACTCGCGTGGGTCATGCCCCTTCTGGATCGTTCGCGACCGGATCGCGTTCGCCGTGTTGTGGTTGACGAGCGTGATGACGCCGGCGGCCGTGTCTTCCACCGGCAGGGAGAGCTCTCGGGATAACGACTCGATGGCGTCCATCGCGAGCTCCGGCCGGATCTCCATCGTGCCTCCGAGGAAGTGCTCGGATCGGAGGCGACCGAGGACGACATTCGCGTCGGTGACCGTGGCCTCGATCCCGCCGCGCCCATAACAGGCGGGACCCGGCTCCGCGCCCGCGCTTCGCGGACCAACCCTGAACGCCCCTCCGGCGTCGACGTACGCGATGCTGCCACCCCCGGCACCGACGGTGTGGATGTCGATCATCGGAACCAGGATGGGATAACCGGCGATGAATGTATCGCGGGCGGTCGCCTCGGTGATGCCCCGCGGGGTC
Source organism: uncultured Gaiellales bacterium (assembly GCA_964436315.1). GTDB lineage: Bacteria > Actinomycetota > Thermoleophilia > Gaiellales > Gaiellaceae > CAYTCZ01. The sequence goes on along the minus strand of CAYTCZ010000006.1, from coordinate 9,469 downwards.
ACGATGCCGATGTCGGCGCTCGTCCCCCCGACGTCGAACGTGATGAGGTTCTCGTAGCCCGACGCGCGCCCGACGTGTGCGCCGGCGAGGACCCCCGCCGCCGGGCCGCTCAGGAGAAGGGTTGCGGGGAGTTGGGCTGCAACCTCGCTCGTGACCACGCCCCCGTTGGAGCGCATAAGACGGAGCTCGGCTCCCATCCCGGCCTCGTCCATGCGCCCGTGCAGTCGCTCGATGTAGTTTCGGACCGCAAGTCCGACGAAGCCGTTGATCGCCGCGGTCGTAAACCGCTCGTACTCCCGAAACTGCGGGAAGACGCTGGCCGATGTCGTTACGAACGCTTCCGGGTGGATCTCTTCCACGATCTCCCGCGCGCGGTCTTCATGCTCCGGATTGCGGTAGCTGTTGATGAAGCCGATGACGACCGCTTCGACGCCTTTGTCCTTGAGTTCCTCTGCGGCCTCCGCTACTTCGTCCTCATCGAGAGGCGTGAGGATCTCTCCCTGCGGCCCGATCCGCTCGGTGACGACCTTTCGATAGCGACGCCGGATGAGTGCGCGATCCTGCCAGGGAACGTCCTGATGGATCGAGTAGTGATGCGGACGCTGGTGGCGGGCGATATGAAGGATGTCTCGGTAACCGCGCGTCGTGATCAAACCAACCACGCCGCCCTGGTGCTGGAGCAGCGAGTTCGTCGCGATCGTCGTCCCGTGCAACAGGGTGTCGATCGCGGCAAGATCGCCGTCGGCCGCCGCGACGCCATCGAGCAGTCCCTGCGACGGATCCTCCGGAGTTGACGCGACCTTCTGAATCCAGATCTCTGAGGTCTCCGTATCCGCGACGATGACGTCGGTGAACGTCCCGCCGACGTCCACGCCCGCAAGCTTCATCGAGCTCTCCCTTCGCGCAACATGGTTTTTCCGGCCAACCCATTTTCGCTGCAGCGACCATCCGGTGTCGTGACAGTCATTCTCCGGCTCGATCTCCGACCCGCTCAATCTCCGCGTACACCCCGTCGGGAACGGTCGCTGGATCGGGCAACGGGCTCTCCTCGGCTCGCCGCAGTGCGTCGGTCAGCAGTCGTTTTACCGACTCGGTGACCTCGGCCTCCTCGTCCGTCGTGAACTCAAGGTTCTCGCGCAGCCAGGCGAGGTGACGGTCGACCGGATCCCGTCTCGACCACTCATCGAGAACCTCGCGTGGAACGTAGAACGAATCGTCGTGAGCCCCGTGACCTTCCATCCGGTGCGTCATGCACTCAAGCAGCGTGGGGCCCCCACCGTTGCGCGCCTTCTCGACCGCCAGCTTCGCCTCGCGGTAGACGGCCAGGGCGTCGGTGCCGTCGATGACGACGCCGTCGAACCCGTAGGCGGCAGCCCGGTCCGCGACGTACTCGGTCGGTACGTTGAGATGCGCCGGGGTCGAGTAGGCCCACTGGTTGTTGTCACAGATGAAAACGATCGGCAAACGGCGCACCCCGGCGAAGTTCATCCCCTCGTGAATCGGACCCATCGCCGAGGCTCCTTCACCAAACCAGGTCACTGCAACACGACGCTCGTCGTTCAATCGGATCGCAAGCGCCATCCCGACGGCCACGGGAACCATCGCCCCCATGTGGCTGACCATCGGCACGAATCCGGCTTCCGTGTCCGCCATATGGACGTTGCCGTCCCGACCCCTCATCGGGCCGTCGATGCGGCCCATGTACTGGGCAAACATGCGCCATGGCTCGAGCCCCCGGACGATATGGACACCCAGGTCACGCTGGGTCGGGGTACCGACATCCTCCGGCTCGAGCGCCATGCCCGTGCCGACAGCGGCGCCCTCGTTTCCCCGCCCTGTATAGAAGCTTCCCGGAATCTTGCCCTGCTTGTACAGGATGTGACCGCGCTCCTCGATGCCGCGAGTGATCAGCATGTATCGCAACATCGCGATCGCCTCACCGCGCTCGAGACCGATCTCCGCGAGCTCGGTGGCGGAGGTCGGTGTTTCCGCGATCCTCACAGCCATTGAATTGACACCCTTACTCGGTCCTCCTTTTGAGCAGCGCGACGAACTCGCCTTCCTGCACGTTCACGCCGTCCTGGTTTCGCACCGTGATCCGCTGCGTCACAACGCCGCGGTCTGGTTTGGAGGTCGGTCGCAATTCGGTGATCTCCGTCTCCACAGAAACGGTATCGCCGACGAAGACCGGCGCAAGGAACCGCCATGACCGAATCTCGAGCAGGCCCATGAGCGTACCCGCGAAGGCCCCGAGTCCCTGTCGCAGCCCGGTGGCCACCGCAAGCACGAGCACTCCGTGAGCCACGCGCTGCCCGAAGATCGAGTCCTTGGCGAACTCGGCGTCGAGATGCAGCGGGTTGAAGTCGCCCGATACGCCGGCAAAGTTGACGAGATCCGCCTCGGTCACCGTCCGCCCGCCCGTCACAAGTCGGTGGCCGACGTCCACGTCTTCGAAGTAGAGCGGCGCCATGTTTCCGTTGCTATTCGCGGGAGGCCCGCCGAACGACGACCGATTTCGTATCGGTGTAGTGGTCAAGAGCCTCGATCCCGTGTTCCTTCCCGAAGCCACTCTGACCCACTCCGCCAAACGGAAGCTCGTCGTAGACCTTCTGTGGCGAGTTCACCCACGTATAGCCAGCGTTCAGCCGATCGGCGGCCAGCGTGGCGCTGTCGAGGTCGCTCGTGAAGATCGACGATCCCAGTCCGAAGATCGAGTCGTTCGCTCGCTCGATCGCCTCGGCGAGATCGCGCACGCGCCAGATCGGTAGCGCCGGACCAAACACCTCTTCCTTCGCGACTCTCGAGGCTGGATCGGGTTCGAGCAGCAGCGTCGGCTCGTAGAAGAAGCCTGCCTCGTACGCTTCGCCATTCGGCCGCGAGCCGCCGTGAAGTAGCTCGGCGCCGCTGTCGAGCGCGTCAGCGACCTGCTCCTCGATCGTCGAGCGCTGCTCGTCCGTGTGGAGTGGTCCGAGTGCCACGCCCTCTTGCGTTCCTGGGCCAACCCGCAACCGGCCCACCTTCTTGACGAGCTTGTCGACAACCTCGTCCGCGACCTCCTCGAAGACGTACAGCCGCTTGACCGCAAGGCATGCCTGGCCACAGTTGAAGAATCGGCCGACGCTCGCTGCACTGACCGCGGCGTCGACGTCTGCATCGGCGCAGATGATCATCGGATCCGAGCCCCCGAGCTCGAGGGTCAGCCGCTTGATCCCTTCGGCAGCCATCGCCATGATCCGTTGTCCGACCGGGGTCGAGCCCGTGAACGCGACCTTGCCGACGGCGGGATGCTTCACGAGCGGCCCTCCGAGCTCAGAGCCTCGACCGGTGACAACGTTGAAGACGCCGGTCGGAATGCCAGCCTCGTGCATGAGCTCGGCGATGCGCAGCGTCGTCAGCGGCGTCGTTTCGGCGGGCTTGGCAACGACCGTGTTGCCGGTGACCAGGGCAGGCCCCAGCTTGTTTCCAAGCAAGGTCGTCGGGAAGTTCCACGGGACGATTGCCGCGACGACACCGATAGGTCGCTTGAGGATGAGCCCGTGGGTCGCTTCGTCGAGATCCGGGACATGGCCGCCGCGAAGGTTTTTCGCGAGCCCGGCGTAGTGCTCGAGCGTGTGGACGAAGCGTCGGAGCTCGAGCTTTGCCTCGCGGATAGGCTTGCCCTGCTCGCAGGTCAGAAGCAGAGAAAGAGCGTCGACCTGCTCGAGAATCGCCTCGGCCGCATCGTGCAAAGCCGCCCCGCGGGTTGACGCGGGCGCCTCCGACCAGGCCGCGGACGCGCGCCTCGCAGCGCCACACGCCGCATCGATCTCGGCCGGCGTCGCGCGGGGCGCACTTCCGACCTCCTCTCCGGTCGCGGGATTCCGAATCGTCGTCCACTCGAGCTCGCTCGAGGAGCGCAGTCCGCCGTCGATGAACATCCCGCGGGGAGCCGCTATCTCGACAGTCGACATCAGCTACCGGTGAACGCCGGCTTTCGCTTCTCGACGAAAGCGGCGAGACCCTCCCTCGCGTCCTCGGACAGGAAGAGCTCTGAGATCAGCTCCTGCTCTCGCTTGAGGCCCTCCTCGAGCGAGAGCTCCAAGGTCTCGTGGACCGCGAGCTTGATACTCCCGATGGCCTTGAGCGCGCCGGCCGCGAGTCGTGCCGCGTAGTCGCGCGTCTCGGCTGCGAGCCGGTCTGCCGAGACAACGCGGTTGACGATCCCGAGCTCGAGTGCCTCGTCGGGGGTCAACGTCCGGCCGGTGATCATCAGGTCGAGCGCGCGGCTCCACCCGATGAGTCGGGGGAGACGTTGCGTTCCGCCGTTGCCGGGGAGCAGTCCAAGTTGCGACTCGGGGACACCGAGGCGGTACTCACCTTCGGCCGCGAAGCGAAGATCACAAGCCAGCGCGATTTCGAGCCCGCCGCCGAGCGCATGGCCGCCGATCTCGGCGATGAAGATCTTCGGGATGCGCGCGATCGAGCTGAGCACGGCATGTGAGGCGATCACCATCTCGACGTTCGCGCCGGCCGAGTTCTCGGTGAAGGCCTTGATGTCTGCTCCGGCGCAGAAGAACTTCTCGAGCGCGCTCCGAACGACAACTGCCTTGACATCGTCGTCGTCGGCGACGGCAGCGACTGCCGCACCGAGTTCGTCGACGAAACCAGCTTCGTACGAGTTGGCCGGCGGTCGGTTCAGGGTGATCGTGCCAATCCCGTCTTTGTGAGCGAAGTCGACCGCCATTACGCCAAACCTCCTACGACTACCGATTTCAGCTCCGTGTAGTAATCGAGCCCCTCGATGCCGTGTTCCTTGCCGACCCCGCTGTCCTTCAGACCTCCGAACGGCAGCTCGTCGTAACCGTAGTGAATCTGATTGACCCACGTCATGCCGGCGTCGATCTCCATCGCCGCCCGGTGAATCAGTCGGGAATCGAACGTCCAGATCGAGGAGCCGAGCCCGTATCGCGAGCTGTTGGCTCGAGCGATCGCCTCGTCCATGTCTTTGACCTTGAAGATGGGAAGAACAGGTCCGAAGGTCTCCTCGGTGACAACTCGCGAATCGTCGGGAGGATCGGCAACGAGCGTCGGGGTCATGAAGTAGCCACGCTCCGGATCATCAGGCACCGTCCCGCCGAAGAGCACATCGCCGCCGCGCTTCCGAGAGTCCTCGACCTGCTCGAGCAGGGTGACGCGCTGCCGCTCGGTATGAACCGGCCCGATCCGGATCTTCGGCTTCTCCGCTTTGACCCAGCCGGCGCCAGGTTCGTAACGCTCGAGTTCGGCCAGCAACTGCTCGACGCACGCGTCGTACACCTCTTCGAACACATACACGCGCTTGCCGGCGAGACACGACTGGCCGGCGTTCCAAAAGCGGCCGATCATGACCCCTTTTACGGCGCGCTTGAGATCGGCGTCGGGGCAGATGATCACCGGGTCTGACCCACCGAGCTCCATCGTGACGCGCTTGAACTCTGGGCCGGCGATCTCCATGATGCGCCGACCGGTCCCGGTTTCGCCCGTGAAGGCGACGCGACGGACGTCGGGGTGACCGACGAGAGCATCGCCGATTCGCTCCCCAGTCCCCGTGATCACGTTGAGGACGCCGGGAGGCAGCCCGGCCTCGTGGAGCTGCTCCGCGACGATCAAGGTAGTCAAGGGCGTCGTCGACGCCGGTTTGACCACGACGGTATTTCCGGCGACGAGTGCAGGCGCGATCTTCGTCCCCATCAAGGTGAGTGGGTAGTTGTTCGGAACGATCGCCGCCACCACACCGATCGGCCGACGAATCACAAGGCCAAAGGACTCGCCGAGGGTCGAGGGAAGCGGTTGGTAGGAGCCGCGCAGCTTCGTTGCGAGGTCGGCGTAGTACCTCATTCCGTGGATGAAGTGCTGGAGTTCCCCCGCCGCTTCGAACGTTGGTTTGCCTTGCTCGTGCACCAGAGTCTCGACGATGCGATCGCGGTTCTCTGCGATCAGTTCGAGGCTCTTCCGGATCGCCTCAGCCCGCTGCTCGGGATCCGTCTTCGACCATTCCGGGAACGCGGCGGCCGCGGCCGAGACCGCGCGGTCGACATCCTCGGGTGAGCTACTCGGGACGGTATCGACGGTCTCCTCGGTCGCCGGGTCGATGACCTCCACTTCCTCGCCGTCCTTCGCAGACAATCGCTCGCCACCTATCAGCATCTCGGACATCGACCTAACTCCTTACCTCGTGGTTTGCGTAGCGTCTGACGAGCGCGTGGTACGCGGGCGCCGAGCGCTCGACCCAGGCGGCCGAGCTTCCGTCGAGCTCTTTCGTCACGCGGGCCGGGACCCCAACCGCAAGGTGGCCGCCGGGAATCTCCTGCCCCTCTGTCACCACCGCTCCAGCGGCGATCATGGCGCCGCGGCCGATGTGCGCTCGCTGGAGCACGACGCATCCCATCCCGAGGACCGCCGAGTCTTCGACGGTGCAGCCCTCGAGCAGCGCGCCGTGCCCGACGGTGACGTTCTTTCCGATCGTGGTCGGCACACCCGAGGCAGCGTGGATGACGACGTTGTCCTGGACGCTGGTCCCCTCACCGATCCTGATCCGGTCGTAGTCTCCGCGCACCACGGCTCCGAACCAGAAGCTCGAGCCGGGTCCCGCAACCACATCGCCGATGAGAGCGGCCGTCGGAGCAAGAAATGCGTCCGCAGCGACCTCCGGGGAGCGCCCTTCGAACGTCACCAGCGTGGCCACTACGAGAGGTCTCCTCGCTTCTTGACGAGCTCGAACGGGCTCTTGCAGGCGAGGCAATACCACTGCTCGGTCATGAGACCGGGGCCGAACTCTCCGATGCGCTCGACATCGCGTGAATCACACCAGACGCACGTCACGCCGTTGTCCCCGTCGTCGTCTCGAGGCATCTCTCCAGTCCGTTCCATCGCTCCCATGGAAGCCCACCGTACTCCCAAATCTCATCACCGGCGTTCCACCCCACGTCGACGCGCACGTCCAGCTCGACGAGGAGGGGCATCACGCTCTGGAGAAAAGCTTGCCGCAGGTGCTCGTTATCGAGCTCGACGAGGCCCGCTCGTTTCAAGGCATCGAGACCTTCCTCGCCTTCGGGTCCGAACCAACAGAGCGTCTCGGCCAGCAGGTCCCGGACACTGGCAGCGAGCGCGTCGTTCGCTGTCGAGGAAGCGAGGTCCCGTACGCGGCCGGCCGCGAACTCGGCGTGGGTCGGCTCGTCGGAAACGATTCGGTCGGCGCGGCGCCGAAGCACCCCGAGATCGGCGTTGCCGAGTCCGCGCAGCATGATCGTCAGGGCCGAGTCGGTGAGGTAAAGCGCGGCGACGGCGAACGGCCAAGAGGGAAACCTCGAGCGCAGAAAGCTCAGGCAGTACTTGCGCTCCCGATCGTCGTCCCGCTCGAGGGGCAACGGCGGATTCGAGAGCTCAAGTTGTTCGAGGAACGAGTACAGCGGCCGGGTATGACCCATCTCCTCTTGGGCGATCGCCGCACACGCGACGGCTCCCTCGAGCGTTGGCGCTCCGACCGCCCATTCCGACATACGGCGGCCGAGGAAGTACTTGTTGTCGGCGAGCACGACGATGAGATTCGCGAGGGCAGCATCAACTCGGCCGTTCTCAGTCACGGTCTGCGTCACTCCCACCATTCCCTGAGTCACGAAGAACCCAAACGGCATCGGACTCCGGCACGAGAGAGAGCTCAACCCACTCGTCGCCAAACTGTGCCAGCGAGGCCGATCTTGCCTCGGACGGCCCCTGAGCGGCGAGCGAGCCGAGTTCCGCGAGCGGTTCGGAGTAGTCAGCCCGACCGAACACGAGAAAGGACTCCATCTTGATACCGCCGCTCCCCCCGTCCCGATTACCTACTAGGCTGGGCGGATCACCTCGATGATCGCCCGGCGCGGGATCACGAACATCTCGGACCACCTGAACTCGTCGTACAGCGTCTTGGCGAAGACCCGGGCATCGGCACTATCGGCCGCCTCGACAGCTCCGACGTGCCTGATCGGCTGATCAGGCTGATCCTGCCGGGCGAACACCTCCCAGTACTCGGACTCTCTGTTCGTCACGCGACCCCGACCTGTCGCAGCTGCTTGCGCCCCTTCGGGGTCACGTCCTCGAGCGACCAGCGTTCGAAGACCTCCTCCACCTCGACGGTGTCGATCGACGGAAACTCCAGCAGCCTGGCCTCGATGTCGTCGCGAATCAGCTCGGTGCACGGGCAGCCAAGCGAGCAGAACGCGACCTTGACCGTGGCAGTACGCTCGTTGACGCTCACGCCGCGGATGAGACCCATGTCGACGAGGCTGACCGGGTATTCAGGATCGAGAACCTCGGCGAGTGCGACGCGGAGAGTCTCGGCCGACGTCACGATGCGAGTCCTGTCTCGTGATACCCGGCCTGGAGCTGGCGGACGAACTCCTCATTTGCCGGTCCGCGTCGCTTCCAGCGGGCGATTACCTGATCCCACGAGATCGGGCCATCCTCGAGCAGCCAGCGCTTCTCGCTCTCGTCGAACTCGCACGGGAACGAAATGTCGATCACGTACTGCTGGCTCTCCTCGTCGAGGTGAACCGGCACCTCGATACCGATCGCCTCGCAGAACGGAACAGCGGTCGACATCCACTCCTGACGGAGCTGATCGTTGCTGAGCCCCTTCAATCCGAAGTCGAGCTGCTCCTTGTGCCGCTTCAAGTCGTCGGGAAGCCCAAACCACTCGAGCGTCATGACAAACATCCAGTCGACCGCCGCCTGAAGCTTGGGCTTGTGGTCGGGATCCTGTGAGAGCGTGTTCATCCAGCGCTCGCCGTGGCGGAGGTGAAACGTCTCCTCGCGGTCGACCTTTACGAGTGCACGCTTCCAGGGGCCGTAGCTCGTGTGCCGATAGATGTCGCCGAGAAGCACGAACCCCGCGCGGTCATAGAGCGCATTCGCTACGACCATCTCGTACCACGAATCGAGTGGAACGTCGAAGGCGTAGGGGTAGCGGAAGTCGCTCGGCTCGCGTTCGTAGATCAGCGCGTCGGTGTCGACGCCGAGGTCGCGAAGCATTCGATACGCAATGTGGGCGTGGCCGAGCTCGTCCTGGATGATGCCGACGACCGAGATGTAGGACTGCATCCTCGGCGCATGCTGCGCTGCCCGAAGGTAGGCGGGCGCGCTGATCAGCTCGGTGTCGCCCGACACGATGAGAGTCCGCTTCAGGCCCTCGATGTACTGCTCGGTCGCGTACTCGGGCCCTTCAACGAGTTTGCCTAGACGGATCCTCTCCAGGAGCTCGGCGTCGTCCAATCCGAAACCAGTCGTCGAGATACGGTCGGTGCAACGATACTGACAGCGACGAGGGCTGCCGGCAAACGTCGACCCGGCCGACGTCACCTCGCCTCCATCGACTTAGAACTCGTTTCATAATGACTCCTCGTCGCCGGGGCGCGATGTACGCCGTGAGGCCAGGACGCAGGGAGCGTTCATATTGACCTGAAATATGGACGCG
>CAYTCZ010000005.1:14243-57434 GCA_964436315.1 uncultured Gaiellales bacterium | reverse complement strand
AGACGTTTGATCGGACTCCGATCAAACGTCTAGATCTCTACCACGAGCCCGTCAACGGCAACTTCGACGCCGTTCGGGGCGCCCAGTTCGATCGGGCGATGCGTGAGCAGAGCAGGCCCGTCCGCTGCTGCCAAGGCTTCCTCTGCCGAGAGATGTCCGCGGGGATTTCCATCGAGGTCGCCGCGCGCGAGGGTCGCCTCAACGAGGAAGAGATCGGCGCCCCGGGCAAGTTCGTCGAGTGCCTTGCTCGGCGCCGCGTCTCCCGAATAGGCGAGCGTCCGGCCGCCGTGTGAGACGCGAAAACCGTACGAATTCAGGCTGTAGTGCTCGAGCTTCTCGGCGACGATCTGGAAGCCAGCTGCCGTGAAAGCGACGCTCGCCTCGTACTCCCGCATGTCGAAGCACGACTCAAACATCGCTTTACTCCCGAAGCGCTCGGCAAACGACGCGAGTTCGTCGCACCCTCCCGGCGGCAGCCAGAGTTCAGGGCACGGGCCGGTGTCTCTTACGCCGTGCGTGCGCAGCCAGATCCACGGAACGAGGTCGCCCCAGTGGTCGAGGTGAAAATGGGTGATCGCGACCGCGTCGATCTCGACTGGACCGTACTCTCGCAGTCTTCCAAGGACGCCGGGCCCGCAGTCCAGAAGGAGCCGACCGGGGCCCTCGACGAGGTAGCCGGACTGAGCGCTGCCTGGATTGGGCCAAGCCGGAGAAGAGCCGATAACCGTGAGGCGCACCTCCATATACTGACGTGAGTGGCGAGGAAGATCCGTGTCGTGATCGCGAAGCCGGGCCTCGACGGCCACGACCGAGGCGCGAAGATCATCGCCCGAGCATTGAGGGATGCCGGCATGGAGGTGATCTACACGGGCCTCCACCAGACGCCAGAACAGATCGTCGAGACCACACTTCAGGAGGACGCAGACGCCGTCGGCGTCTCCGTTCTCTCCGGAGCACACATGACGCTTGTACCGCGCATCGTCGAAGGGCTCCGCGAGAACGGGCTGGACGACGTGCTCGTTGTCGTCGGCGGAACCATTCCCCGACAAGACGGCGACGCCCTGCGCGAGCTTGGGGTCTCCGAGATCTTCACTCCGGGTGCGCCCGTCTCGGACATCGTTGAGTTCATCCGCGAGCGCGTGCCGATCGAGGCTTCCTGACCGATGCCTGTCGACCTTGAACATGTCGGAACGACGGCCGTGGTGACGATCAATCGTCCTGATGCGCTCAATGCGCTCGATCTCGAGCACCTCACCACTCTCAGAGAACGTCTCTCCGAGCTCGGTGCCAGCCCCGACGTGCGCTCGGTGATCCTCACCGGCGCCGGCGACCGTGCGTTCATCGCCGGAGCCGACATCAAGTACATGCACGGGCTCGGCGTTCTCGACGCCCGTGCCTGGGGAGCCCTCGGCCACGCCTGTGGCGCGCTCCTTGAGACGATGCCCAAGCCAACGATCGCAGCCATCAACGGATTCGCTCTCGGTGGCGGCTGCGAACTCGCGCTCGCGTGCGATTTGCGTCTCGCTTCGACCAACGCCAAGATCGGTCAACCCGAGATCAACCTGGGAATCATCCCGGGATGGGGCGGAACGCAGCGGTTGGCCCGCGCCACGAGCCTCGGCTACGCAAAGGAGCTCGTCTTCACCGGTCGCCAGGTCTCGGTTGACGAGGCGCTCGACCGCGGCCTCGTTCACGCTCAATGCGAGCCGGCCGAATTGAGAGTAAAGGCACTCGAGTTAGCAGACGAGTTCGCCAAGAAGAGTCCGGTCGCGCTTTCCTACGCGAAGGAAGCCGCAAACCTCGCGCTCGCAGGGAGTCACGCCGAGAATCTCGAGACCGAGGCCAGGCTCTTCTCGATGCTCTTCTCCACTGAGGATCAGAAAGAGGGAATGGCTGCATTCATCGAGAAGCGACCGCCGGACTTCAAGGGGGAGTAGGAGCTCGTTGCATGATGAGCTCTAGTGTTTCACGGTGGGACGGGCTCCTCGACAAGTGAACGGAGTGGTAGCCTAGGGAGCGAGCGGGAGCCCCTCTCCGCGGGGGCTGAGAGGCGATCACGAGATCGCGACCGCAGAACCTGATCTGGGTCATGCCAGCGAAGGGAGAGCATGAAAACCGGCGACCAACTTGTCATCGCGGAGCGTCCGTTTTCGTCACGTCTGATTACCGGTAGCGGGAAGTACGAATCGCCTGCGACGATGCGCGAGGCAGCTCTGGCCTCCGGATGCGAGCTTCTCACCGTGGCAGTTCGCCGGATCGAGTTCGACAGCTCCGAAGAGATCCTCACCGACTACGTCCCGGACCACATCCTCCTTTTGCCGAACACCTCTGGTGCCGAGACGGCCGACGAGGCTGTTCGAATGGCGCGCCTGGCTCGGGCCGGAGGACTCCCCTCCTGGATCAAGCTCGAGGTGATTCCGGATCCGACCTATCTTCTCCCGGACCCGGTCGAGACCCTTCGCGCTGCTGCTCTCCTTGTCGAGGACGGCTTCACGGTCCTCCCCTACATCCTCCCCGACCCGGTGCTCGGGAAGAAGCTAGAGGATGTCGGCTGTGCGACCGTCATGCCGCTCGCCGCTCCGATCGGGAGCGGTTGGGGTGTCAAGCTCCGGGAAACCATCGAGATCATGATCGAGCAAGCAACGGTTCCGGTTGTCGTCGACGCCGGCCTCGGTGCTCCGTCTCATGCCGCCGAGGTCATGGAGCTCGGGGCCGACGCGGTGCTGGTCAACACCGCCATTGCCCGCGCGTCCGACCCGGTGGCAATGGCCGAGGCCTTCAAGCTCGCCGTCGAGGCGGGCCGCAAGGCATTCCGCGCCGGCCTGATTGCAGAGCGACCGGCCGCCGAGGCCTCCAGCCCACTCGCGGGGGTGATCACGCGCGGGTGAACGGCAAGGTCGTTGTGACAGTGAACGGACGGGAGCAGGAGCTCTCGGACGGTGAGACGGTCGAGCGCCTGCTCCAGCGGCTTGGCTGGGCGACCGGCTTTGCCCTCGTCGAACGAAACGGTGAACCCGTCGAACGGGAACGCTACGGACGGGTCGAGCTGAAGACCGGAGACTCTCTCGTCATCGCGCGGCCGGTCGCCGGCGGCTAGCGTCGCCAGCGTGGCCGAAATTACCGCACGGCTCTACCTCATCTGCGGCGCACGTCCAGATCTCACCGAGTTTCTCGAAGCCGCGATTCGAGGTGGGGTAGAGCTCGTCCAGATCCGGGAGAAGGAATGCGCGGACGGGGAACTGCTCTCCGCGCTCCGGACGGCCCGTTCGGTCACGGCGCGTCTCGGCGTTCCCCTGGTGGTGAACGATCGCCCCGATCTCGCGGTACTTGCCGGCGCGGACTACGTCCACGTCGGTCAGGACGATCTGCCGGTTTCGGAGGCGCGGCAATTCGGCCTCCGGGTTGGCCTCTCGACTCACGCAACCCGCGAGATTGATACGGCGACCGCCGACTACATCGGGGTCGGGCCGGTATTCGCCACCCCGACGAAGGCGGGGCGTCCTGGCGTGGGACTCGAGCTCGTTTGGTACGCGGCGCAACACGCCCGTCAGCCCTGGTTCGCGATTGGGGGAATCGATGCGAGCAACGTCGAGCAGGTGGTCGCTGCCGGGGCGGAACGTGTCGCTGTGGTTCGCGCGATCGGCGATGCGGACGATCCTGAGGCTGCCGCCCGAGGTCTGCGTGCCGCGCTCGGGTCGGGCTAGGAGCCGGGGCCCTGCACCTACGGACAGGCTCTAGGGCTTCAGTGCGCCGCGTAGAACCACTTGGCTCGCCCAGATCACTCCGGGCTCGGCGACCTGGTGGAAGAGGATCGGCTGGAGTTCCGTCGTCCATGCGACCACCTTCTCGCCCGGTTTGGCCCGCGCGAGCTTCGCGGCCTTGCGCTTGCGATTCACCGTCCGATGAACCGGCGTATCCGGCAAGACGGTCACGAGGAGTTCTCGCTCGTGATTGTAGAGCCATCGGTTCGACATCCTGACGCGGTTGACGGCAAGTTTCAGCCAATCCTTGTCCGCCTCGATCACGCGACCCTGGAGACGAAGAGTCAAAGGTTGTTCGCCGTCGAAGCCCGCGGCCTCGAGATCCGGAGGCACGGGGAACAGCAGCCGCTGAGCCTCGTTCAGCCATTTGAACGGACTGATCGCCGCACCGTCGTTCGGATGCATCTCGAAGTGCAGGTGGTAGATGCCTTCCGCGTCGCCCGAGTCGCCGTTGTAGCCGATCATCTGGCCGGCCTTGACGCGCTGTCCGTCCTTCAGACCGGGGGCCCACGAAACCCCTTCGCCGCAGCCGCCTCGATTGTCCCTGTTCTCGGTCAGGTCGTTATTCAGATGGATGTAGAGATACGTGGTGCCGCTCGCTCCGTAGAGGTAGATCATGCATCCCGCTCGAGCCGAGCCCGACCAGAGACGTACTCTCCCGTTCTCGGCCGCCACGACAGGTGCCCTCCACGCGGCCACGATGTCGTTCGCCTCGTGCGATCCCTGCGCGCGCGGGGCGCCGAAATCATCCGTGTACCAGACGTCACCAATCACCGGGAAGGCGATCTGATCGGGTGGGCCACTCCACTTCTTTTTCTTGGCTCCAGCGGCGACGTCAGCCGTCCCCAAGAGGAGACCTAGCGAGAGGAGGATGAATACTGCGCGGAGTGTCGTCCGGTGGCTCTTCATGGGCTCCGGTGCGGCGCTTTCGCGCTCCGAAGCGCGGTACGTTAGCAAACGTTCATAATCGTTCCGTCACCCAGCCGAGGGATTTTGGTCGTCGGCGACGTGCTTCGACGGCTCGGATAGGATCGGCCGCGATGAAGATCGCGGTGTGTATGAAAGAGGTGCCCGACGCCTCTTCCCCGAGACGAATCGATCCCGAGACCATGCGCCTTGATCGAAGCGGTGCAGGTGCTCTGAACGCCTTTGACACCCACGCCCTCGAAGAGGCGCTGAGAGCCAAAGACGCACAGGAGGCCGAGGTCGTGATCGTCTCCCTCGGGCCAGAAGGCGCCATGGAATCAATGCGCAAAGCTCTGGCGATGGGAGCGGACCGCGCGCTTCTCGTCGCTGACGACGCGGCCTCCGGATCAGACCTCGTGGCAACGAGCAAGATCATCGCTGCCGCCCTTGCTCGCGAAGCGGTCGATCTGGTGTTGTTTGGACAGCAGTCGAGCGATTCGGACGGAGCCGTCCTCTGGGCCGCTGTCGCCGACCGGCTCAAGCTGCCGCTGATCTCGCAGGCCGCAAGCCTCGAGCTCGCGCCGGACTCAGCGACCGTCAAGCGACAGACCGAGCACGGCTACGACGTCATCCGGGCACCGCTGCCGTGCGTCATCGCCGTCTCCGACGCAATCAACGAGCCGCGCTACCCCTCGCTCAAGGGCATCATGGGAGCCAAGAAGAAGCCGCAGGATGTTCTTCCGCTCGCAGAGCTCGGCGTCGAGCACTCGGAGGCGGGCGAGCAGGGATCGCGCACCGAGGTCTACGCACTTGCCGACCCGCCGCCACGCGGTGAGAGCCTGAAGATCGTCGACGAGGGCGGCGCGTCCGCGGAGCAGATCGTCACCTACCTCGCCGACAGAAAATTGATCTAGCCGTGCCGACTCTCGTATTCGTTGAGACGTACGAAGGCGAGCCGCAGCGCAATGCGCTCGGTGTGCTCGCCAGAGTTGCGGAGCTTGGAGAGCCGGCGACTGCACTCGTCTGCGGTTCGGGTCTGCCCGATTCGGCTACGGCCCTGGGTCGGTTCGGCGCTGGTCACGTCCTGGTTGCGGATGACCCGGCGCTGGCCGACCCGTTGCCGCAGCCCCGAGTCGACGTCATCGAATCCTTGGTCAGAGACAGGGGCTTCGACACCGTGCTCTTCGGCGGCTCCGTGCTCGCCGCAGACATCGCTGCCGGCCTCGCTGCGCGGCTCGACGCGGGTCTGAACTGGGACCTCGTTGATTTCGAGCTGTCTGACGCGAAGCTCCTCGGGAAGCGACCTGCACTCGGCGATTCCGTGATCGTGGACGTCGGGTGGAAGGGTGAGCCACGAATCGGCCTGGTGCGGTCAGGGGCGCTCGAGGTGAAGGAGCCCGGGGCAGACGCCGAGGTCGAGACCGTTTCTGCCGCCGTCCAAGATTGGTCGAAGCGGGCCACGATGATCGAGCAGTCCGCCGAGGAGAGCGAGGGGCCGTCGATCGAGGAAGCTGAGATCGTCGTCGCCGGCGGTCGTGGCTTGGGTGAGCCGGCCAATTTCTCGCTCGTCGAGAACCTGGCCGACGCCCTTGGCGGTGCGGTCGGTGCCACCCGGGCGGTGGTCGACGCCGGTTGGTATCCGTACTCGACGCAGGTCGGGCAAACGGGGAAGTCGGTGGCACCTAAGCTGTACATCGCCTGCGGGATATCCGGGGCGATCCAGCACAAGGTCGGGATGCAGAGCTCTGGCACCATCGTTGCGATCAACAAGGATCCGAACGCCCCGATCTTCGAGTTCTGCGATCTCGGGGTCGTCGGAGATCTCCACGACGTGGTCCCGAAACTGGCGGCGCTCATCCGGGAGCGGAGGGGATGAGCAAGCCCAGCGACGTTCCCCCGCCCTTTGACCCGGCCGAGTTCATCGCCGAACCTTCTGACCCGGCGGACGAGAGGATCGAAGTCGGCGCGTTGATCGTCGGGGGCGGACCGGCCGGTCTGAGTGCTGCGATCCGACTCGCTCAGATTCTCGAGGAACGGCCTGAACTCCGCGACCGATTGGGCGACGTGCCAATCGCCGTGGTCGAGAAGGGACGAACCGCCGGCTCGCATCTCCTGTCCGGCGCGGTGATCAACCCGCGCGCTCTTCGACAGCTGTTCCCGGGGCTCCATTCAGAGGACATGCCGTTCTTTGGCCCGGTGGAGAAAGAAGGCTTGTACTACCTGACCCGGAAGCGAGCCGTCCGCGTGCCGCTTCCTCCGACGATGTGGAACCATGGGCACTTCATCGTGTCCGTGTCACAGCTCGGGCGCTGGCTCGCCGAACGCGCTGAGGAACTTGGCGTGATGATCGTTCCTGAAACCGCCGCGCAGAAGCTACTCGTGAGCGGCGATCGCGTCCTCGGTGTGCGGACCGGCGACAAGGGGCGCGGGAGGGATGGCGAGAAACTCCCCAACTTCGAGCCTGGATCCGATCTGCTCGCGCGCGTCACCATCCTCGCGGAGGGTACGCAGGGCCATCTGACCGGGGTTGCGATCGACCGCTTCGCGCTGAGGAGCCGACCTCAAGTCTGGGCGCTCGGCGTGAAGGAGGTGTGGGAGGTCGAGCACGCAGGCGATCGCATCATGCACACGATGGGCTGGCCGCTCCGCGGCGCAAAGCGAAACCGCGAGTTCGGTGGCAGCTTCATCTACCCGATGGGTGAGAAGATGCTCACCATCGGTTTCGTTGCCGGGCTTGACTACACCGACGCGACACTCTCGGTGCACGACCTGCTCCAGGAGTTCAAGTCGCACCCCTTTGTCGGGCAACTCATCGACGGCGGTGAACGTGTTGCGTGGGGAGCGAAGACGATTCCAGAGGGTGGACTTCAGGGACTTCCCGATCGGCTCAACTTTCCGGGCGGCATGATCGTTGGCGACGCCGCCGGGTTTGTGAATGTGCCGGCGTTGAAGGGCGTGCACTACGCGATGCGGTCAGGAATGCTCGCGGCAGAGACGGCAGCGACCGCACTCGAGCCCGGAAGGACCGCCTGGGAGCCGGGGATTCTCGAGTCCTACGACGCCGCCGTTCGTGAGAGCTACATCTGGAAGGACCTGCGGCGGGTTCGCAACATGCGTCCCGCCTTCAAGCACGGGTTCAAGCGTGGCTCGATGCTCGCCGGCACGGCGCTCAACACGCTTGGGGCGATTCCTCGAGGCGACATGAGCCTGGAGCCAGACGCCGCGTCCGACATGGTCGTCGGAGATCGTAATCGCTCGTACCCCGAGCCCGACGGCAAGGTCTTCTTCGACAAGCTGTCGAGCGTCTACCTCAGCGGCAACCAGACTCGGGACGATGCGCCCAACCACATCCGCGTTGCACGCGAGGTACCGCGAGAGATCGCGGAGACCTGGGTGAGAATGTGCCCCGCGCACGTGTATGAGGTGACCGGAGACGCAGGCAACGGACTCGTTCAAGTGGGCGTCACGCCGTCGAATTGTGTTCAGTGCGGCGCGATCAGCGCGAAGGGTGGTCGACTGACACCTCCTGAGGGCGGGGACGGTCCCGAATACACGTTGACGTAGATCCCGAGGCGGCAAGGGCGGTGATAGCCGGAAGGCTTCCGAGGACTCCACTTCTCGAAGCAGCCGCGCTCGGCGAGTGTCGGAACTGCCGCGTGTACCTAAAGGCAGAGCTTTTTCAACGCACCGGCTCGTTCAAGCCGCGCGGCGTGCTGAACAAGCTCGCGACGCTGAGTCGCGAGGAGCGAGGCCGAGGCATCATCGCGGCGTCCGCCGGAAACCATGCTGCCGCGCTTGCGTACGGAGCCGCGATCGAGGGAATCGACTGCCTGGTCGTGACCTGGCGAGGTGCGAGCGAAGTCAAGATCGGGATTGCAAGGGGCTACGGGGCGACCGTCGATCGGGAGGTGGACGGTCCCGATGTGGTCTTCGATCGACTGGCCGAGCTCCGCGACTCCACCGGGCGCACTGACATCCATGCCTACGACGATCCGTTGGTCATCGCGGGCCAGGGTACTGTTGGCCTTGAAATCATCGATGAACTTCGAGGCGTCGATGTTGTGCTTGTTCCGACCGGCGGAGCGGGTCTCGTTTCGGGAATCGCCCAGGCGCTTCCCGAAACCCGGGTCGTGGCCTGTGAGCCGGAAGAGGCTCCGACGCTGGCTCGTGCGATCGAGGCCGGCAAGCCCGTGACCGTCACCGCGCGGAGCGTCGCAGACGGGCTCAACGCGCCGATCGCCGGGCCCATCGGTCTCGAGATCTGTCGTGCTCATGGCGTCGAATCGGTCCTCGTCACGGAGGAGGAGATTCGTGCTGGCTTCCGTTTTCTCTACGAGCGCGAAAAACTCGCCGCCGAGCCCGCCGGCGCTGCAGGAGTCGCAGCGCTTCTCGCGAATCGAGTCCCCGATATCGAGGGGAAAACGATCGCGATTGTTGTCTCAGGAGGCAATGTAGCCGCGAAAACGGCCTCTGCTATCCTCACCGAAAGTGAAGCCTGACATTCATCCAGACTACGTTCTCTCTACCGTCACGTGCTCGTGCGGTAACAGCTTTCAGACGCGCTCGACGAAGCCCGAGTTGCACGTCGAGATCTGCTCGGCCTGCCATCCGTTCTACACGGGCAAGCAGAAGTTGGTGGACTCCGGCGGTCGCGTTGAGCGGTTCCAGCGCCGGCTGGAAAAGGCCGAGGCTCGCGGCGCGAAGCCGTGAGTCCCTAAACAACGCGGACGACTCCGTCGATATGCGGAGGATGATGCTCGTATTTGGCCAGGCAGTTGCGCGACGGAGCAGCGCGCGATGAGCGCTCCGATCGGCGGCCAGGCAGTCCTCGAGGGCGTGATGATGCGCGGCCCGCATGCGTGGTCGGTGGCGGTGCGAACTCCGAGCGGCTCCATCGCAGAGGTCAACCAGCCGATCGCCTCGCTGCTCGTCAAGCACAAATGGCTTCGCCTACCGGTCATCCGCGGCGTCATTGCGCTCGGCGAGTCCCTTGCGATCGGGTTCCGCGCTCTAGCTATCTCAGCCAACTACGCGGCGATGGAGGACGGCGAGGACGAAGTCAAGACCGAGCTTTCCCGCGGCCAACTCCTCTTTGCCTTCGCCGTGGCAATCGGTTTCGCGGTGATGCTCTTCAAGGTCGGCCCGGCCCTGATTACGAACTGGCTGCCGGTCGAAAGCACCGGAGCCTTCCTCGTCGTCGAGGCTTTGATTCGGGTCGCGATCTTTATTGCCTACCTGCTCCTGATTTCGCTCCTCCCCGACCTGAAGCGCGTCTTCCAGTACCACGCGGCCGAGCACAAAGCGATCAATGCGTTCGAGGCCGGCGACGAGCTGGAGCCCCGGGTCGTCCAGCGGCATAGCCTCCTCCACGTCCGCTGTGGGACAGCCTTCCTGCTCTACGTAATGGTGATCGCGATCTTCGTGTTCGCGTTCTTCGGTCGTCCTGAGTGGTACTGGCTGATCCTCACTCGCATCCTGCTGCTGCCCGTGATCGCCGGTCTCGCATACGAGGTCATCCGATTCGCCGGTCGGCACCAGGACAATCGGTTGCTTCGTTCGTTCCTGGCTCCCGGGTTGTGGCTCCAGCGGCTCACGACGCGCGAGCCCTCACTCGATCAGATCGAGGTCTCGATTCGCGCGCTCGGTGAGGTTCTCCGACTCGAGGGCCGGGCCTCTCCCGAGGAGCGCAAAGTCGAGGTCATGGCCTGACGCCGGCTCGCGCGCTATGGCGGGCATCGAAGAACTCGTCGCTGAGCTCGAGAGGAGCTACCAGGAAACGCAGGAACGCATGTCGGATCCTGCAGTCTTCGCAGACCGTCACACGGCGGCGGAGCTCGGACGACGAATGAAAGAACTCGAAGAGGCACACCGGCTCGCCGTGGAGTGGCATGAGGCCCGTGAGGATGCCGAAGCGGCACGCGAGGAACCCGATCTCCGCGAGCTACTGCCGGAAATCGAGGAGCGGTTAGCACGCCTCGAAGACGAACTCAAGCTGGCTCTCGTTGAGCGCGACCCGAACGACGAGAAAGACGTCATCGTGGAGATCCGACAGGCCGCCGGTGGCGATGAGGCCGCCATTTGGGCCGGCGATCTCTACCGGATGCTCACGCGCTACGCCGAGCGGAAGGGATTCAAGACGGAAGCGCTCGCCTCGAATCCGAGTGACGTCGGGGGCTTCAAAGAGGTCACTCTCGCTGTGAAGGGAAAAGGCGCGTACTCCGTCTTCAAGTGGGAGGGAGGCACGCACCGCGTTCAGCGCGTTCCCGAGACCGAGTCGCAGGGGCGAATCCACACATCGACAGCGACAGTCGCGGTGATGCCCGAGGCGGAGGAAGTTGACGTCGAGATTGACCCTGCTGATCTCAAGATCGACGTGTACCGATCGACGGGGCCGGGCGGGCAGAGCGTGAACACCACCGACTCCGCCGTCCGGATCACCCATCTTCCGACTGGAGTCGTGGTCTCGATGCAGGACGAGAAGTCGCAACTTCAGAACAAGCTCAAAGCGATGCGAGTGTTGCGTGCCCGGCTTCTCGAAGCCGAGATCGCGAAGCAGCAGGAGGAACTCTCGGAGGCCCGACGATCGCAGATTGGGGGTGGCGATCGATCGGAGAAGATCAGAACCTACAACTACCCCGAGAGCAGAGTGACCGATCACCGAGTGAAGCTGACCGTTCATCGCCTCGATCAGGTGCTCGAAGGCGATCTCGACGAGTTTACTGAGGCGCTCGCCGCCGAAGAGCAGCGCCAAGCGCTCGAGGCGGTGGCCGCGACATGACCGCGCGCGAAGAACTCGCCTCGGCGACCGACACGCTCGGGCGAGCCGGCGTCGACATGCCGCAGGTCGACGCCGAGGTGCTGCTCGCCGAGGCGCTCGAAGTGTCGAGGAGCGAACTGCAAACACACCTTGCGCGGGAACTGTCCGGGCAAGAGGAGGAGCGATTCCGAACGTTTCTCAAGCGGCGAGCTGCGCGTGAACCGGCCGCGTACATCATCGGGGAGTGGGGCTTCCGACACCTGACACTCGCAGTCGACCCGAGAGTCCTCGTGCCGCGGCCCGAGACCGAGATTGTCGTCGAGCGTGGCCTCGCGCGAATTGCCGACCTGGAGAAACCCCGTGTCCTCGACGTCGGAACGGGATCCGGGGCGATCGCGCTCGCCATTGCGGACGAACATCCGACCGCGACTGTGCTCGGCACCGACATCTCGACCGGTGCGCTCGCCCTGGCACAGGAAAATCGCGCTGCACTCGGACTCGAGGACAGAGTCGATCTGACGCTTGGTCATCTCGACGCGCACCTGCCCGGCCCTTTCGATCTCGTTCTCTCGAACCCGCCGTACGTGACGCCGGAAGAGTTCGAGGACCTGGAACCAGAGATCCGCCTGTACGAGCCGCGGGAGGCCGTTGTCGGCGTCGGCGTTCATGCGTCGCTCGCAAAGCGAGGAAGAGAGCTGCTTCGACCCGATCGGTGGCTCGTCCTCGAGTGCGGAGATGAGCAGGCCGACGAGGTAGCCAGCTTGCTCTCGGCGAACGGTTATGACGACGTGCAGGCAAGTCCAGACCTGACCGGGCGCGATCGGGTGGTCGAGGGCCGACACACCTAGGTACGGCGCCGGGTCGCCTCCTGACCGCGGTTGTCACAGACCGGGAGTTTGTGTTTCATCTTTCACTGATGGTGGCATCCAGGGCGAGAGACGGGTTGGGACATGAGTGACGCAGTCATCGACGCTTTGCGCGCCGGCAAGCCGGTCATCCTTCCAACCGACACCGTGTACGGCTTGTGTGCCGACGGCTATCGCGAAGCTCCGGCGCGAAAGCTCTACGAGGTGAAGCGACGACCCGAGTCGCTTCCTCTCGCGCTGTTGGCTGCCGAGCTCGACGTCTTGCTCGACGTCGTCCCGGAGCTGCGTGGTCGGGCGGCGGTCGCCGCGCGTTCCATTCTGCCGGGGCCCTATACGCTCGTGCTGGCGAATCCTGCGCGCCGATTTCGCTGGCTGAATGGGGCCGACCCCACGAAGATCGGCGTCCGTGTTCCCAACCTTCCGGCGGCGGCAGAAGAAGTTGTGCGTCGCGCGGGTGTCGTCGCCGCAACGAGCGCCAATCTCCATGGTGATGCCGACCCGGCCCGCCTCGCCGACGTTCCAGCCGACCTACGGGAGCGCGTCGGCGCAGAACTCGACGCAGGTGAGCTGCCCGGAACACCATCAACGGTGATCGAGTTGACGGTCGACGGACCGGAAGTTCGTCGCGAAGGGGCGGGGGACGTCGACGCTGCAATCGAACTGATCCAAAGCGCACTCCACTCGCTGCGCGCCGCCTCCGCCGCGCAGTAAGCTGGCCCAGTGGCCGTGACCGGGGACACGTCCGAGCTTCTTCGGCAGGCTGGACTTGCCGAGATAGATGTGGAAGTTGCCTCGCTGATCGAGCGCGAGCTCGAGCGTCAGCGCACCTACATCGAGTTGATCGCGTCGGAGAACTTCACGTGGCCGGCGATCCTCGAGGCCGTCGGCTCAGTGCCGACGAACAAGTACGCGGAGGGGACACCCGGCAAGCGGTATTACGGCGGCTGCGACGTTGTGGACGAGATCGAGAATCTAGCCATCGAGCGCGCGAAGGCGCTGTTCGGAGCCGAGCACGCCAACGTCCAGGCGCACGCAGGGGCCCAGACGAACCTTGCAGTCTGCTACGCCTGCCTCGAGCCGGGCGACACGATCCTCTCGATGCGGTTAGACCATGGCGGACACCTCACACACGGTCTGAAAGCAAACTTCTCCGGACGCCTCTACACGATCGCGAGCTACGGCGTCGACCGAGAAACCGGGTTCATCGATTTCGATGAGGTGCGGTCACAGGCGAAGCGGCATCGTCCCAAGCTGATCATCTGCGGCGGTTCGTCGTACCCGCGCCAGATCGAGGCAGATCGCTTTCGTGAGATCGCCGATGAAGTCGGGGCACTTCTCTTGTGTGACATGGCACACTTCGCAGGGCTCGTTGCCGGTAACCAACATCCGAACCCCGTGCCGCACTGTGACTTCGTCACCTCGACGACGCACAAGACTCTTGCGGGTCCGCGCGGTGGGTTCATCCTGTGTCGTGGCGAACACGCTCGCTCGATCGATCGGGCGATCTTCCCCGGTACGTCGGGCGGTCCGTTACTCCATGCGATCAGCGCAAAGGCGACCTGTTTCAAGATCGCTGCGTCCGAGGCATTCGCCTCGTATCAGGCTCAGATTCGGCGGAACGCCGTCGCGCTGGGGGAGGCGCTGCGTGCTGGAGGGCTCGAGCTCTTGACCGGCGGGACCGACACCCACCTCCTCCAAATTGATCTCCGCTCGAGCCAGTGGACTGGGAAGGCTGCTGAGGATCGACTAGAGGAAATCCGGATCACGGTGAACAGGAACGCAGTGCCGTTCGACGACCGGCCGCCGACAGTCGCGTCTGGCATTCGGGTCGGCACTCCGGCAGTCACGATGCGCGGCTTCGATGAAGAGGACTGTCGCGAAGTCGGAGCCATGATCTGTGGCGCGTTGGCCGAGAACGCCGACTTATCGACACTTCGCCTGCGTGCACTGGCGCTCTGCGAACGCCGGCCGCTCTATCCGGGCTTCGAGGGCTTCACTCGCTTCGTCACTGATCTCGACGACGGCTGAGCCTCGACTAGCAAAGGTCGATGGATGGAGTGAGAAAGGGAGGGGAATGAGCACCACGATGATGCAACAGGTCACAGCCGTATCGCACCCGCTCGTCCAGCACAAGCTCGGACTCCTGCGGGACGTGCAGACCGACACGCAGCTCTTTCGCCAGCTCGTCCATGAGCTGACTCTTCTACTGACCTACGAGGCAACGAAGGACCTCGCGACTGAGGAGGTCGAGGTCCAGACGCCGCTCGCGACCACCACGGTGCAACGGATCTCTGGCAAAAAAGTGGCGGTCTGTCCGATCCTCCGGGCTGGAGTGGGCATGCTCGACGCTGTCCTCTCGTTGATCTCGGGCGCGCGCGTCGGCTTCATTGGCCTGTACCGAGACGAGGAGACGCTCGAGGCTGTCGAGTACTACGTGAAGCTACCTCAGGACATCGCTGATCGAGACGTGATCTTGCTCGACCCAATGCTCGCGACTGGCAACTCGACCTCATCGGCGATCGCGACTGTGAACAAGGCCGGTGCACAGTCGGTTCGGCTCATCGCGATTCTGGCGGCACCTGAAGGAGTCGATCTGCTCGAGCGGGATCATCCGGATGTCCGAATCTGGACCGGGGCGATCGACGACCGACTGAACGAGAAGGGCTACATCGTCCCCGGCCTCGGGGACGCAGGCGATCGCCTGTACGGAACGAAGTAGGTGGACGCTTGTTCGGACCTCGCCGGAGAGACCGCTAAGTGCTCGAGACGTTTCTCGACCATCTTGACGTTCTCTGGGGCTTTCTCATCGCCCTCGCAGTCGTCCTCATCCTGACGCCGGTCGTCGGCGAAGTAGCCCGCCGTCTCGGTGTCGTGGACAAACCGGGCGAGAAGCGTCGGATCCATCGCCGACCCGTGCCACGCATGGGTGGCCTCGCTCTGCTGTTCGGGCTCTTCGTTCCGGCGCTCGCATTCCTCGCCCTCGACGGGCCGTACCGAGGCATCCTCCTCGGCGCCGCCGTGGCCACGTTCGTTGGCCTTGTCGATGACTTTCGCGGTCTCCCATGGTCCGCGAAACTCGGCGGCCAGTTCGCGGCCGCTGCCGTTGCGATCGGATTCGGAATCGCGATCGATCGATTCACCTTTCCGATCCTTGGAATCCATGATCTACCGAGCTGGGTAGGCATCGCGCTGACATTCATCTGGATCGTTGCAATCATGAACATGGTCAACTTTCTCGACGGTCTCGACGGCCTTGCGGCCGGCATCTGCGGGATCACCGGCGCAACCTTCGCAGTCATCGCTCTCTCACTCGGGAAGCCCGGGGCCGCGGTGCTTTCGGCGATCGTTGCGGGAATGGCCTTCGGTTTCCTCCGCCACAACTTCTACCCAGCCCGGATCTTCATGGGGGACTCGGGGGCGCTCCTGCTCGGCTTCGTCCTCGCCACCGTCGCGATTCAAGGACTGTTGAAGACGGCCGCGACCGTTGCTCTCTTCTTCCCCCTGATTGTGCTGGCCATCCCGATCCTGGACACGTCGTTCGTGGTGGCCAAGCGTCTGAAGTACGGCCAACCCGTGATGCAGGCCGATCGAAACCATCTCCATCACCGGTTCATGAACATTGGCTTCTCGCAGCGTCGGGCCGCCATCTACCTCTACGCGTGGTGCGCAATCCTGGCGGGGGCGGCTCTTGCCACCCGATTCGTTCCGTTTCGCGAAGGGGGTGAATGGCACGTCGGACCGACCGTGGCCGTCGCCGTGATCGGCATCGTCGCGCTCCTCGCGTCCCTCTACATCGTGATTCTGCTCGAGATCCTCAAGATCGATCGCATACGTGGTTGGGGAATCTGGCAGCGAGAGGGCGCGGCTCTCAGGGCACGTCGAGACGCTCGGGCCGAACGTCGGAGCGCGTAGGCCGCTCGAGGCCGAGTTGTCGGGGTGTGGCTTGGGCTCCCGCCATGTGTCGCTGACTCGGCACCGAGCGTTTGCCAATCAAGACGTTCCGTGCGCCACGCGTAACTCGATCCCACATATCCTGGAAAGTGGAGGGAGGGATGCGGGGGCCCCGCGTGGCGCAGTGAACAAAGTAGGCCGCAAAATGGCCATTTTTTCGATGAACATGCGGTTTGTCGTGTCACGAAGTCCGGCGTCGGTGGTAAGCTGACCTCGGCCGAAATGACCGCGCTGGGAAGTGGCAAACCGCACCTCATTCGATCCACTTGGAGCGAGCGGCCTCCTCCTAGGCGTACTCGCACTCTGCGTCGGAATCGGTGCCCTGATCGGTCTCGCGGCGGGCTCGATTGGCATCGGAATCGCAATCGGAGCGGCCATCGGCATTCCTGCTGCCATCATCGCGGTCTACATCACGTATCGGAACGTTTTCTGAAGCAGCCCGGCCACCGGCGAGGCGCACCTCGCCCGCTCGCCTCCACCGGACCTACGTGATGCCGTCAACCCTCACCCCGCGGCCTATGCCCGAACGGCGGCTACCCCTGTTCGCCGGCACTGCAGTGCTGGCGCTCGCACTCCCGATCTTCTTCATTGCTGACTGGCGCATCGAGGGTTGGCTTCTGGGCGCCGTGCTCTGGGTGGCCAGCCAACTCCTCGGCATCCTCATCTCCCGCGCCGGCATCGGTGATCCGACGCTGCGCGGCTCGGGCGTGGCGGCCTTCGGGATGATGCTTCGAGGGATCCTGATCATGGTCGTTGCGGTGATCGTTGCCACCAGCGACCCGAACCTTGCGCTGGCGGGCGCCCTTGTCTACGCAGTCGCCTACTCCGTCGAACTCGGCTTCAGCCTGGCGATGTATTTCTCAGGGGAGCCGCGCCGGTGAGCACAGTTCTCGCATCGACAGAGGACTTCTCGCCGCAGGAGGAGTTCGAGCTTCCGGCCTGGGTCGTGATCGACGTCGGCGGCCTCGACCTGTCGGTCAACAAGGCGGTCGCCTATCTCTGGCTCGGCGGGATCATGACGATCCTGCTCGGTATCTGGATGATGCGCTTCGGACTCTCGCTTCGGCCGAATCGCCGGCAAACGACCGGTGAGAGTATGTACGAGTTGGCCTACTCGCAGATCGCCGAGGGCAATCTTCCCTCGAAGGGAATCCGAGGCTGGTTCCCGTACGTTGCCTCGCTGTTTCTGTTCATCTGGATCCTCAACATCATCGGTTTCGTACCACTCCCGATCTCGGACGAGCGCTTCGAATTTGCGGGCATGGAGATTCCAACCTGGGGGATCTACGCGGCGACGGCCAATCTGAGCGTCACCCTCGCGCTCGCGCTTATCACGTTCATCGCCACGCACGTGGAGGGGATCCGCTACAACGGGGTGCTCGGGTACTTCAGGAGCTGGATGCCGGCGGGGGTTCCCCGGGCACTCGTCCCATTCATCGCGATCCTCGAGGTCGCGTCGCAGGTCATGAGGCTGATCTCCTTGTCAGTCCGTCTGTTCGCCAACATGCTCGCCGGCCACATGTTGATCCTGGTGATGATCGGCCTGATCTTCATCTTCGAGAGCTACCTGATTGCGGTCATCGCGCTTCCGGCCGCACTCGCGGTCTGGCTCTTCGAGGTAGCCATCGTCGTCACGATCCAGGCATTCGTATTCGCGCTACTCTCCGCCATCTACATCGGCGGAGCGATCGAACCGGAGCACTAAGAAAGGGAAAGGGGAGGAAAGGCAGTGGAAATCCTTCTTGCACAGGAAGTTGTGACGGGCGACGTCGCCGATGCGGGCAAGGCAATCGCCTTCGGCGTGGGCGTCGGCCTCGGAGCCGTCGGCGCAGGTATCGGCATCGGTTACATCTTCGGGTCGATGATTCAAGCGGTCGCCCGACAGCCCGAGCTTCGTGGAGAGCTCACCGGCATCCAGTGGCTCGGTTTCGCGTTGACCGAAGCGGTCGTCTTCTATGCGCTGCTCGGCGGCCTCCTGGCGTTCGTCCTCGTCTGAGCAACCGATTGTCGGCGCGATGGAAGACACGGTCCTAGCTGTCTTTGTCCTCGCCCAAGAGGCGGGGGCAGAAGAGGAGTCCACCGGGCTCATCGATGTCGTCCCGGGTCTGATGGTCTGGACGCTCATCACTTTCGGGATCGTGCTCCTGGTCCTCCGAAAGCTTGCGTTTGGACGCATCCAGGAGCTCATCGATCGGCGACGAGACACGATCCGTGAGGCATTGGATGAGGCAGACAAGGCGCGCGAAGAAGCGAGGGAGCTCCGCGAGCTGACGACCCGCGAGCGTGAAGAGGCTCGTGAGGAGCGCGACCGGATTCTCGAAGACACCCGGCGTCAAGCCCAAGCACAATTCGACAACGCTCGCGCCGAGGCGGATGCGGATCTGCAGCGCCGGCTCGAAGAGAACCAGCGCGAGATCGAAGCCGAAAACCGGAAGCTCCGCGAGGACATTCGGAGAGATGTCGTCGAGTTGACTCTGCTTGCGTCCGAGAAAGTCACAGGGAAGGTTCTCGACGATGTGGACCAGCGGCGACTCATCGACGAGACGATCGACGAGGTCGATGTCAAACAGTTGGCCTCGGACAACTAGTGGCCGCTCAGGCAAAACACACGCCGCCTCGCCGGCTGAGCTCGTGAACGCACGGGTGTAGTTCGTGGCAGTCGCTCATCGCATCTATGCCCAGTCGTTGCTCGACGCCGCGCGCGAGGCCGACCGCGTCGGCCGGGTGCGCGAAGAGTTCGGCGAATTTGCTGCGGCGATCGAAGAATCCGCTGAGCTTCGCAACCTTCTCCGGAACCCACAGATCGACGCGAAAGCGAAGAGTGATGCTCTCGGCCTCGTCCTCCGTGACGCCGACGAGCTATTTCTGAACTTCGTCCGCTTGCTCGCGGACAAGCAACGGATCGACCAGATCGAGGAGGTCCATGACGAGTTCGAGCGCCTCCTTGCGCGTGAGGAGCGCGTACTCAAGCTCGAGCTCACAACTGCGGTTCCGCTCTCCGACGCCGAGGCGGCCGAGATCGCACAGAAGATTGAGGAGGCAACCGGGCGGCGGATCGAAGCCGCCCGACGCGTCGATCCAGAACTGATCGGCGGGCTGGTGCTCGAGGCGGGGTCTCTCCGCGTCGACGCGAGCGTGCGGGGCCGTCTCGCGAAGCTACGAGACGAGCTCGTGACCACGAGCTGATGAGGAGGGAATCTCTTGAAACTACGGCCTGAAGAGATCACCTCGATCCTGAAGCAGCGGATCGAGGAGTACGACGTCGCGACCGAGCTCTCCGAGGTTGGAACCGTTCTCCAGGTCGGCGACGGGATCGCTCGCGTCTACGGACTCGAGAACGCGATGGCGATGGAGATGCTCGAACTGGAGCACGGCGTCGTCGGAGTCGCCCTCAATCTTGAGGAAGATAACGTCGGCGTCGCGCTGTTCGGCGACTGGGAGCACGTTGCTGAAGGCGAGCCCGCAAGGCGCACCGGCCGGCTGTTGAGCGTTCCCTCGGGCGATGAACTTGTCGGGCGCATCGTGAATCCACTCGGTCAGCCGCTCGACGGAGCGGGACCGATTCGAACGGAAGAGCGACGTCCACTCGAGTTCAAGGCTCCTGGGGTTGTCCAGCGTCAGCCGGTCAAGGAGCCGCTTCAGACCGGTCTGAAGGCGATCGACTCCATGATCCCGATCGGGCGCGGACAACGCGAGCTCGTGATCGGTGATCGCTCCACCGGCAAGACGGCCATCCTCGTCGACACGATCCTGAATCAGGCCGATCAAGACGTGATCTGCATCTACGTCGCGATCGGACAGAAAGCTTCAACCGTCCGCCAGATCTACCAACGGTTGAAAGACGGCGGCGCGATGGAGTACACGGTGATTGTCACCGCGGCGGCGACCGAGGCTGCGCCAATCAAATGGATGGCCCCGTATGCGGGCTGTGCCATGGGCGAGCACTTCCTCTATAGCGGCCGTCATGCGCTGTGCATGTACGACGACCTTTCGAAGCACGCTGACGCCTACCGACAGATGGCGCTCCTCCTCCGACGGCCGCCGGGGCGCGAGGCCTTTCCAGGCGATGTCTTCTATCTCCACTCCCGTCTGCTCGAGAGGGCGTGCAAGTTGAACGATGAGCTCGGCGGCGGCTCGCTGACGGCCCTCCCGGTAATCGAGACACAGGCCGGAGACGTCTCCGCATACATTCCGACGAACGTCATCTCCATTACCGACGGTCAGATCTTCCTCGAAAGCGATCTCTTCTACTCCGGCGTCCGGCCGGCGATCAACGTCGGCATCTCGGTCTCCCGGGTCGGCGGGAACGCGCAGACGAAGGCGATGAAGAAGGTGGCTGGTCGCCTCAAGCTCGACCTGGCTCAGTTCCGCGAACTCGAGGCCTTTGCGCAGTTTGGCTCCGAACTCGACGCTGCCACGCAGCAGACGCTCGCCCGGGGTGAGCGGATGGTGTCAACGCTGAACCAGCCGCAGTACCAGCCGTGGCCAATGGAGGAGCAGGTCATCGCGATTTTCGCCGGCATTCATGGGTACCTCGACGACATCCCCGTTGCGCAGGTCCCCCGCTTCCAAGAAGAGCTCCGAGAGGCATTTCGAGCCGACGGAACGCTCTACTCCGAGGTCCGTGAGCAACGCGAGCTCTCAGACGATCTCGAGAGTCGGATTCACGATGCCCTAGCTCGCTTCAAAGAGGGTTTCTCTGTGCGCGAGGAGTCCAGCCTGGTCGGCGCCGCGGAAGGGGCCTAGAAAGCACTTGGGACTAGATCGCGAGGACTGGCGTCCGGGGATTCTGACTCGCCGGAAGTCTCAATTATCGGATGGTTCCGCCGGAGGCGGAAGCATCTGATGGCGTCGCTCCAGGACATCAAGCGGCGGATTCGCTCCGTCACGAACACGCGGAAGATCACGAAGGCAATGGAGCTCGTTGCGGCGGCGAAGTTGCGGCGCGCCGAGATGAGGATCGAGGCGCTCCGGCCGTATGCCGATCGCATGCGCGAGCTGATGATCGGGACGGCACGAGCTACGCCGTCACGTCAGTTCGCCCTCCTCGAGGCGCGCGATCCGGTGCAAACGGTGGCGATTGTGCCGCTCACAGGAGACCGCGGTCTCGCCGGGCCGTTCAATACTCAGATTCTCCGGCGCGCGTTCGCGCTGGAGCGTGAGGCGCGGGAGGCCGGGCAGGAGGTCCGCTGGCTCGTCACCGGGAAGAAGGGACGATCCACGCTCCAGTTCCGGCGCTACAGCGTCGAACAGTCCTGGGTCGGCTTCACCGACCGGCCTGAGTACTCCGACGCCGAGGCGGTCGCCCACCGCCTCGCCGAGCTCTTCACCGAGCGTGAGGTCGATCGGGTAGTGATGGTCTACAACCACTACGTCTCACCGCTCACACAGACGGTCGAGGTCGAAGACGTACTCCCCATTCCCCGCACGGCTCTTGAAGAAGAGGAGAAGACGCCGTACGAGATCGCGCTCGAAGGGGATTTCATCTTCGAGCCCGAGCCCGAGGAGATCCTCGCGCGGCTCCTACCCACCTATGTTGAGACCTCGATCTACAGGGCAATGCTTGAATCCGCGGCTTCGGAGCACGGCGCTCGGATGACCGCGATGCGGAATGCGACCGCGAACGCCGGCGAGCTGATCGATCGTCTCACGCTCGAGATGAACCGAGCACGGCAGGCCGAGATCACGCAGGAGATTCTCGAGGTTGTTGCCGGCGCGGATGCGCTAACTACGTAACGGCTCGGGCCGCAGCCTCGTTGCTCGTGGTGCCGGGTGGGGGACACACCCCCCTAAGCTCGGGCGGCCTTTCTGCCGAGAAAGCGGGTAGATGAAGGTTTCGCCGCGGCCGCCGCGAACAAGACTGCGACTCGTTGCACGTTTCGTTGCTAACTTCGAACGCTGGGTTGCGTCTTGACGGCGTGCTGCCGCGCGCGCCGTCATTCGCGTGGCTTGTAACCGTCAGAGGAGGACAGAAGTGAGAACGAAAAGGTTGGTGCTACTACTCGGCGTGCTCGTTGCCGTGCTCGCTCTTGTCGCGGCCGGTTGCGGGGGGGATGACGACGCCGCGGCACCCGAACCGGCCCCGGCCCCGGCCGAGCCGGCAGAACCGGCCCCGGCCGAGCCGGCAGAACCGGCCCCGGCCGAGCCGGCAGAACCGGCCGAGGAACCCGCTGAGCAGACGCTCCGGATCGCGATCGGCACAGAGCCTCCCTCGCTCGATCCCGGCCTTGCAACCGATACGACCTCCTCGATGGTTGTTCAGAACATCCTCGATCCGCTCGTGACCCTGGGCGATGACCTGAGTCCCCAGCCGGCTCTCGCTGAGAGTTGGGAGATCAGTCCGGACGGACTCACCGTGACGTTCAACCTGAAGCAAGACGGACTGTGGACGAACGGTGATCCCGTCACGGCCCATGATTTCGAGTTCTCCTGGAAGCGGACGCTGTCGCCCGATCTCGCCGCCGACTACGCCTACCAGCTGTACGGCATTGCCGGCGCGGCCGAGTACAACGGCTGTGAGGAGAACTGCGACGCACTTCGCGACGAGGTTGGCGTCACCGCCCTTGACGACTACACGCTCGAGGTGACACTCACGTCGCCCCAGGCGTGGATCGTCCAGCAGATGGCCCACACCTCCTTCTACCCCGTCCACCAGGCGACCGTGGAGGAGTTCGGCGACAAGTGGACCGAGCCCGAGAACATCGTCACCAACGGCGCGTTCAGGCTCGTCGAGTGGGACCACGACGCGTTCATGGCTTTCGAGAAGAACGAAGACTGGCGCGAGGCCGATCGCGTCGCGCTCACCCGCATCGAGGGTCCGATCATCGTCGACGGTACGACCGCCATTCAGGCGTTCGAGGCCGGCGAAGTCGACGTGCTCGACGAGCAGGTCCCGGTCCAGGACATTCCGCGCCTGAAGGAGACGCCCGAGTGGCAGCTCTATCCGGC
Organism: uncultured Gaiellales bacterium; assembly: GCA_964436315.1. Classification (GTDB taxonomy): domain Bacteria; phylum Actinomycetota; class Thermoleophilia; order Gaiellales; family Gaiellaceae; genus CAYTCZ01. Next base: position 34,245 of record CAYTCZ010000005.1, on the reverse strand, counting down.
GCTCGGGACCTACTACTACGGGTTCAACGTCGAGAACATTCCCGACGTGAACCAACGTCGGGCGATGGCGCTCGCCATCGATCGTCAGACGATCGTCGACAACGTCACCCAGGCGGGCGAAATCCCCGCAACGGGCATGACCCCGGAGGGGATGCCCGGTTTCGAGGCCATCAACCCCGACTCACAGTGGCTGCCGGTCACCGGCGATATCGAGCAGGCGAAGGAGCTCATGACCCAGGTTGCCGATCCGGTGACCGATGTCACGCTCATCGTCAACGACTCGCCCGGTCATCGTGAGATCGCCGTGGCGATCCAGGACATGTGGAAGGAACTTGGGATCAGTGTCGAGCTCAAGGTCCAGGAGTGGGCCCAGTTCCTCGAGTTCCTCGGCCCTCCTCCGGACGCGTCTGTCGACGTCTTCCGACTGGGCTGGATCGGCGACTACGTCGACGCCTTCAACTTCCTCGAGCTTCATACCTGCGAGTCGGGGAACAACTACACGAACTTCTGTAACCCCGAGTACGACGCTCTGATCGAGGAGGCGCGGAGCACGCAGGATGATGCCGCCCGCTACGAGATCTACAACCAGCTCGAGCAGATCCTTTTCGGCACCGACGGTGAGCTCCCGTACGCGCCGATCTACTGGTACACGACGACCAACCTGGAGAGCACAGCTGTTCAGGACACCTACAACATCAACCTTCTCGACCAGAAGGACTGGACGCAGGTTGTCGTCGCGAACTGACAAGCTCTGAAGACCAGGTAACAGAGCACAGGCGGGGCGCTTAGCGCCCCGCCTGTCCACTTGATTCCGCTATCACCCGACCTTCACAATCCCGACGATGACCGCGTTCGTGATCCGGCGCCTCCTCTGGACGATCCCGGTGATCCTGCTCGTCATCCTGTTGACGTTCGTGATGATGCGGCAGATCGGTGGCAATCCGTTTCGCCAGTCAGAACGTGCCGTCCCCGAGGCCGTACAGAGAAACCTCGAGGAGAAGTTCAACGTCAACGAGCCCTTCCACGTTCAGTACGCCTTGTACGTCAAGGGCGTGTTCACGTGGGACTTCGGTCCGTCGCTCGTGCTGCGGAATCGAACAGTCAACGACATCATCGCCGAGCACTTCCCGAGGTCGATCGAACTTGGTCTCCTGGCCTTTGCCTGGGCGATTCTGATCGGGATCCCGGCCGGAATCATCTCTGCACTCCGGGCGAACAGCGTCACCGACTACAGCGCCCAGTTCTTCGTGAACATCGGCTCTGCCCTGCCGAGTTTCCTCGTCGCGACGCTTCTCATTTACTTCTTCGCACTGAAGTTCGGCGACTTCACCGGTCTGCCCACGAACGGCTGGACCGACTGGCGCTCGAAAATCCTCCCGTCGTTCGCGCTCGCCCTCGTGCCGATGACGTATTTCGCGCGACTCGTCCGCGGCACGATGCTCGAAACGCTGCAACAGGACTACGTGCGGACCGCGAAGGCGAAAGGGCTCCGCTGGCGTCGTATCGTTGCGGTCCACGTTCTCCGTAACTCGCTAATCCCCACGGTGACCGCCATGGGGCCGCTGCTCGGCTTCATCATCACCGGGTCGTTCGTCATCGAGACGATCTTTGCCGTACCCGGGATCGGGAGCTACTACATCACAGCCGTGAGCGCGCGCGACTACTCCGTCGTGATGGGCCTCACGGTCGTTCTGGCGTTGATCATCATCGTCGCGAACCTCATCGTCGACATCCTCTACGGGTTCCTCGATCCGCGAACTCGGGAGACGCGAACCTAGTGGCTATCCACCGTCCCCAAGCGAGTCTGTCGACAGCGGGAGCCGCAGACGTTGCCTATGACGCGGAGATTGGCGCCGGGGCACCGGTACGCGAAGGTGGACTCTGGCACGACGCCTGGCGCCGCTATCTGCGGAACCGCGGCGCCGTGGTTGCGGGTGCCATCTTCATCTTCCTCATCGCCTTCGCAATCATCGTCCCGATCGTCTCTCCGTACGACCCGAACGACGTCGACTTCGCCGAGGCGAACATACCGCCGAGCCGGGAGCATCCGTTCGGGACGGACAACTTCGGACGCGACATGCTCACGCGGACGGCGCTCGGGACGCGCATCTCGCTCGGCATCGGGTTCGGCGCCACGATTGCGATTCTGGCGATCGGCGTCGCCTACGGATCGATCGCGGGCTTCGTCGGCGGGCAGTTCGACAACATCATGATGCGGTTCCTGGACGCCCTCTATGGCCTCCCGTATTTGCCGTTCGCGATCCTTGCGCTCGCGATCATCGGCACCGTCAACTTCTGGACGATGGTGATCGCCCTGTCGATAGCCAGCTGGTTTACGGCGGCGCGCATCGTCCGGGGCCAGATCATCACCCTCAAGGAGAACGACTACGTGCGTGCGGCCAAGGTCCTCGGCGCTCGCTGGCACCGAGTGCTTAGGCGCCATCTCTTGCCCAACACGCTCGGCATCCTGATCATCGCGATCTTCCTCGAGTTGCCGGGGGTGATTCTCGGGGAGGCGTTCCTGTCGTTCATCGGTCTCGGGATCAACCCGCCCGACGCGTCACTCGGCTCGATGGCGCAGGACGGCTACGCGAGCTACCGGCTGTACCCGTGGCAGATCGTGATTCCGAGCGTCACGATCGCGATCATTGTCCTGTCCGCGTACTTCATCGCCGACGGCCTTCGCGACGCGCTAGACCCACGCACCAAGGAGACGTAGTGGCCCTGCTCGAGGTCGAGGACCTCCAGACGCAGTTCTATGTCACCGAGGGGGCGGTTCGGGCTGTCGACGGTGTGAGTTTTACCGTTGATCGCGGCCAGACCCTTGGCATCGTCGGCGAATCCGGCTGCGGCAAGTCGGCAACCGCCCTTTCGATCATGGGTCTCATTCCGAAGCCTCCAGCCGAAATCGTGAATGGGTCGGTGCTGTTCGATGGCCGAGACCTCGTCGGTCTCTCAGAGCGCGAGCTCGAGGACGTGCGGGGTCTGCGGGTATCGATGATCTTCCAGGACCCGATGACGTCGCTCAACCCGACGCTCAAGATCGGCACGCAGATCACCGAGACGATGCGGCGCCACCTCGGCTACTCGAAGCGGGAAGCAAAAGAGCGGGCCGTGGGACTGCTCGAGGAGGTTGGAATCCCCGACGCGTGGGCGCGCCTCGACGACTATCCGCATCGCTTCTCGGGCGGCATGCGCCAGCGCGTCATGATCGCCATCGCGATCTCGTGCAATCCCGACCTGCTTATTGCCGACGAGCCGACTACGGCACTCGACGTGACGATTCAAGCTCAGATCCTCGACCTCTTGGCGGATCTCAAGGACAGCCACGACATGGCGATGATCCTGATCACGCACGACATGGGTGTCGTCGCCGAAGTCGCGGATGAGATTGCCGTGATGTACGCCGGCCAGATCGTCGAACAGGCCTCGACCCTCGACCTGTTCGACTCGCCTGAGCATCCGTACACCGAAGCACTGCTGCGCGCGCTTCCACAGCTCGAAGGCGAGGGGATTCGGGATGGCCGACTGACAGCCATTCCGGGCCGCCCCCCGGATCTCATCGATCCTCCCAAGACGTGTCGGTTCGCACCCCGATGCCCGTACCGCGGCATCGGTGATTCCTGCGGGACGAAAGAACAAGAGCTGCGCGTCGTGCGACCGCGCCATCTCGTTCGCTCCGCGCATCCGGCGAGCGAGCGCGCCGTCGTCGACCAGAGAGTCAGCACATGAGCTCAGCCTTGAACGGCGCGCTCCTCGAGGTCAGCGACCTGACCAAGTACTTCCCCGTGAAGAAAGGACTCTTCATCGAGCGAACTGCCGGCTATGTCAAGGCCGTGGATGGAGTGAGTTTCAAGATCGCCGAAGGCGAGACGCTCGGGCTGGTGGGAGAGTCCGGCTCCGGGAAATCGACGACCGGGTATTGCGTTCTCCAGCTCCTCGAGCCGACGAGCGGATCGATCAGGTTCAACGGCGTCGAGCTGACGGAGTTAGGACGCGAGGCGCTCCGTACGGCTCGGCGAGAGATGCAGATCGTCTTTCAGGATCCATACGCCTCGCTCGATCCCCGTATGACGGTGGGGAAGATCGTCTCTGAACCACTCGAGATCCATCGCGTCGGCACGCGGCAGAGTCGAAAAGAGACGGTTCGCCAGCTGCTCGACGTCGTCGGCTTCGACCCGAACTTCGCGAACCGGTACCCGCACGAGTTCTCGGGCGGCCAGCGGCAACGAATTGGAATCGCTCGTGCGCTCGCGCTGAATCCGAAGCTCATCATCTGTGACGAGCCGGTTTCGGCGCTCGACGTCTCCATCCAGGCGCAGATCCTGAATCTCCTCAAGGATCTCCAGCGAGACTTCAGGCTGACGTACCTGTTTATCTCGCACGATCTCGCGGTCGTCCGATCGATGAGCGATCGCGTTGCCGTGATGAACAAAGGCAAGATCGTGGAGGAGGGCGTCGCAGATCAGATCTACGCAAACCCGAGAGATCCCTACACGCAGTCGCTGCTCGCGGCTGTGCCGGTTCCAGACCCTCGCCACATGCGCGAGCGCAGGAGCCAGCGGATTCGAGCCCGTCGAGATTAATCCGCGAAAATCAGCTAACCAGCGCCCTTCTATATCGTCACAAAGGGTGAGGCTGGCGAAATGACCATGGGATGTGACAGAGCGCGACAACTGATGTCGCTTCGGCTGGACGACGAACTCTCGGAGATCGAAGGCCGGCATCTGGAGGACCATCTCGACCACTGCGAGAGCTGTCGCCGCTGGGATCTAGGCACCAGCTCGACCACGACGCTGCTCCGAGAAGCGGAGCCTGAGCGACCCGCAAGACGGTTCCGGCCGCCTCGAACAGGGCGTCGACGGACCGTTTGGCGAGGCGTCGCCATTGCCGCGGTTGTCGCGGCGGCTGCGCTCGGAAGCCTCCTGGGCGCCCTCTTGAGCCAGCCGACCGAGCCGACGCAACCCCAAGCGCCCCAGATTGGACTCCTCCCGCGCGATTTCACTCCGCAGGCTCCGCCGCTCGAGCCCGAGCCGAATCCGCCGCTGCCGGAAATCCCGACCGACAGCCCCGTCTAACCCTCACTTTGTGCGTGGCGCGTTCTCGCGAGAACGCGCCATTCCATGCGATCTGCACGAGCCTCCGGCGCCACTTGCGGGTAGCTTTGTAACGCGGCGTGCCGGCCGTTCTCTGGGGTAGACTGCGGCACCTGAGCTAACACGAGGAGGCACATGTCCCAGCAGGACGGCTCTGAGAACGTCGGACTGATCGTCGAAATCAAGGGCGTCGTCATCGACGTCGTCTTCCCCAACGAGCTGCCAGAGATCAACCATGCTCTGAGGATTCCGCTCCAAAGCCAGGATGGGGAATCCGGCGGCGAGCTCGTCGCAGAGGTGCAGCAGCACCTCGGGAACGACCGGATCAGAGCGGTCGCAATGGACTCGACTGACGGACTCTCCCGTGGGAGCACGGTTATCGATACCCGCGAGCCGATCTCGGTTCCCGTGGGCGAGGCCTCGCTCGGACGGATCTTCAACGTTCTCGGCGAGCCGATCGATCAGCGAGATGAGGCCGTCGGTGCGACCGAGCGCTGGCCGATCCACCGTGACGCGCCGAAGTTCGAGGAGCTCCAGGCGACCGTCGAGGTTTTCGAGACGGGGATCAAGGTCATCGACCTCGTCGCGCCCTTCATTCGTGGCGGTAAGGTCGGGCTGTTCGGTGGCGCCGGCCTCGGCAAGACCGTCCTCATTCAGGAGCTCATCCGCAACGTCGCGCAGGAGCACGGCGGCTATTCGGTCTTCGCGGGAGTCGGCGAGCGCTCTCGCGAGGGGAACGACCTGTGGCTCGAGATGACCGAGACGGGCGTGATCGACAAGACGGCACTTGTGTTCGGACAGATGAACGAGCCGCCCGGTGCGCGTCTGCGCGTCGGCCTGACCGGCCTCGCCATGGCCGAGTACTTTCGCGACGAGGGTCGCGACGTGCTTCTTTTCATCGACAACATCTTCCGCTTCGTCCAGGCAGGCTCCGAGGTCTCGGCTCTGCTCGGACGAATGCCATCGGCCGTCGGCTACCAGCCAACTCTCGCGACCGAGATGGGCCAGTTGCAGGAGCGCATCACGTCAACCCGGGGTGGATCGATCACGTCGGTGCAGGCGATCTATGTCCCTGCCGACGACCTCACCGACCCGGCTCCGGCCAACACGTTCGCACACCTCGATGCGTTCATCGTTCTCTCGCGCTCGATTGCCGAGCAGGCTCTGTACCCTGCGATCGACTCCCTCGACTCGTTCTCGCGGGCACTACAGCCGGGTACCGTCTCCGACGAGCACTACGAGGTGGCGACGCGCGTCCAGGAGATCCTCCAGCGCTATAAAGACCTTCAGGACATCATCGCGATCCTCGGTATGGACGAGCTCTCGGACGAGGACAAGCTGACCGTGCAGAGAGCACGGAAGATCCAACGCTTCCTGACGCAGCCGTTCTTCGTGGCTGAGGCCTTTACGGGATCCGAAGGGAAGTACGTGCGACTCGACGAGACGATCAAGGGATTCGCCGAGATCATCGAAGGGAAGCACGACGACCTCCCCGAAGGCGCCTTCTACATGGTTGGAACGATCGACGAGGCCGTCGAGCAAGGACGCGAGATGGCCGGAGAGCAGGCCACGACACCTGCGCCGGCCGTGGAAGGGGCCTCGGAGGAGGAAGCCGAAGAGGCCCAGCCGGCCGCGTAGCAGTGGACTGCGGCCGGAACATGATTTCGACGCATGGCTGACGAATCCGCCAAAACCTTCGATCTGTCGCTGGTGACGCCTGAGGGCTCGCTCTACGAAGGGGAGGCGCAGATGCTCATCGTTCCGGGCGCAGCGGGCGAAATCGGAATCCTGCCCCGCCATGCTCCACTGGTCGCGATGCTCCGTGCGGGGGAGGTTCGGATCAAGACGCCTGATCAATGGAACTCCTACGCAGCGGGCGCCGGCTACTTCAAGATGCAGCGCGATCGGGCAATCGTCCTCGTTGATGCGGCTGTCCGCGCGGAAGATATCGATGTCGCGCAGGCCGAGCGCGAAGTCGAAGAAGCGCGAGCCCTACTCGAACGTGTCCGCGCGGGCGAGGAAGGCATCGACGAGTGGCAGGCGGAGCAGAGGCTTCGGCACGCCGAGAACAAGATCGCTGTCGCGGGACGCGCCTGAGACGAATCTAGCCCGACCGACTCTTCGGTTTCAGTTTCAGCCTGCTCCTCGGCCTGCGTTATCGCGAAGAGAGGAGTTCAGCGACGTCCCGACATCGGGCGAGAACCAGGCAGGGAGCCGGCTCAGGCCGCCGAAGCTTCCGGTATTCTCGCCAAGTCCTCTGCGCCCACGTCGCAGGGCGCTTCCTCATGGTCACGAGCTGAATTAGACCCATGCGAACGACGCTGAAGAGAGGCACAGGCGGGCCGGAGACGAACGGCCGAGCCCAGTCCGGGCACCTGGCGAGCCCGCTGTCACCAGTCTCGAGGTACCGGGGTCACAAGCCCGGCCCGTTCCGCGTGATGGCCAAGATTCTCACCTGGGTCGTCATCGTGCTGCTCATGGCCGCGGGGGCTCTTGCCGGCGGGGCCTGGCTGTTCATCAACGAGAGTGTTTCTGCGATCCGAGCTCATACGCCAGAGGCGCGCGAGGCGCAAAAGATTCTCGATGTTCCGACACCGGGCGAGCCGACCGTTGCGATCGTGATCGGCTACGACCAGCGGCAGGGAGTCGACGCAGATACCCCGCCGCGTTCCGACACGATCATGCTGCTACGCGCTGACCCTCAACAGGACACCATCTCGATGTTGTCGTTTCCGCGTGATCTGATCGTCGAGATACCCGGATGCGAGGGCAATTTGCCTCGAACAGGACGGATCAACGAGGTGTTCACGGCCTGCGGGCCGAAGGGGACGCTCGAGGCCGTGCGGGACCTCACGGGGGTTCCGATCAACTACATGGTCACCGTGAATTTCCAGGGCTTCAAGGACATCGTCGATGAGGTAGGGGGCGTCTATGCCGATGTCGATCGGCGGTACTTCAACGACAACGCGTTTACGACAGAAACATACGCCGAAATCGACCTTCGGCCGGGCTACCAGAAGCTCTCGGGTAGCAAGGCACTCGACTTCGTTCGCTTCCGGCACACCGACTCAGACTTCCACCGAATTCGGCGGCAGCAGGAGTTCGTGAAGTCGTTCAAGCAGCAGATCTCTGGGTTCGTCGCGCTCACGAAGCTTCCGGGGATCGTGAACGCGATCACGGAGAACGTCGAAGTTGGGGTCGGCGGCAACCAACCACTCGATCTCGGCACGGTGTACGGATACGCGAAGCTCGCCTATGAACTGCCGTCAGGCAGCTTCTCTCAGATCCAGGTTGAGCCCGAGCGCTTTACCGGATTTGCGGAGCTCACTGTCGCGGACGAGGCGATCCAACGCGCGGTTGCCCAGTTCCAGACGCCTGACGTAAAGGCGGCCGAGAAGGCGGCCAACGTCGCTACCGGACGGGGTGGCGGGAACGCGGCGCCGCTACCTTCGCAGGTGAGCATCGAGGTTCTCAACGGCAACGGCGTCGCGGGGTCCGCGGATGAAGCCGGATTTCTGCTAGGGCGGCGCGGGTACCAGGTCGTCCACGGCGGTAACGCCGACGCCTTCGACTACTTCCGCACGCAAGTGCTGTTCGACGGGAATCAGAAGGGCTCGAAGAAGGCCGCGGAAGAAGTGGCTCGACTATTCGGCGACGGCGAGGTCCAAAAGGCTGATGGTGGCCTGCCGGTCATGGTGCAGGTCGTCGTTGGGCAGACGTTCGCCGGGTCCCTCGGCCCGGGTGCTATCGACGACACTCCCGCGAACGAGCCGCCGAAAACCACCAAAGACTCGGGCGAGGCGCGCGAGTTGATCGCGCGAGCTCAGCGCCGCGTGGATTTTCCGCTCATGGTGCCAACGATCCGAGAGCAGAACTCACAGCCGAATTCGGGCGGCACGTCACCGCTCCGGACGTACAAGATCGAAGGTCATGACGCAATTCGGCTCACGTACAGGCTCAATGACTTCGAGTACTGGGGGATTCAGCAGACGTCTTGGACCGACGCGCCGATTCTGAAAGAGCCGAGCACCGTCCGGAGGATCAAAGGTCGTGAGTACCGGCTCTACTTCAACGGTTCCCGGCTACACATGGTCTCTTTTCAAGCGAACGACTCAGCCTATTGGGTAGTCAACACTGTCCTCGACAAGCTCTCGAACGAGACTATGCTGGCGATCGCGAAAGGCCTCAAGCCTCTAAATTCGGGTTAAGTGGTCGCTCCCGCAGATACCGCAGTGCATACACAACCGGTCGGGATCATCGGTGCCGGGTGGGTTGGTCTCGTCACCGCGGCCTGCTTCGCGGACCTTGGGCATGACGTGATTGTTCGCGACGTCATTCCGGAGAGGATTGAGGCTCTCAAGGAGGGCCAGGTTCCGATCCATGAAGACGGCTTGCCCGATTTGCTCTCTCGGGCCTCAGATCGCCTCACCTTCACGCTCGACATCAGGGAGGTCTTTGAAGCCGCCCGAATCGTCTTCATCTGTGTCGGGACGCCGCCGACATACTCGGGAGACGCCGACCTGAGCGCGGTCTGGCAGGTGTTGGACGAGTTGCCCGAGGTCGATCAGCGGTGCGTCTTGGTCATGAAGAGCACGGTTCCCGTCGGGACGGGCGAGAAGGTCCGCACGGTGCTGGAATCACGCGGCCTCTCTCACGTCGGGTATGTATCGAATCCTGAGTTTCTTGCTGAGGGCAACGCCGTCGCCGACTTCATGAACCCGGACCGCGTGGTTATCGGCGCGTTCGCCGAGAGCGACGGCGATGCTGTCGAGGCTCTGTACGAGCCGATCGGCGCGCCAGTGGTGCGCTCGGACATCGCGTCGGCCGAGATGATCAAGCTCGCGTCGAATGCGTTTCTCGCCACGAGGATCAGCTTCATCAACGAGATCGCGAACGTCTGTGAGCTCGTCGGAGCGGACGTTGAGCGAGTGGCAGCTGGAGTCGGGTTGGATCACCGTCTCGGCCCGCACTTCCTCCGGGCCGGGATCGGGTTCGGCGGCAGCTGCTTTCCGAAAGATGCCTCGGCGCTCAAACAACTCGCCGCCAACTCCGGGTACCACTTCCAACTGCTGAGCGCTGTGATCGAGGTCAACGAACTCCAGAAGCGCAGGGTCGTGGGCAAGCTGCAAAAGCAACTCGGCAAGCTGCGCGGACAGACTGTCGCCCTGCTCGGCCTCGCGTTCAAGCCACAGACGAACGATCTGCGCGAAGCGTCGAGCCTCGTCCTCGCGTCGCGGCTCCTCGCAGAGGGCGCGATTGTACGTGGCTGGGACCCGGTCGCGATCCCTGAGGCGCGCGATGTTCTCTCAGGCGTTGAGCTCTGCGAGCAGCTCGAGGAAGCCGTGCGAGGGGCGGACGCCGCGGTCGTCGTCACCGAGTGGCCCGAGATACGGGAGTACCCGCTCGCCGAGCTCAAAGCCCTGATGCGTCGACCATTCATCGTCGACGGCAGGAACTACCTCGACGCTGACGAGGTTCTTGCGGCCGGCTTCGCGTACGAAGCGATCGGCCGGCCCGGCTCGCTCGATCAGTCACTTCCCGAGACGGAAGAGCCGTCCGAGCGCGTCGAGGATCCTCAGCGCAACGGATAGACTCGCCCGGGGTTGGAAGCGATCGTCCTGGCGGGTGGGAAGGCCGAGCGTCTCGGTGAGGCGGCGCACGGGCGACCCAAACCGCTCGTCCACGTGGCCGGTCAACCCCTCGCCTCGTACCAGGTTCGATGGCTTGCCGCCGGAGGCATCGATCGCGTCATCTTTAGCTGCGCGTCTGGACAGGAGAAAAGGTTCGAGTCGGACCTCGACGGTCTCGGAGCAGAGGTTGTGGCAATCGGCGAGCCAGAGCCCCTCGGCCGGGGAGGAGGAATCCGTTTCGCAGCCGCTCATCGCCGCGAGAAGGGCACCTTCGTTGCCCTAAACGGCGACGAGCTCGTCGACGTCGATCTCTCGTTACTCATCGACCGTCACCGTGCGACGGATGCTGCCGCGACGATTGCCGTCGCGCGTCCTCACTCTCCCTTCGGAGTCGTTGATCTCACAGACGACGACGTGGTTACCGGCTTTCGCGAGGCTGGGCAGGTGCCGTACTGGGTGAGCTGCGGGATCTACGTGCTCGAAGAAGAGGCCCTCACACGCTTCCCGGAGCGTGGAGACCACGAAACGGCGGCTTTCCCTGAGTTGGCCAGCGAGGGAAAGCTCCGATCCTTCCGGCACGAGGGTGTCTGGCTCACCGTCAATACGCCCAAGGAGCTGCGAAATGCGACCGAGTACGTGGAGAGCCACCCGGACTTTCTCGGAGCGGAGGGCGCGAGATTGTGAGCGACCCGACCGGGGGTGGGCTCGAGCCCTATGCGGCCGAGCCATGCAAGGTGGAGAAGCCCTGGGGTTGGGAACTGATCTACGCCCACACCGACCGCTATGCGGGAAAGCTCCTGTTTGTCCGTGCGGGTCATCAGCTAAGCCTCCAGTACCACCGAGACAAGGACGAAACGCTTTACGTCCACAGCGGTCTGGTTGAGCTTGAGATCGGCGAAGCTGCTGACGAGCTCGGGGTGGAGGTAGTTGGGCCGGGAGCAGCATTCAGGCTCCAGCCCGGCGTCGTCCATCGCTTCCGCGGAATCGAGGACACACTCTTGCTTGAGGTTTCAACGCCGGAGCTCGACGACGTCGTCAGGCTCGAAGATCGCTACGGAAGGGCGAGCAAGTAGACTCGGCGACATGGCTACCACTACCCCAGATCACGACGTAAAAGATCTCTCTCTCGCCTCCGAAGGCGTGACGCGGATCGAATGGGCCGATCGCCAGATGCCGGTTCTGGCCGCGATCCGCGAGCACTTCGCTCGAGAGACACCCCTCTCCGGTTACCGGCTATCGGCGTGTCTACACGTCACCACTGAGACAGCGAACCTCGCACGAACGCTGAAGGCCGGCGGTGCCGACGTAGCCCTCTGCGCGTCGAACCCGCTCTCGACGCAGGACGATGTTGCGGCGGCCCTCGTCCATGAGTACGGCATCCCTGTGTTTGCTGTGCGTGGCGAGGACAATGACACCTACTACGCCCATATCGAGGCCGTTGTCGAGCGCCGGCCACATCTCACCATGGACGACGGCGCCGACGTGATCGGCGTTCTCCATGCCCGGTATCAGGACAGGCTCGGTGAGATTATCGGGGGCACCGAGGAGACAACGACCGGGGTGATTCGGCTCAAGGCGCTCGAGAGCGAAGGTAAGCTCGGCTTCCCGATCATTGCGGTTAACGAGGCGCGCACGAAGCACTTCTTCGACAATCGTTATGGCACCGGTCAGTCGACGCTCGACGGTGTGATTCGAGCGACGAACTACCTTCTCGCCGGCAGAAAGTTCGTTGTCGCTGGGTACGGCTGGTGCGGGCGTGGCGTTGCGATGCGCGCACGCGGAATGGGAGCCCACGTCATCGTGACCGAGGTTGACCCGCTGCGCGCCCTCGAAGCGACGATGGATGGATACGAAGTGATGCCAATGCAGCGAGCGGCTGAGATCGGCGACGTTTTCGTCACGGCAACCGGTGACAAGTCGGTGATCGATCGGCACCACCTGGAACGCATGAAGGACGGGGCAATCATCGCGAACACGGGACACTTCAACGTCGAGATCAACATCGAGGCGCTGCAAGACCTCGCAAAGAGTTCCAGGCCTACCCGCGAGAACATCGAGGAGTTCACTCTGGCCGACGAGCGCAAGGTGTACCTGATCGCAGAGGGCCGTCTCGTCAATCTGTCCGCTGCGGAAGGTCACCCGGCGGCAGTGATGGACATGAGTTTCGCGAACCAGGCGCTTTCGGCCGAGCACCTCGTGCAGAACTCGAAAGAGCTGGAGAACAAGGTCTATGACGTTCCCGAGGACATCGATCGGGAGATCGCCCGACTCAAGCTCGACACCCTGGACGTCGAGATCGACCGCTTAACCGAGGAGCAGGAGCGCTACTTGTCCTCCTGGGACGAAGGGACGTAGCCCAAATAACGAACAATTCGGGGGAGTTCGGGCCAGAAGAGATTCTCCGGCTCGAGGATGACCGGGTCGTGATTCTCGATCAGCGTCGTCTTCCCGACACCGAGGTTGAGCTCGTCTGCCGGTCGTCGGCTGAGGTTGTCGAAGCGATTCGTGACATGGCCGTCCGCGGTGCACCGGCGATCGGAATTGCCGGCGCCTATGGGTACGCACTCGCTGTGAGTATCGGCGAAGATCGCGACCAAGCTGCACGAGCGCTTAGGGACGCCCGACCGACGGCTGTGAATCTTGCCTGGGCGATCGACCAGATGGAGACTGAGGACGGCGATCTTGCCAAGCGCGCCAGAGAGATCCATCGCCAGGAGGTCGAACGGTGCCAGCAGATGGGCGCCCATGCAGCACGTCTCTTCTCTCCGGGAACGCGAGCGCTTACCCACTGCAATGCCGGGGGCCTTGCCACCGGGGGTTATGGGACGGCACTCGGTGCTCTTCGCGATGCCTTCTCCAACGGACTTCTGGATCACGTGTACGTGGATGAAACACGCCCGCTTCTTCAGGGCAGTCGGCTAACGGCCTACGAGCTTGAGCGCCTCGAAATCCCTCATACCGTGATAGCCGATTCTGCGGCGGCGTCACTCATTGGCGGTGGCGAAATCTCGCTTGTCGTCACGGGCGCGGACCGGATCGCTGCGAACGGAGACACCGCCAACAAGATCGGGACCTACGGTCTAGCCGTGCAGGCGCAGCATCACGGAATCCCCTTCTACGTCATCGCTCCAACGTCGACGGTTGATCTCGCAACTGAGTCGGGCAACGGGATAACGATTGAAGAGCGTGATGCCGATGAAATCACATCACGTTTCCCGGCCTGGAACCCCGCTTTCGACGTGACGCCTGCAGGTCTGATTACGGCGATCGTGACCGAGCAAGGTGTTCATGAGCCACCGTTCGAGGCTTCTCTGTCACGTGCGGTTGAGCGCGCCTCGAGAACCGGGGAGGCTGGCCATGCGTGAGCTCGGTTCGACATGAAAGCCATGGTTATGGCAGCAGGCCTCGGCCCCGGTCTTCACCCGCTCACCGACTTCTTGCCGAAGCCCATGCTCCCGGTTGCCAACCGTCCGATTCTCCATCACCTGCTCAACCTCCTACGGACTCACGACATTCGGGAGGTGGGGATCAACGTCCACGCGTTTCCCGAGATGATCGAGCCATATTTCGGCGACGGCGCCAGCCTGGATATGGCGATTCACTGGTCTTACGAGCCTGAATTGCTCGGGACGGCGGGCGGGACCTACAAGCTCCGGGATCTTTGGGGAGACGAGACGATACTGGTGACGTCCGGTGACGGATTGCACGACATCGATGTGACGGCACTCATCGGGCATCACCGCCGAACCGGAGCGCTCGCAACACTAGCTGTGACACCGGTGAGCGATCCATCGGCCTTCGGTGTGGTGATCCTCGATCGTGAAACGCGAGTGCAGGGTTTTCAGGAGAAGCCACGCCGAGACGAGGCGCGTTCAGATCTGGCGAACTGCGGCGTGTACGCGATTGAGCCGCGGTTACTCGGCCGGATCTCGCCGGACACCGTCGTCGATTTCGGAGAGGATATCTGGCCGAGCCTGGTCTCTGCCGGAGAACCTCTCTACGCATACACGACTCGCGCTTATTGGAACGACGTCGGTGACCTCGACGAGCTCAGAAACTCGATACTCGATGCGGTCCTCGGACGCGTCCGAGTCGAGATTCCCGGCGAGGAGATCGCACCGGGAATCTGGGCCGAAGAGGGTTGCGAACTCCATCCAAGTGCGCAGATCGACGGGCCTGTGGCTCTCGGCCCCAACGTTGTGATCGAAGCCGAGGCACAGGTGCGAGGGCCCGTAGCGATCGGAGCTGACTGCCATTTGGGTGAGGGATCGGCGATTCGCAACGCCGCACTTCTGCCGGGCACAGCCGTACCGGCGGAAGGACTTGCGGTGGCCGGGATCTTCGGCGACGCGTCGAAGCTCGCGGACGCAGTACTCCGGTACCCGGTGACGGCCTCGGCCGCGTAGATCGGCTCAAATTCGCGACATCGCGTTCGAGCGGTGCCACATATCACGCCCTATGCTCGAGCCGAACGGGGTGCCGCACGTCCAACGCATTCTTGGCGATCTCCTCCTGCCCGTTCGTTGCGTTGTCTGCGGCGCCGGCGAACAGGTTGTGTGTGTGGAGTGCGCTGAGGCACTCGTCCGAATTCGAGAACCAGTGTGTGAGCGTTGCGGGGCGCCGACAGCCTGGCCTGTGTCTCGCTGTCGGCAATGTCCGGGCTTCGGTCTTCCGTTTAGCCAGGTACGGAGCGCGGTTCTGTACGAAGCGAGTGCGCCAGCTCTGGTGCGGGCGTGGAAGGAGAGAGGGCAGCGCGGCCTGACGAGCATGCTTGCTGAGCTCGTGGAGCGTGCAGTGCGCCCGCCAGACGCCGAAGCCCTCACGGTCGTTCCCGGAGATGCAGGAAGGAACCTGTGGCGTGGGCACCACGCTGCGGCAGAGCTCGCCCGCGAGCTCACGAACCGCTGGAGCATTCCGTTCGGGATGTTTCTCAAACGTCGTCCTGGTCAGCCGCGACAGCGCGGGCTGTCGGGAGCGGCAAGGCGTCACAATCTGAAGGAAGCCTTCGAGGTGGTTGCTGCACCCCCCGCCCGCGTTGTACTCGTGGACGACGTCCTCACGACGGGCGCGACGGTCACCGCCGCTGCACGGGAGCTCCAGGGCGCTGGAACCGTGAACATCGAGGTCGTCACACTGGCCCGCGTGATCCGTAGATGACGGTCGCGTTATCGCGGAAGCGTTTGATTACATTCCGTGCCGAGTCGGTGAGGAGGCTCGGTTGAGGCTTCAGGTCAAGGGCAGGAACGTCGAGGTCACTGAATCGCTCCGCTTGTTTGCCGAAGAGAAACTCTCGAAGCTCGACCGCCATCTCGATGACGCGACCGAGCTTGAGCTGGAGCTCTCGGCCGAGCGAAATCCGGCGATTGAGGAGAGTCAGATCGCTGAGGCAACAGTGTGGACGAAAGGTCCAGTTCTTCGCGCGACTGAGCGATCCTCCGACATGCGGGCGTCGATCGATCTCCTGTCAGAAAAGCTGCTTCGTCAAGCGCAGCGCTACCGCGACAAGCGTCGTCGCGGAGGAGGCCGCGGGACCGCCAAAGCAGCGCGTGGCGAGAGACCAGATGTCGAAGCTTCCGACACCGGGCCGATTGTGAAGACCAAGCAATTTCCGGTGAAACCGATGACGCCCGAAGAAGCTGTTCTACAACTCGAACTGGTGGGTCATGACTTCTTTGTCTTTCAGAATGCTGAAAGCGATGCGGTAAACGTTGTCTACAGGCGCAGAGATGGAAAGTACGGGCTGATCGAGCCCGAGAGCAGTTAGGGATGGATTAGCGATTCAGGATTGGATCAGAGATCCACGAACGTTCCGTTGGGTCGAGAGCGGCGTATCGGGCCTCGCCCGTGCTCGTGAGTGGGATACCACCGCGGTGCTCGAGCTTCCAAGCCTCGTAGGCGTTGAGATCGGTACGTTCGAAGCAACTGTCTTTCCGGACCGACTCGACGGTGACCTCTCCGTTACCCGTGAGGCCATCGACTTGGTGAGGGCCGAGATCGAGCGGGCCTTGGAGCCGCCTTACTTCCTTCGGGCCGTGCGTCAGGATCAGAAGACGTGGATGGTCGGAGCACGAGCCATCTCATCCACGCTGATCTCGCTTCACCTACACGCGTCGTCCCTCGAGATTGCCTGTCCACCTGGTGACGACCGATCGGTGTTCGTTGACGGCCAGTTTGCCAGCGAGCCTTTCGACGCAGATATCGCAAAGGCCGTACAGACGCTCGAGCGTCTTGGGCGGGAGCGATTTGAGTCCTTCGTTGCTCGCGCCGATAAGGTGGAAGCCGATCGCTGGGAATTGACAATCGACCCCTTGTGAACGCCACCCGCCGCCAGAGTCCTCAGCCGCTACCCTCTCACCGTATGACCGCACGGAGAGGTGATCGCTAGTGGCGCAGAACTACGGTGCCTTCGAGAAAGTTCTGCGGCTTGGCGAAGGTCGTCGTCTCAAGAAGCTCAAGGAGCAGGCCGCGTACATCACATCGCTCGAGCCCGAGTTCGAAGCGCTTTCTGACGCCGAGCTCGCCGGGAAGACGGTCGAGTTTCGGACGAGGCTCGAGAACGGAGAGGATCTCGATGAGCTCGTGTTCGAGGTGTATGCGTCTGTTCGAGAGGCCTCGAAGCGCGCACTTGGACTCCGACCGTTCGACGTCCAATTGATGGGCGCAATCGTCCTCCATGAGGGGGACATTGCCGAGATGAAAACCGGTGAGGGAAAGACGCTCGTCGCCACGATGCCGCTCTACTTGAACGCACTGCCGGACGAAGGCGTGCACCTCGTCACAGTGAACGACTACCTGGCGAAACGAGATGCCGAGTGGATGGGCCCAGTGTACGAAGCGCTGGGTATGAGGGCCTCATTCGTCCGAAACATGATGCCGTTCTCCGAACGCAAGGAGGCGTACGCCGCTGACATCACGTACGGGACGAACTCCGAGTTCGGTTTCGACTACTTGCGCGACAACATGGCAACGTCGATCGATAACACCGTCCAACGCTCTCATCGCTATGCGATCGTGGACGAGGTCGACTCCATCCTCGTCGACGAAGCGCGAACGCCTCTGATCATCTCTGGTGAGCCCGAGGTCGCGGCCAGGACCTACTACGACTTCGCCCGAATCGTCCGGACGCTCGAGGGCGTTCCCGCGAAGTTCGTGCCGAAGGGACAGGCAAAGCCAGAGGATGACGCTGATTACGAGTTCGACGAGAAGTTCAAGACGGTCTCGCCCCGCGAATCGGCGATCGAGGCCGTCGAGCGGGTGCTCGGGATGGAAAACCTCTACGACCCGAGGAACGCCCAGCTCGTCAACCACCTGATCCAAGCGCTCAAGGCCGAGTCGCTGTACCAGCGGGACGTCGATTACGTCGTCCAGGACGGTGAGGTCAAGATCGTCGATGAGTTCACCGGCAGGATCATGGAAGGCCGGCGCTGGTCGGAGGGCCTACACCAGGCAGTCGAGGCCAAGGAAGGCGTGGCGATCAAAGAGGAGCACGTCACTCTGGCGACAATCACACTCCAGAACTACTTCCGCCTCTACGAGAAGTTGGCCGGAATGACGGGAACGGCCAAGACAGAGGAGAAGGAATTCCAGGAGATCTACGACCTCGCGGTCGTCGAGATCCCGACCAACGTTCCGGTCGAGCGACTCGACGAGAACGACTACATCTTCAAAACGACAGAAGCGAAGTTCGCCGGAGTCATCGGTGACATCGTCGAGCGGTACGAAGCTGGACAGCCGGTGCTTGTAGGGACGATCTCGGTCGAAGTGTCGGAGCACCTGTCACAGCTGCTTACAGGGCAGGGGATCGAGCACAACGTTCTCAACGCCAAGCAGCACGAGCGCGAGGCCGAGATCATCACGCACGCCGGGGAGTCGGGCGCCGTAACCATCGCGACGAACATGGCGGGTCGAGGTGTCGACATCAAACTCACCGAAGAGACGAGGGCGGCCGGCGGCCTCTACGTGCTCGGGACTGAGCGACATGAGTCCCGGCGGATCGACAATCAGCTACGAGGTCGGTCGGGCCGTCAGGGTGATCCCGGAGAGTCCCGGTTCTATCTCTCTGCCCAGGACGACCTAGTACGACTGTTCGCAGGGGACCGGATCTACAACATCATTGACAAGTTCAAACTGCCAGACGACCAGCCCATGGAGGCCTCGGTTCTCTCGAAACAGATCGAGAACGCCCAGAAGAAGGTCGAGGAGCAGAACTTCGTCTCACGAAAGAACGTCCTCAAGTACGACGATGTGATGAACGTCCAGCGCATGGTGATTTACGAGCAACGGCGCCGGGTTCTGGACGGCGAGGATCTGTCAGAAGACATCTCGGGCTGGGTCGACGATCTCGTCGAAGCCACGGTCTACGAGCACACACAGGAGGAGCATCCAGAGGACTGGGATCTCGACGCGCTGTTCCGCGACGTGGGAACGATCTACGAAACCGAGGTCGAGCGCAGCGAGATCGAGGGCCTGTCCAGAGAGGAGCTCATCGCCGACTTCCAGGAGGACGCCCAGGACGCGTACGACGCGAAGGAAGAGGAGTTCGGCCCGGAGCTTCTTCGCGAGATCGAGCGCTTCTTGGTGCTTCAGGTCGTCGACCGGCGCTGGCGAGAGCACCTCGAGTCGATGGAGTACCTCCGCGATGGAATCCATTTGCGGGCGATGGCCCAGAAAGACCCGCTATCCGAATACCGCGCTGAGGGACATACCATGTTCGAGGAGCTCAGCTCGACGATCCGTGAGGAGGTCGTCCGGTATCTCCTCCACGTTGAGATTCAGCGCGACGAGGCAGAGCAGCTACAGCCAGAGGAAACCCAGGATGAGGAGCTCGTCTACGAGCACGAGTCGCTGGCGGGCGCCGAGGCGATTCAGGCTGCGGGCGTAAGCTCGGGCGCGGGTGGCGAACTCGTCGCATCCGGCGGAGGTGTCACGGCTCCGGTCGCGACGCAGCAGCGCATTGTTTCGGACGCGGAGCGCGTCGGCAGAAACGACCCCTGCCCGTGCGGGTCTGGCAAGAAATACAAGAAATGCCACGGCGCCTGACGCTTCCCTGGACGGCTGCCGCTCCCGCCCGGCGAAGCCCGGCTCCGCGGGCAGCCTGACGACGCTCGCGGCGCGATCCTTCGCCCTCGGGGCTTGGTCGTACCTTGGTGTACTGCCCTTCGTCCCTCGGGCTCGTCTCGCTTGCGAGCACCGCCCCAGAAAACCGTCAGGAGTCCGCTGCAGACGCTTCCCTGGACGGCTGCCGCTCCCGCCCGGCGAAGCCCGGCTCCGCGGGCA